>NZ_SRUX01000050.1:0-809 GCF_004791545.1 Mesorhizobium sp. M4B.F.Ca.ET.214.01.1.1
CGCCGCCTCTATGTGGAAAGAGATGCGCGAAGGCCGCTCCGCCATCGGCCCGCTCGCCAATTCCGAGCTTCATGACCTGGAGGGCATGACCGGCGCTGAGATCAAGGCGCTGCCCGAGCACGACATCAACCGGGGGCATCTCATCTCCATGGACCGCTTCAGCTTGCTCGCCGTGCTTGCAGCGCGCGAAGCCATGCGGCAGGCCGGACTTTCCTGCGACGAAGGGAATGCCCATCGCTTCGGCGCGACAGTGGGCGTTGGATTTACCGGTTCATACGCAACAGAACAAACTTACCGCTCACTGCTTTTGGGTAGCGCAATCCGTGCTGAACTCTTCACTGGAGTAAAGGTGATGCCCAGCGCCGCTTCCGTCCATCTTAGCTTGCGCCTCGGCTTGCGCGGGCCGGTGTTCGGGGTGACCTCCGCATGTGCCTCGGCCAACCATGCGATCGCCTCGGCGGTGGATCAGATCAAGCTGGGCCGGGCCGACGTAATGGTTTCCGGGGGCAGCGACGCACCCTTCGCATGGGGCGTGCTGAAAGCATGGGAAGCAATGCGCGTGCTTTCACCCGATACCTGCCGGCCCTTCTCCGCCGATAGGAAGGGCCTGGTGCTGGGCGAGGGTGCGGGCATGGCCGTGCTGGAAAGCTACGAGCATGCCACGAGGCGTGGTGCCACAATTCTTGCCGAGATCGCCGGCGTCGGCCTTTCCGCCGATGCCTTCCACATCGCCGCGCCATCTGTCGAGGGGCCAGCGTCGGCGATGCGCGCCTGCCTTGCCGATGCCGGGCTGAATGCCGAGGACGTCG
>NZ_SRUX01000051.1:0-809 GCF_004791545.1 Mesorhizobium sp. M4B.F.Ca.ET.214.01.1.1
CGCCGCCTCTATGTGGAAAGAGATGCGCGAAGGCCGCTCCGCCATCGGCCCGCTCGCCAATTCCGAGCTTCATGACCTGGAGGGCATGACCGGCGCTGAGATCAAGGCGCTGCCCGAGCACGACATCGATCGCAAGCAGCTCGTCTCCATGGCCCGCTTCAGCTTGCTCGCCGTGCTTGCGGCGCGCGAAGCCATGCGGCAGGCCGGACTTTCCTGCGACGAAGGGAATGCCCATCGCTTCGGCGCTACAGTGGGCGTCGGCGGCTTGGGCTGGGATGTAATGGAGGAAACTTACCGGGCCCTCCTTTTGGACGGCGCGAGGCGAGTTGGCATCCTCGCTGTACCCAAAACGATGCCAAGCGCCGCCGCCGGCCAGGTGAGCTTGCGCCTCGGCTTGCGCGGGCCGGTGTTCGGGGTGACCTCCGCATGTGCCTCGGCCAACCATGCGATCGCCTCGGCGGTGGATCAGATCAAGCTGGGCCGGGCCGACGTAATGGTTTCCGGAGGCAGCGACGCACCCTTCGCATGGGGCGTGCTGAAAGCATGGGAAGCAATGCGCGTGCTTTCACCCGATACCTGCCGGCCCTTCTCCGCCGATAGGAAGGGCCTGGTGCTGGGCGAGGGTGCTGGCATGGCCGTGCTGGAAAGCTACGAGCATGCCAGGGCGCGTGGTGCCACAATCCTTGCCGAGATCGCCGGCGTCGGCCTTTCCGCCGATGCCTTCCACATCGCCGCGCCATCTGTCGAGGGGCCAGCGTCGGCGATGCGCGCCTGCCTTGCCGATGCCGGGCTGAATGCCGAGGACGTCG
>NZ_SRUX01000052.1:0-786 GCF_004791545.1 Mesorhizobium sp. M4B.F.Ca.ET.214.01.1.1
GGCATCCCGTTCATATTCGTCACCGGGTATGACCGGACCATTGTCCCAAGCGAATTCTCGGGCGTTCGGCGTCTTGTGAAACCCGTTATGCCCGATGACCTCATCAGGCATCTAATCGAGCTGACCTAAGTTCAACGGCGCCTCAGGCCGCGAGCACCCAGAAGCTCGGCAATATCGGCAATCAATTCGCGAGCCCTAGCCAGTTCCGCCGCCGCCTGCTTGGTGAAGCGGTCATTTTCTTCGCGAAGTTTTTGCGCCCGTTTCAGGGCTGCCGCGCTGATATCGAGGGAAGTCGAAGTGTCCATGTCGACCAACTCTAGGAGCGAGCAAATGTTCCGTTTGGGCGGCGGAACTTAAGGCCATTAGCCGCCTTGTCTCAGCATGGGCACCGAGACCAAGGTGGAAAAGGGAGAACGCCACGTTCGCGAAGGCAGGGCACGCATTGCTCGCCAGCGCAAACTCATCGATGAGATGACGCTCGACGGCCACCGGACCGAAGTGGCCCGAGGTCTATTGCAAGACTTCGAGGCGGTGCAACGCGAACTTGAAATGCACCTGGACTTCCTGCGCACCTTTAGCTGATGAGTGTTCGACATTGCGCGTCTGGCGCATCGGAGCCTGGCTGCTCAAAAAGGCTCAATTTGAATTTCAAAAATTTGGCTCCTATTTTAGGCCGGTGACCGAAGCGCCTATGAATGCAGGGGTGCAAGCGATGGCTACGCTGTTCGGGAACCGGAAGCGCTATCTCAAGGCTCTCCGGATCGTTGCCGCGACAGAGCGTTCAAT
>NZ_SRUX01000053.1:0-741 GCF_004791545.1 Mesorhizobium sp. M4B.F.Ca.ET.214.01.1.1
ACTGAACATAACCAAGCTATCGGATAAAGGTTTTTAAATGCTTTTACCGTTTGGTATGATGCTTTTTGTCTGATGCCTGTTTCATCAACTTCCTTTCTATTTCTTCTTCCCTTTTTAAAACGTCATTTTCCATTTGAAGAAATTTATTTTTCTCTTTAAGTATCTTAATTTCAGCTTTTAATGCTTCTTCAGGTGTTAATACAGACTGGGGTTTCCCTTTTCCACGTCCATCTTTAAGCCCATCATATCCATGCAAGTTGTACTTTTTTACCCAGTTATATACTTGGCTATAATTGATGTTAAAATGATTTGCTGTTGTCTTATACGATTGGCCATGATTCATATAATAATCAACGATTTCTACACGATCTTCAAATGTTAATGATTTATATTTCAATTGATACACCTCGGGTTTTGGAGAATATGTTTTTAATATTTTACCCGACAAATACTTTGAAATCCATTTGTTTACAGTTGAAGTAGTGGGGATATTATATTTAACTACTAAATCAGTTAAAGATAGGCCATCATTTATATATTCGTGCACAACTTTAAGCTTAAATTCATTTGAGTAGGTATTATTTCTCTGAATTGGTAAAAGCACCTTTATTCCATGCTTCTTAAATTTATAATAGTTAATCAATAATGTTCTAGGAGAACAATTTAAATTTAATTTTTGAATTACATTTTTCATACTATATCCTTCTTCATATAAGCTGAAAGCTTTTTGATAAGTTTCAG
>NZ_SRUX01000054.1:0-709 GCF_004791545.1 Mesorhizobium sp. M4B.F.Ca.ET.214.01.1.1
GCTTGAGGCCATTTCGTCGACTGCTATGTCTTGCAGAGCCTTGAGCGCCTCTCGTCGCATTTCGCTCAGGCTATCGAGATCGACCCAGGCATCGCCAAGAGCGTGCCCATTTCTCACAACCTCGAAGAGGTATTTCGACATTCGGCCACTGTGAGACAAAGCAACTGTGGCGGCATTCAAATTTGAGGGCCGGCTATGAGCACGGCGTCCAGCCTCCGCCTAGCCGGCGGTCAATGCTTTGTGGGGCCTGACGCCGTGGGCGAGAATGCTGATTTCGGCTTCGGTCAACGTGATCTGATAGCGCTGTGTGGAATTCTTCGAGTAGATGTCGTCAGCAATAATCGAGAGGGTCACATCGCCATTCTCGTCGATCTGCACATCCTCGATCTGCAGCGGCGCTGAGTATATGCACTTCGGTGATCCTGGCCTTCGCGCAGGCTGAGCAGACAGTCGCAATGTGAAAATCCCTTGCTGTACCAGCAATGCGTCTGACGCAAAATTGATGCCAGCAATTCGGTCCCGAGACGAAACACTGAAACGTTGGGCTACTCCCACGTTCGTCCTTATGGATACGTGCCTGCTATTTCGGCAAGAGCGTATTGTTTAGCCAGCCGGCGCCGCGTTCGCCCCCGAACCCGGCGCCGGTTAGGCCCGGCGTTTGCTGGCCTACCCACGCCAGCCTGCCGGGCCGCTCCTTTTCATGGACTCC
>NZ_SRUX01000055.1:0-605 GCF_004791545.1 Mesorhizobium sp. M4B.F.Ca.ET.214.01.1.1
GAGAAGAAAACGGCGCCCAAAAAGACCGCAGACAAGAAAACCGCTACGAGCAAGTCCGCTGCCAAGCCGAAGGGGATCGCGTGATGGACGCCTTGCAGAAAGCCCTCGACCAGCTCGACCAGGCAACCGCCGCCGTCAGGCTCGCCGTGCAGGACCTGGCCACAGCGCCCGGCGCCGAGGCGGCGGGTGATGCAGCCCATGCACTCTCCGGCGGCGCCATCGACCCCTTCGTCTTCCGCTTCGCCATCTTCGTGCTGGCGATCTTCGTCGGCTACTATGTCGTCTGGTCGGTGACGCCGGCGCTGCACACGCCGCTGATGGCCGTCACCAACGCCATCTCGTCGGTCATCGTCGTCGGTGCGCTGCTTGCCGTCGGCATCTCGGCCTCCGGCCTTGCAACCGGCTTCGGCTTCGTTGCGCTGATGCTGGTTTCCGTCAACATCTTCGGCGGCTTCCTCGTCACCCAGCGCATGCTGGCGATGTACAAGAAGAAGGACAAGTGACGTGAACGCCAACTTCGCTTCCTTCCTCTATCTGGTCTCCGGCATCCTGTTCATCCTGGCGCTGCGCGGCCTGTCGCACCCGACCACCAGCCGGCAGGGCAA
>NZ_SRUX01000056.1:0-550 GCF_004791545.1 Mesorhizobium sp. M4B.F.Ca.ET.214.01.1.1
TTTCCCTTGCCCGTTCCGCCGCTTCCTCGATGTTGCCGGCGAGCAAGGTTTTGTATCCGTCCAAGCCAAGAATGTATTCGAGTATTATGTAGAGTTCTGCGTCTTGTGAGCAGATAATTGCCACTGGCTCCATCGGCAGCTCTGCTCCCGGTCGAAGGCGAGCCGATATACGAGATCGCGCGCGGTCGTACTCCTCTCGCCGCAATACCAGCACCCGCTGGATTCCGACCTCGAAGGTGACACAGTCAACACTGACCGCTATCGCAATCGATCCTAGCGAAATAGGTAGTAGAATTACTACCTTGCCAAGAGGCGCTCAACGCGCACCTTGACCGCAAGACCAGGGACGGCACGAATGTTCCCGGGCAGATGCCCGAGACCGTGGCTCACTTCTGTGGGTGAACAACGTCCGGTCTAATGGCTTCGTCAGCCCCGCGCCGGACGCAACCCGCGGGAGATTTTGGCGTGGAACAACACGATAGCGAAGACGTACTGGCTGGCGGAAATCGGTTAACATTATGGCATTTCGCCAATCCTTCCGAGGCTGCTG
>NZ_SRUX01000057.1:0-513 GCF_004791545.1 Mesorhizobium sp. M4B.F.Ca.ET.214.01.1.1
GCTCCTTGACGATCGCACGCCCGATGGCCACGCGCTGGCGCTGCCCGCCGGAGAGCTGCGACGGCCGTCGGTGAAGCAGCGCTTCGATCTCCAGGATACGCGCAGCCTCGGCGATCCGCTGGCGGATGACATCCGGCGCGACCCGAATGTTCCTCAGTCCAAAGGCCATGTTCTCCGCGACCGTCATATGTGGGTAAAGGGCATAATTCTGGAAGACCATCGCAACGTTGCGCCTGCCCGGCGCAAGGTTCTCCGAGCGCACCCCGTCGATCGTCAGCGTGCCCACGTCAATGCTTTCGAGGCCGGCGATCATGCGCAGCAGCGTCGTCTTGCCGGAACCGGACGGACCGAGAAACACGACCAGTTCTCCCGGCTCGATGTCCAGGCTCACGTCACGGATCACTTCGACGGCGCCGAAGTGCTTTGATACGCCCGAAAGCGTGATTCCCGTCATGCTTGCGATCCTTCTTTCCTACATAATTTCGGATAAATACCCGATGTCAAGGAATGTTG
>NZ_SRUX01000058.1:0-499 GCF_004791545.1 Mesorhizobium sp. M4B.F.Ca.ET.214.01.1.1
GGTCGAAACGCGGGAAAGAAAGACAGGAAACAGAATGGCCGATCAATTCGCAACGGACGTCATTGCCCTGATCAAGAAACGCGCCGAGTCGGAGAGCGGTGAGGGAATGCCTGCGTCATTCGTCGGCGAGATAACAATCGCCACGGAACTGGACGCGCTCGGGTTCGATTCGCTGGGTTTGGCGGACGTCCTCTGGGATGTGGAACAGGCCTACGGCATCAAGATCGATATGAACACGGCCGATGCCTGGTCCAATCTCAAGAATGTCGGCGACGTCGTGGACGCCGTCCGCGGCTTGCTTGCGAAGGAGGCTTGAATGGACAGGCGCGTCGTTATCACCGGAGTGGGCGGCCTGTGCGGACTGGGCACTGACGCCGCCTCTATGTGGAAAGAGATGCGCGAAGGCCGCTCCGCCATCGGCCCGCTCGCCAATTCCGAGCTTCATGACCTGGAGGGCATGACCGGCGCTGAGATCAAGGCGCTGCCCGAGCACGACATC
>NZ_SRUX01000059.1:0-466 GCF_004791545.1 Mesorhizobium sp. M4B.F.Ca.ET.214.01.1.1
CGCGAATGCCTTGTGGGCCGAGTTCCTTGGACAGCGCCTTGCTGTAATTTGAAAGGGCCGCCTTCGCCGCCGCATAGGCGATGGTGGATTCGTGGAGCGGCAACCGGCGCTGGATCGACGAGATGTGTACGATCGCCCCGGAGCCCTGCTCGATCATGCGCGGGACAAGCAGGCGGTCGAGCCGCACCGCCGCAAGCAGATTAAGATTGAGTTCATCCTGCCAGATCCGGTCGGACAGCGCCGCGAAACCGCCGCCTGGGCTTTTCGACCCGCCAACGCTGTGAATGACGATGTCGATGCCGCCAAGACGGTCGATGATGGCGGCGGCCACGTTTGCCGCACCGTCGAGAGTGGCGACGTCAGCTTGCACGAAGAGTTCCGCCGGTGATCCGGCGTCGGGCGAACGGGCTGTCGTCGCGACCGTTGCACCTGCTGCGGCAAGCCGGTGAACGATAGCTTCGCCGGC
>NZ_SRUX01000005.1:0-5110 GCF_004791545.1 Mesorhizobium sp. M4B.F.Ca.ET.214.01.1.1
TGGTGAAGAATGGCGAGATCAAGATCGCCAACGTCATGTCGGTGACGCTGTCGACCGACCACCGCGCCGTCGACGGCGCGCTCGGCGCCGAACTGCTCGGCGCCTTCAAGCGCATGATCGAAAACCCGATGGGCATGCTGGTCTGACTGCCCGATAGCACAGGCTCTACCCGGTCGCCGAGCCGGCGGGCGCTTTCAGGAAGAGCCGTGTCCTGGATCAGAACGACCGAGCGTCCCTTTGATCCGGTCCGGGAGCTATTTCTGCCGGAAGGCGGTGTGGAACGATGTCACCAGCGGCCCAAGGATATAGTCGAGCGCCGTGCGCTCCTCGGTGACGATCATCACCGAGGCCGGCATGCCGGGATAGAGCGATATCTCAGGGGCGGCCGCCAGTTCGGCCGGATCGACCGCAATGTCGGCGACATAATAGGGAAGGCCCGTCTTGCTGTCGGTGATGCGGTCGGCCGATATGCGGGTGACATGTCCGTGGATGATCGGTATCGAGCGCTGCTTGTAGGATGTGAAGCGGACTTCGGCCGTCATGTCGGCTCTGAGGCTCGATATGTCCTCGACGCGAACCTGCGCCTGGACAATCAGCGAATTTTTGGTTGGCACGATGTCGAGGATGGTCTGGCCCGGCGCGACGATCGCGCCGATCGAGAAGACGGTGAGGTCCATCACCTGGCCGTCATAGGGCGCGCGGACCTCGGCGCGGTCCATGGCGGCCTGGGCCGCGAACATCTTGGGCACCAGGTCGGCGAGATTGGATTGCGTCTCGATCAGCATCGCCGAGAGCTTGGCCCGGCGCTCGTTGGTCAATTGTGCGATCTGGCTCTCGAGTTCGGCCTTGGTCTGCCGGCTGCCGGCGATGGCGCCGAGGTTCTCGTCGATCAGGCCCTGCAGGTCCGAGGCGGATCGGTCGAGTTCCAGGATGCGCGGGCGGGTGGTCAATCCGGCCTTCAGCAGCTTCGACAGGCTCGCCTTCTCGTCGACGGTCGATTGCAGCTGGGCACGGTATGAATCGACGCGGGCCTGCTTGCCGTCGATCTGCTCGTCGAGCTCGGCTATCCGCTTCTGGAGGATCTGCCTGGCGCCTGCCAACGAAGCGCGCTGGCTTTCGAGGTCGGCGACCTGGTTGGCCATGGCGTCCTTGAGATAGGCCTGGTGCTCGCCGGCGATGTCCTGAGGAAAGGCAACGTCCTGGCTGCCGTCCAACTCCGCCCGGATCCTGGCGTCGGTGGCGCGCAGCAGCGCATATTGCTGGGCGTAGAGATTGAACTCGGAGCGCAGCCTGGTGTCGTCGAGCAGCAGCAGGACCTGGCCCGTCTTGACGATGTCGCCGTCCTTGACGCGGATCTCTTTCACCGTTCCGCCGTCGAAGTGCTGCAGGCTCTTGCGGTTGCCTTCCACCTTGACCACAGCATCGGCGAGCACGGCGCCGTTCAGCGGCGCGAAGGCCGCCCAGCCGCCGAAGACGCCGAAGAAGGCGAGGATGATCAACAGGCCGATCAGGGCCGGCACCCGGATCGAATCCGGGGCCGGGATGCCGGCTTCGCCGGGCAGGCTGCGATAGATGAGGGCGCTGTCGCTCAAACGTCTCTCCCCTCGCAGCTCATTGGGTTGCCACCGCTATTGGAGCCTGGCGCTGGTTGAGCAGCGCCACGATTTCGTTCCGCATGCCGAAGGCTTCGACGGCGCCGTCGCGCAAGAGCAGGATCTTGTCGACATTGGCGAGCGTCGAGGGCCGGTGCGAGACGATGATGACGGTGCTGCCGCGCCGCTTTAGCTCGATCGCGCAGTCGCTCAGCGCGCGGTCGCCATCGGCGTCGAGATTGGAGCTCGGCTCGTCGAGGATGATGAGGTTCGGCGTGCCGAACACGGCCCGGGCAAGGGCGATGCGCTGGCGATAGCCGCCGGACAGCACCGCGCCGCCTTCGCCGATCTGCGTCTCGTAGCCCTGCGGCAGACGGATGATCATCTCGTGCACGCCGGCCAGCCGCGCGGCCTCGATCACCTCTTGGTCGACATTGGTCTTGAAGCGGCCGATGTTGGCGGCGACGGTGTCGGCGAAGAGCTCGATATCCTGCGGCAGATAGCCGATGTGGTCGCCCAGCGCGTCGCGCCCCCAATGCGACATGTCGGCCCCATCCAGCCTCACCGTGCCGCGGCTGGGCTGCATGACGCCCGCCAGATGCCTGGCCAGCGTCGACTTGCCGGCGCCCGAAGGGCCGACGATGCCCAGCGCCTCGCCGGCCTCCAGCCGGAACGACACGTCGCGCAGCAGCACCTTCTGCACACTGGGAACGGCAAAGCTTACCTGCTCGACAGAGATCCTGCCGGTGGGCTTCGGCAGGTTGAAAGACCGCTCGCTTTGCCCGCCGCCATCGACCAGCTTGCGAACCCTCGCAAGTGCGGCGCGCGCCAGGATCAGGCTGCGCCACAGGCCGACGATCTGCTCGACCGGCTGCAGCCCGCGGCCGAGCAACAGGCTGGCAGCGAACATCGAGCCGGCGGTGGTCTGCCGTTCGATCACCAGATAGGCGCCGAGGCCGAGGATGAGTGACTGCATGGTCAGGCGCAGGAAGCGGATCAGCCCCGACATCAGCGCGGCGCGGTCGCTGGCTTGCGCCTGGCGCAGGAGTGCGAGGTTGCGGTCGCGGCCCCAGCGGCGGACGAGGCCGTCGATCATGCCCATGGCGCGCACGACCTCCGAATTCCTGAGGCTCATCTCGGTGAAATTGTAGTTGGTCGTCGCGATGTCGTTGGCCTGCTTCAGCGGCGCGCGCACCAGGTATTCGTTGAGCACGGCCATGGCGACCAGCAGAAGCGCTGAGCCGAGCGCGAAGAACCCCAGCCAGGGATGCAGCAGGAAGATGATGCCGATGTAGATCGGCGACCAGGGCAGGTCGAACAGCGCGTGGATGCCGCTGCCGGTGATGACCTGGCGGAAGGTGTCGAAGTCGCGGATCGGCTGGCTCTGCGCGGCGCCCTGCGAAGGCGTTTCGACAGATGCGGCGAGGATCCTCGCCGAAAGCAGCCGATCGAGGCGCGCGCTGGCGCGCGTCAGGATCCAGGCGCGCACCAGATCGAGGCCGGCCAGCGCAAGGAAGGCCGCCAGCAGCACGATCGTCAGCATGACCAGCGTCGTCTGGCTGCCGCTGGTAACCACCCGGTCGTAGATCTGCAGCATGTAGAGCGGCGAGGCGAGATAGAGCAGATTGATCGCCAGGCTGAACGCCGCCGCGACCAGGAAATAGCGGCGGCACGCCCCAAGCGCGTCCTTCACGATCTGCGATTTGTTATCGATGCCCAAAATGCCCAGCGGAGAACCGCCCCCTGTCTACACGCCCGAACCGATACTACTCCCGATCTTCCCGCCAGCCACGCGATCCGCTTGTAAACCTGATGTAAACCTTAATTCGCAGGCCGAATCCGCGGCTGGAGAGAGATGAGGTGAGTCGGCGGAGCCGCCGGCTCACCTCCTTCATCACAGCACGAAATCGCTCGCTGTCAGTCCAAGCCCGGTGCCGGTCAGCGTGATCTGGAAGTCGGCCGTCGTGTTGCCGGTCACGTCGACGTGGATGACGGTGTTGCCGCCACTTTCGGACCAGGTGATGCTGTTGGCGACGGTAGCCCCGTTTTGCCCGCCGAACAGGAAGGCCTGATCGCCCGGGGCGGCAGCGGCATCGATCGAGGAGAGGTCGATCTTGTCGACGCCATGTACGAAGTCGGTGATGGTGTCGTTCGCGGCGCTTGCCGGGGAATCCGAGATGGCCGATCCGTAGTAGAACGTGTCGGATCCCGCCCCGCCAGTGAGCGTGTCGGTGCCGACGCCGCCCACCAATCGGTCGTTGCCATCGCCGCCGTTCAGTGTGTCGTTGCCGTCCTGCCCGAACAGCGTGTCGTTACCGGCCAGGCCAAAGATCGAGTCCGCTCCGCCATTGCCGTAGAGGACGTCGTCGCCGTTGTTGTTGCTGGGATCGTTGAGTGTTTCTCCCGCGTTCAAGCCGTTGCTGCCCGTTATGATCTGGAACGTCTCGCTGTACTGATATGCGGGCCCGACCGGGTCGCCGACTTGGGTGGCCTGCACGGTCACGGTGGATATGCTGTTCGTCGTGAGGCTTCCCGAGCTGAGCGTGTTCCCGCTGATCGAAAACAGGTTCGTATTCGATTGCGAGGTGATGCTGTAGACAAAGCTGCCAGGATCTGAGTCGGTCGCGCTCAGGGTTCCCGTGAACTGGAAGGAATTGAAATTCAGATTATCCGTTGTTGTGCTCGGCGTCAGCTGGATATCGGTCGGCGCAAAGCGCGGCGGGCCGTCGTCGGCGCCGGTGATGGAGACCGAGACCAGCTTTGCGGTGCCATCCTCCGAATAGACGGTAAAACTGTCGCTCAAGGGCTGCCCGTTGCTGAGCGCGTTGACCGTCGGGTTCGAATTGTCGAGCGTGTAGGTCCAGACACCGGCTGATGTCACGGTGAAGGTGCCGTAGCCGGACGCACTGGCCGTCGCGGAATTGACGGCCTGGAACGCGTCCGTGGTGTTGTCGACATCGGTCGACAGAAGGTCGCCGGTCGCTGTCGGTGTGCCGCCGCCATTGGAACTGCCCGCTTCGACGACGGTTCCGGTCGCCGTGCCGGTGATCGCCGCGGCATCGTTGGCGCCGTGGATGGTGATGTCGATCACCTGCTGCGTGCCGTCGACGGTGGTGACCGTCACCAGTTCATGCAGCGTGGTGTTCGCGCCGCTGCTGTTCAGCGCCTGAACAGTGGCGTTGCTGTCGTCCAGCGTATAGCTCCAGGTGCCGGCAGCATCGATCGAGAACGTGCCATAGCTCTTGGCCACGGCAGCCTGGACGTTGAAGGTCGCCGCGTTGTCGACATCGGTTGCGTTGAGGTCGCCCGAGGCCGTCGCATCGCCCAGCGTACCGTTGGTAACGCCGCTCTTCTCCGTGACGGACGTGTCCTGGGCGCCGTTGGCCGTGATCACCGCGCTGTCGTTGGTGCCATGGATGGTGACGGTGACGAGCTGGCTGTCGCTGCCGTCGGAGGAGACGGCGGTGAAGCTGTCGGTGATGGTGTCGCCGGCGCCGAGCTGCTGGATGGCGGCCTGG
>NZ_SRUX01000005.1:5205-398952 GCF_004791545.1 Mesorhizobium sp. M4B.F.Ca.ET.214.01.1.1
GTGATCACCGCGCTGTCGTTGGTGCCATGGATGGTGACGGTGACGAGCTGGCTGTCGCTGCCGTCGGAGGAGACGGCGGTGAAGCTGTCGGTGATGGTGTCGCCGGCGCCGAGCTGCTGGATGGCGGCCTGGGTGTTGTCGGCGGTGTAGGTCCAGCTGCCGTCGGCGGCGAGGGTGAAGGTGCCATAGCCGTTGCTGCCGGCGGTGGCGGCCTGGGTGGTGAAATTGGCCTCGCCGGCGTCAACGTCGGTGATGGTCAGCAGTCCGTCGGCTGTCAGGTTGCCGGCAACGATGCCGTCGGCGCCATTGTCCTCGGTGACGTCGTCGGTCGAGACGCCGCCGATCACCGCGCTGTCGTTGGTGCCATGGATGGTGACGGTGACGAGCTGGCTGTCGCTGCCGTCGGAGGAGACGGCGGTGAAGCTGTCGGTGATGGTGTCGCCGGCGCCGAGCTGCTGGATGGCGGCCTGGGTGTTGTCGGCGGTGTAGGTCCAGCTGCCGTCGGCGGCGAGGGTGAAGGTGCCATAGCCGTTGCTGCCGGCGGTGGCGGCCTGGGCGGTGAAATTGGCCTCGCCGGCGTCAACGTCGGTGATGGTCAGCAGTCCGTCGGCTGTCAGGTTGCCGGCAACGATGCCGTCGGCGCCATTGTCCTCGGTGACGTCGTCGGTCGAGACGCCGCCGATCACCGCGCTGTCGTTGGTGCCATGGATGGTGACGGTGACGAGCTGGCTGTCGCTGCCGCCATGGCCGTCGTCGGCCGTGATCGTGTAGGTGAGGGTCAGCGTCTCGCCGGCGGCAAGAAAATCAAAGGCCTGGGGCGTCGAGTTGAAGGTCCAGGTCAGATTGTGGGTCTCGCCCGGATTGGCCGACAGCGATGCCGGCGACACCGTCAGCATGTTGATCACGGCGGCGCTGTTCAGTCCGCCGGTGGTGCCGCCGAGCGACACCGAGGTCACGCTCGCGCTCACCGTATCGGAAACATCTGCATCGTTCACCGTCAGCGTGCCGCTGGCGGTCAGGGGCGAATTGGTCTCGGTGAGCGACGCGGCGGCGCTGTCCGTGGTCACCAGATGGATGTCCGGCTTGTCGTTCGTGCCGGTGAACTGGATGGCGGCGGTGGCCCAGCTCAGCGTGCCGTTGCCGAGCTGGATGGCGTAGGTCACATAGTCGACAAGGACCTGTCCGGCGGCAAGCGACTGCAACAGTCCGTCGATGCTGGCCGTGCTGTAGTGGATCGTGCCGTCACTGGCTATCCAGATCTTGGCGCCCAGCTGGCTGGTGTCGGTGGTCCCGGCGGCTCCCGCGCTGTCGTTGGAGCTGGAGTATGTAATGTCCTTGGTCAGCAGGTCCGCCGGCGCATATGTCTTCGTCGCTGTCGAGGCACTGATGGTGTCGTCGATGGAGTAGAGAGTCTTGGCCGCGCCGCCCAGGTCGTTCGCCAGCACATTCAGAATCAGAATGCCAGTCGCATCTTCCGAATAGAGGAAGGTGTCATCCTTGGCCTGCGGTGTGTTGGAAAAAGACGTCGTGGTGCCGCCGGCACCGGTGACCTGAGTAGCCATTTTTCACCCCTGTTGTTTAACGACAGACGCCCCACCGCCTGTCGACCCCATTGAAAGACCAGCCGCTTCTTGACTGAAAATGTTGCACAGCCGGCGCGCAGATACCGGCAGACATCGATTGTATCAGCGCACCAGAGGGCCCCGATGCCGGCGCTGAGCTACGGCCAGCAAAATGCGTGGCCGGTCACAGGCGGGTGGTGGCTCAAATGGTGATGGCTGCGGCGAAAGCGATCGCCGCGCTGCGTCTCCCCAGCCCCTTTAGCGTCGCTTAACCCGTTGTTGCCGGTCGGGGGCCATTTTATTCGACGCTTATATTAGGGTATTATTAACCCTGTCAGCGAGGAGGCGTCAACATCCTGCTTGGCATAACAGTTAATATTAGGGCCGCTACTCATTTCGACGCATGGCCGCAGGACCAGTCGCGCGGCAATCAACGCATCCGGAAGATAGGCCGCGCCGGTAGAGACCGCGTGGTTCAGCTCCGCCTTGCCGCTCTTTTCCCCATGCGGCCAAGAGGGCGGGGACCGATGGTCCGGCGGCCTTGCTCGACACCGGGCGCGTTTCGCCAAGCAACTGCGCGCATCAAAATCCTGAGGCACCTTTCAGGCCAAGCATCCGGCGTGGCTCGGCCGGCGTCGCGATCTCGTGGCCGAACTCGGTGAGCCGGTCGGCGAGAGCTAGCTTCCCGCCAACGACAGGCCGCTGGCGCGTTCGCGCAGCAGGGCAAGCAACTCGCTTCGGCGCGCTTCCGGCGTGTCGACGGGCAGTACGAAACAGAGCGTCTTGTTGATGGCGCCGTGGCCGTCCTGGATCGGCGCGGCCATGCACCAGGTGAAGCGGTCAGCGAGCGCCGCGGTCTCGCTGAAGCCCTGCTGGCGCGCCAGTTCGACGTCGGCGAAGAATTCTTCCGCAGGAATGATTCGGCCGTCGGGCAGTTTGTAGTCGCCGGCGGGAATGAAGCTCTTCAGCTCTTCCTTGCCCATATGGCCGACCAGCAGACGTCCCGACGCCGTCCACGGAATCGGCACCTCGACGCCGACATCGCTGGAAATGCGGAACGGTCCGGGCGAATCGCGGCAGTCGAGGACGACGTATTTGTTGCCGCGCAGCCCACACATCTGAACCGTCTCGCCGGTCTCCGCGGCCATCCTGTCCAGCGTCTCGAGGATGCGCCGGTAATGCGCGTTGTGGTGCGAATAGGCCCAGCCGAACAGGTGCATCGCGCGGCCGAAATAGACATAGCCCTCGGTGCCGACAGTCTCGAGCATCTCGGCTTCGAGCAGGCTGTTGACGATCTCGTAGGTGGTCGAGCGCGGCGCACCGATCATCTTGGCGAGGTCGCCGACGCGCACCGGCGCGCGGTGCCTGAGCAGCGCCTCGAGCAGCATGATGACGCGGTCGATGCCACGGCGCCGCTCGCCACCTTGCGGTGACGCACTGCCAGCCTCGATCAGATTGGTCTCGCCATCGCTCATTTCAGCCGCCCGAAATCATTTTTAAGTCCTCGTCTCAAGACGCTTGAAAGAAGTCAAGGCTCGGTCTAGCATCCCGTCTGTCCGATATACAGACAGGATGTCTGAAATACCGGACAGATTAACGAGCCGGACAGAGAAGTCCAGACGAAAGAACGGGCGGTTCCGCAACGCGGCAACCGGCGGGTTTTGTCGTCCCGACCCCGCACGCCCGGACACAACCACTGAAGGGGAACAGTCATGATGAAATCGTCGTTTTTCGCATCCGCCAGCGCCCTTTGCCTCGGTCTCGTCCTGGCCCTGGGCGTAGGCTCGCAGGCCAATGCCGCCGCCAAATGCATCAAGGGCGACCGCAAGGCGCCGTACACGATCGGCTGGGCCAACATCTATTCGGTGCCGACCTGGATGAAGCAGACGCAGGGCACCATCGAGGCCGAGGTCGAAACGCTGAAGAAGCAGGGTCTGGTCGACAAGCTGGTGGTGACCGACGCCCAGGGCGACGCCAACGTGCAGATCCAGCAGATCCAGTCGATGATCGATTCCAATGTCGACGCCATCATCCTGATCGCCGGTTCCTCGACCGCGCCGGCGCGCGTCATCGCCGACGCCTGCGCCAAGGGCATCGCCATCATCAATTTCGACAGCCTCGTCGACACCGACCAGGTGACCGCCAAGGTCAACACCGATTCCTCGCAGTGGGGCGACCAGGCCGCCAAATTCCTGATCGACGCCATCGGCGGCAAGGGCAAAATCCTGATCCTCAACGGCCCGGCCGGCGTCTCGGTCAGCGACGACCGCCGCAAGGGCGCCGATGCCGAGTTGAAGGCTCATCCCGATGTGAAGGTCCTGGCCGAGACCAACACGCCCTACAATGTCGCGCCGGCGCAGGAAGCCGTCACCAGCCTGCTGTTCGCCAATCCCGAGATCGACGGCATCCTGTCGCTCGGCGGCGCGCTGTCGGCGGGCGCGGTGCTGGCGCTCGACAAGCAGGGCCGCGACCAGGTGCCGATCACCGGCGAGAACGCGCGCCAGTTCCTCGAACTGTGGAAGGATAAGGGCCTGAAGAGCTGGGCCACCATGCAGCCGAACTGGCTCGGCGCCTTCGCCACCTACACCGCTGTTCAGGCGCTTGAAGGCAAGGACGTGCCGGCCTTCGTCAAGATCCCGCTGCCGGTGATCGACAATTCCAACATCGACGAATACCTCGCCAGGGCCAAGGATTTCCCGGCTGACGGCTACATCTATTCGCCCTACGATGAGGAGCTGTTCAAGAAGCTGCTGGCGCAGAAGTAAGCCGGAAGGGTTGTAGAATTGACAACCAGGGCTCCGCTCCTTGCCGCGCGGGGGGTGTCGAAGGCTTTCTTCGGCAACCCCGTCCTGCGCGAGGTTTCGATCGCTCTCCAGCCCGGCCGCGTGCATGCGCTGCTCGGCGAGAACGGCGCCGGAAAGTCGACGCTGATCAACCTTCTGTCCGGGGCCTTGCGCCCGGATGGTGGGGCGATCGAGGTCGACGGGCGCGCTGTCGCGCGCATGACGCCGGCGCTGGCGCGGCAGGCCGGCATTGCCGTCGTGCAGCAGGAGCTCAGCCTGACGGCCAGCCTTTCGATCGCCGAGAACATCGGCCTCGGCGCCTATCCGAAGCGCTTCGGCCTGGTCGACTACAATGAGCTCGCCGCACGGGCCAGGGCGGCGTGCGGCCTCGTCGGGCTGCACGAGCCGCTGTCGACGCCGGTCGGGCATCTGTCGCTCGGGCGCCGGCAGATGGTGGAGATCGCCAAGGCGCTCTACCGCCGGCCGCGGGTGCTGATCCTCGACGAACCCACCTCGTCGCTGTCGGCGACGGAAACGAAGATCCTGACCGATCTGCTGGAGCGGCTGCGCCGGGAAGGCATCGCCATCCTCTACATCTCGCATCGGCTGAACGAGGTGATGGCGCTCTGCCAGCATGTCACGGTGCTCAAGGACGGCACCTGCACGGCGGACCGTTCGCTGGACGGAACAGACGCCAGCGGGCTGGTGCGGCTGATGGTCGGCCGCGACCCCGGCGATCTCTTTCCCAAGTGGCAGCCTTCCGCGTCGACGGCCACGGCGATCTCGGTCCGCAACTTCTCGGCCGGCCTGATGCGCGACGTCGATTTCGACATCAGGACGGGCGAGGTGCTGGGCATCGGCGGCCTGGTCGGGCAGGGGCAGGAGGATCTGCTGCTCGGCCTCTACGGCGCCATTCCGGCAAGGACGGCTTCGGCGAGCGTCAATGGCGCGTCGGGCCTGCCCGGCGGCGTGCCGAAGGCCAATGCGCTCGGCCTCGCCTATGTGCCGGCCGATCGCAAGCGCGAGGGACTGCATCTGATCCACCCGATCATCACCAACATGATGCTGCCTGCTTTCGCGCGGCTGCCGGCGCTGAAGCTGCGCAGCCGCCTGGCTGAGCGCAAGACGGCAAAGGGCCTTGCCGCGCAGCTTGCCATCAAGGGCGATCTTGAACGGCCGGCGCAGGCGCTTTCCGGCGGCAACCAGCAGAAGGTGGCGCTGGCGAAATGGATGCCGCACGATCCGCTGGTGCTGCTGCTCAACGACCCGACGCGCGGCGTCGATGTCGAGACCAAACGCGAGATCTATTTGATGCTGCGCGCCTTCGCCGCCGCCGGCAAGGCCGTCGTACTGCTCAGCTCCGACACGCCGGAGCTGGTGCATCTGTGCGACCGCGTGGCGGTGGTGCGGGAAGGCCGCATCGTCGCCACCCTCGAGCGCGCGGCGCTGAGCGAAGAAGCCATCGTGTCGGCGGCGATGGGCGCCGAGAAGCAGAAGGTCGCGGCATGAGCATTTCTTCCTCCGCGAAACCTGCCGGCTCGCTCTACTGGCCGGTGCAGGCGCGCCGCAACATCGGCGTGCGCAGCCTGTTCGTCGTCGTGCTGGCGTTTCTCATCGCCTACGGCGTGCTGTTCCCCGGTCTGTTCACGGCCTCCGGCTTCGCCAAATTCACCCAGAGCTGGTTCCCGCTGGCATTGGTGGCGATGGCGCAGGCGATCCTCATGCTCACCGGCGGCATCAGCCTGGCGATCGGCGCCACCGTCAGCCTCGGCGCCGTCATCGCCGCGACCACCATGGCGGGCCCGCTCGGCGTCGCCGGCGGCGCTGCTGCCGTTGCAACGGCCGGGCTCGGCATCGGAGCCGTCACCGGCTTCATCGTCGTCAGGCTTCGCCTGCCGGCGATCGTGGTGACGCTCGCCGGCTCCTTCATCATCGGCGGGGCCGCGCTGCTGATCCTGCCGCGGCCAGGCGGCGCCATTCCGGAATGGCTCTCCGACCTGCTGGCCGGCGATACCCCCGCTGCCTTCGTGCTTCTGGTGATGATCGTCCTGCTGTGGAAGCTCTATCTGGCGACGCCGCTGGGATTGAGCCTCTATGCTGCCGGCGAGAATCCGGTCGGCGCCTATCGGTCCGGCGTGCCGGTCGATATGGCGCGCGTCGCCGCCTATGCGATCAGCGGCCTCCTCTCGACCAGCGCCGGCCTCTTCGTCGCCGCACAGACGGGCTCGGGCGATCCGGTGATCGGCAACGCCTTCACGCTCAACTCCATCGCCGCCGCCGTGCTCGGCGGCATCGGCTTCCTCGGCGGGCAGGGCACGATGCGCGGCGCGCTGGCCGGCAGCCTGCTGCTCAGCCTGATGATCAGCGTCATGTTCTTCCTCGGCTTCACGCCGGTGGCGCAGTATGTCGCGCAGGGGCTGATCATCATCGGCGCCGTCGCCATCCCGCAATTCCGCAAGGTGCAGCCATGACAGCCTGGAACGACAACGCGGGCGGCAGGCGCGCCGTGGCGATCCTGAAGAGCCGGCCTTTCCTCACCGTCGCCATCGTCGCAGCGGTGTGGATCGGCGCGAGCTTCGCCTCGCGCGGCTTCGGCGCCTATGGCCATCTGCGCTATCTGGTCGAACTTGGCGCCGTGATCGGCCTGGTCGCTGCGGGCCAGACCTTCGTCGTGATCGCCGGCGGCATCGATCTTTCCGTTGCCGCGATCGTCACCGTCAGCGCCATCAGCCTGCCGTTGCTGTCATGGCAGGCCGATCCGACCGGCCTTGCGCCGGTCTTCGCGGTGCTTGCGCTGACCACAATGATCGGCCTGGTTAATGGACTTGGCGTCGCGCTGCTGCGCGTTCATCCGATGATCATGACGCTGGCCATGGCGACCTTCCTGCAGGGTCTGCTGATCATCATTGCGGGCGGCAGCGCCGTTACGGCCGAAAACCCGCTCGTCCATTGGCTCGGCAATGCGCGGCCGGCCGGGATTCCGGCGGGCATTCTGCTCTGGGTGGCCGTTTCCGCGATCGTGCTGACGGTGATGCATGCCACGCCTTTCGGCGCGCGCATCTTCGCCATGGGCGCCAATCCGCTTGCCGCTACCCTGTCCGGCGTGCCGGTAACGTCGACGACGCTTGCCGTCTACGGCATCAGCGGCTTCACCGCGGGGCTCGCCGGCGTGCTTGTGCTCGGCATGAACGGACAGGGCTATGTCGGGATCGGCGATCCCTACCTGCTTGCCTCGATCGCGGCGGTGGTGCTCGGCGGCACGTCCATTCTCGGCGGGCTCGGCACCTATGCCGGGACCATTCCCGGCGCGATCCTGCTGGTGACGATCACCGCGCTGATCACCGTCGTCAACGCATCGCCCGGCTGGCGCAGCATCCTGTTCGGCTCGCTGATTCTCGGCCTGCTGCTTCTCTCAGGCAGGGAGCAGGCCCGCCGATGACAATTCGTCCAGCCGGTAGATGCGCCTTGCGTTGCCGAAGAACAGTGCTCCCTGCTCGTCCGCGGAAAGGCCAGCCGAAATGGCTTTGAAGCTGTCATACACCTCGTCGAACGAGGCGTGCAGGCCGGCGACGGGAAAGTCGGAGCCGAACATGGCGCGATCCGCGCCGAAACAGTCGATGCAGTGCAGGACCACCGGTCGCAGGCTGTCGAGCGTCCAGTCATGATCGTAGGCGACGAGGTCGGAGATCTTGACGGCGACGTTGTCGCGCTGCGCCAGCAGCCGCAGCCCGTCGCGCCACCTGCGCATGCCGTCGGCGTCACGGTCGATCGGGCTGCCGCAATGGTTGAGGACGAATTGCTGGTCCGGAAACGCCGCGGCGAGGCGAGCGGCGTCAGCCAGTTGGCGCGGGAACACCATCAGGTCGAAAGAGAGACCGTAGCGCCCGAGCAGCTTCAGTCCGGAGCGCCAGGCCGGATCGTCCATGATGCCGTCGCGGGCGGCGAAGCGGCGCGCCGGATCAGGATCCCAGCTCAGAATGTCGCGGACGCCGACGACGCGGTCGAACGCGGCCTGCGCCTCGATCATCGCCGGCGCCTGTCGGCTGGCCAGCGGCACGTGGACGACATAGCGGGCTGCGACGCCTTGCGACTTTTCGAGCGTCTCCAGCCAGCGCGTCTCGCCGACGCAGTCGCCGGCGGCCCAGCCGGCTTCGACATGTACGCTGGCAACGACATTATGCCGGCCGGCATCGCGCAGATAATCCTGCGGCAGATAGTTGCGGCGCAGCGGGCCAAGCTCGCCCAGGCCGCCGCGCTCGCCGGCCGTGGCGTTCAGCCAGGGGTGCCGGCCGAGGCCGAGGTCCCAGAGATGATGATGGGCGTCGATGATCGGTCCGGAGTAGGGGGCTGGCACGCGTTTCTCGCAGGCTGTGGGGGGCGCCGGCAATCGGTCAGGCCCTCGTTTGGCGATGGCGCAAGAGGTAGCATTCGATGAGCGAGAACACATCGGCTCCGCCGCTTGCCGTGCATGAAAATTTTTGGCTCGACGACCGCATTCGCGGCGTGCCGCCCGGCACGGCCGCGCTAGACAGCAGCCATGTCGGACTGCAAGGCTGGCATCCTGCTGGTGGCCGCATGTCGCTGCCTTTGCTGACGCTCGACGAGGCCGCCTTCGCGTCAAATCGCGACCTGTTCCTGCGCTATGTCCGTGAGCATGGGGCTGAGATCGCGCCGCATGCCAAGACGCCGATGGCGCCCGACCTAGCCCGGTCACTGGTCCAGGCTGGCGCGTGGGGCACCACGGTCGCCGACATCAGGCAGGCCACGGTGATGCTCAAGGCCGGACTGACGCGGCTGATCATCGCCAACGAGGTCGGCGGCACCGGCGGGGCGAACCGGCTCGCGGCGCTTGCCGGTGCCTGGCCGAACGCCGAGCTCTATGTCTTCGCCGACTCGGTCGCCGCCGTGAACGCGCTGGTGCTGGCCTGGCGCGCCAATGCTTTGCTTGCTCCGTTGCGCGTGCTGGTCGAGCTTGGCGCGGCGAGGGCAGGTGCGCGAAGCACCGCCGAAGCCGAGGCGATCGCCGATGCGATCGCGGCGACCGGCGGACGCTTGCTGATCGCAGGCGTCGCGACCTATGAAGGGGCAGCCGCGGAGCCCGATCCGGTCCGCACCGACGAGGTCGTCTCGGCGCTGCTGGCGAATGTCGGCGACATGTTCCTCAGGCTTCGCGCCCGTGTCGGCGGCGAGACGCCGCTGATCATGACGGCCGGTGGTTCGGTCTTCTTCGATAAGGTGGTCGCGGCGCTGTCGCCGATCGTCGCCAAGGACGGCAAGGCGACGCTGGTGCTGCGCAGCGGCGCCATCTTCTTCCACGACCATGGCGTCTACGACCGATCGCTGGGCGCGGTCGATGCCCGCAACGGTTTTGCCGTCGATGGCGCCGGCGCTTCGGCGCGGCGTTCGTTCCGCCCGGCGCTGCGCATCTGGGCCGAGGTGCTGTCGCGGCCGGAGACCGGTCTCGCCATCTGCGGCATGGGCATGCGCGACGTCTCGTTCGACCAGGGTTTCCCGAAGCCGCTGACGGTCTATCGCGGCGGCCACCCGCTTGCGGTGCCATTAAAAGGCGAGGTCGTGAAACTCAACGACCAGCACGCCTTTCTGTCGCTTCAGCCGGACGATGACATCGCCGTCGGCGACGTCATCGAATTCGGCATTTCGCATCCTTGCACCTGCCTCGACCGCTACCGCGTCATCTTCGGCGTCGACGAGAGCGGGCATGTGACGCACGCCTTCCCCACCTATTTCGGCTGATCAGGGCCACAAGAAGAGACTCTCGAAAGGATCCGACATGATCAAATACTTCCAGTCCGGCTCCCGCATGTCACAGGCCGTCGTCTATGGGGGCATAGTGCACATAGCAGGACAGGTCGCCAACGACCGCAAGGCCGGGATCGAGGCGCAGACCAGCGATGTGCTGGCCAAGATCGAGTCGCTGCTCATCGAAGCCGGCAGCAGCAAGTCGAAGCTCGTAGCGGTCAACATCTTCCTGCCGCAGATCGGCGACTTCGATGCGATGAACAAGATCTACGATGCCTGGGTGGACCCAACGCGGCTGCCTGCCCGCGCCTGCGTCGAGGCGCGGCTGGCCGATCCGGACCTGCGCATCGAGGTCACGGCGGTCGCGGCTGTCTGAGGGGGGAGCCATGCATACCGGCCTCGTCCATACGCTCGATTTCGACCGCGACGGCAAGACGCTCGCGCACTTGAGCATTCCGTTCTCGATCGACCGCTCGCCCTATTTCCAGGTCAAGGTGCCGATCTGCCTGATCCGCAACGGCGAAGGCCCGTCGCTGCTTTTGATGGCCGGCAATCACGGCGACGAATATGAGGGCGAGTTGTCGCTGGCCAAGCTTGTGCGCAGGCTCGATCCCAGGCGGATCAGGGGTCGCGTCACCATCCTGCCGATGGCGAACGCGCCGGCGGTGATGGCCGCCAAGCGCTGCTCGCCGCTCGACGGCGGCAACCTCAACCGCGCCTTTCCGGGCGATCCCTCGGGCACGCCGACCGGCCGGCTGGCCAATTTCCTCGAGACCGAGCTGTTTGCCCGCCACGACGTCGTCTTCGACATCCATTCCGGCGGCACCTCGATGGAGCATCTGCCGACGGCGTTGGTCGAACGCAATGCCGAGCCCGAGCGCCACCGGCGCGGCGTCGAGCTGATGCGCACGCTCGGCATGCCCTATGGCTTCATTGCCGACAATGGCGCTGCCTCGCCAACCTCGATGGGTGCCGCGCGCCGGGCCGGCGCGATCGGCGTCAGCGGCGAGTTCGGTGGCGGCGGCACGGCCACGGTGGATTCGATGGCGCTCACCGCCCGCGCACTCGACAGGCTGATGGTGGCGTTGGGCGTGGTCGAGGCCCCTGTGCTCGCGCCGGATGCCGAGGCTGCCGCTCCAACGCGCCTGCTTTCGCTGTCCCGCCACAGCCAGGGCATTTATGCGACGCGGCGCGGCTGGTTCGAGCCCGCCGTCAGGCTCGGTGACAGCGTGAGCGCTGGACAATTGGCCGGCTGGTATCACGACCTCGAACGGCTTGATGTCGACGAGGAAGCCATGCATTTCGCCGAGAGCGGCATCGTGCTGTCGCGCCGGCTGCACACGATGTGCGAGGCTGGCGACTGTCTGATGCAGGTGGCCGAGCCGGTCGAAGGCTGAAGACCGAGGCTCCTGGCCACACTACGAACTTGAGGATCAGCATGCAGCTATCGATGTGGACCTATCCCTGGGACATCCAGGATCTCGGCCTTGAGACGGTCGAACGCGATCTAACCCAGCGCGCGGGACTGAACATGATCAGCCTCGCCACGTCCTACCATGCCGGGCGGTTCCTGCAGCCGCGCAGCCCGCGCCGGAAGGCCTACTTTCCGGAGGATGGCACCATCTACTTCCAGCCGACGGCGGCGCGCTGGGCCGACCTTGCCATCCAGCCCAAGGTGGCCGATGTGGCCGGCGAAGGCGGCGACGTGCTCGGCCAGCTCGTGCGCCGTCGCGAGGCGGGCGGGCCTGGGGTCTCGTGCTGGACAGTGTGCCTGCACAACACCCGCCTCGGCATGCTTCACCCCGAGGCCGTCACCCGCAACGCCTTCGGCGATGCCAACTACTACAATCTCTGTCCCTCGCATCCGGACGCGCGCGCCTATGTCCGCGCGCTGGTCGCGGATATCTCGCACGGCTACAGGCCGGACAGGATCGAGCTCGAGAGCCCATCCTTCATGGGCTTTGCGCATGAGTACCATCACGAAAAGGATGGTGTCGGCCTGACGCCGGAGGACGATTTCCTGCTGTCGCTGTGCTTCTGCCCATCCTGCCTGGATCGCGCCGCCGAGGCCGGTGTCGATGGCGAGCCGGCGCGAAAGCTGGTCAGGCAATGGATCGCCGAGACCTGCGAGCGCGCCGTGCCCGAGCGACGCTTTCCTGATTTCCCTGCAGGGGGACTCGACACCTTCCTGCCATGGCCGGAACTGCATGCGTATCTCGCCTGGCGCTTCGAGCCAGTGACCAGCCTGGTCGCCGAGCTGCGCGAGGTGGCGCATCCGTCAACCAGGGTCGTCATCATCGATCTGAAGGAGGGCTGGCTCGGCGGCTGCGATCTCGCCGCGCTCGGCAAGGTCTGCGATGGGGCGATCCTGTGCGCCTATGACATGCAGGCGGGCGATGTCGCTGGACTGCTCGAAGCCGGACGCGCGGCGCTCGGCCCGGAAAAGTTCCTCGGCACCGGCTACCGGCTCTTTTATCCGGAGATGGCCGGCGCGGACGTGCTCGCTGCCAAGGTGAAGCCGGCGAGGGCGCCCGGCGTCGACGGCATCAACTTCTACAATTACGGCCTCGTTCCCGCCGCGCGGCTCGACTGGGTCGGCGCGGCGCTGTCAGCTTGAGAAGCGGAACCCGGAACGATCTGCCGGCTGATGCATTTTGGCCCTGTGCCAATCAGCTGGAGACATCATGCGAATTGCCCATGTCGCGCCGCTCTATGAGTCCGTGCCGCCGAAACTCTATGGCGGCACCGAGCGGATCGTCTCCTACCTGACGGAAGCGCTGGTGGCGCTGGGGCACGAGGTGACGCTGTTCGCCAGCGGTGACAGCCGCACCTCCGCGAGGCTCATCCCTGGCCGGGAATGCGCGCTTCGCCTCGACCCGCGCCCTAAGAAATCGGAGATAGCAGCGCATCTGGCGATGCTGGCCGAGGTCCGCGAGCGGGCGCACGAGTTCGACCTCATCCACTTCCATCTCAGCCATTTCCTGCATTTTCCCTTCTTCGCGGATATGGCCGGACGGACGGTGACGACGCCGCATGGCAGGCTGGACTATGTCGATCTGGCGCCCGCCTACCGGCGCTTCCCGCGCTTTCCGATGATCTCCATCTCGCGCAGCCAGAGAGCGGGGCTGGCCGAGGCCAAGTGGCTGGCGACGATCCACCACGGATTGCCGATCGATATCTACCGGCCCGCTTTCGAGACGACGAAGGAGGAACCGTACCTTGCCTTTCTTGGTCGGCTCTCGCGTGACAAGCGGCCTGACCGCGCGATCGAGATCGCGCGCCGCTCGGGGTTGAAGCTGAAGCTGGCGGCCAAGATCGGCGACGACGACCGCGCCTATTTCCATGACGAGATCGAGCCGCTGATCGACGGTGACCGCGTCGATTATGTCGGCGAGATCGCCGAGGACGAGAAGGCCGACTTCCTCGGCAAGGCGGCCGGCCTGCTGTTTCCCATCGATTGGCCGGAGCCGTTCGGCCTGGCTCCAATCGAGGCGATGGCCTGCGGCACGCCGTCGATTGCCTGGAATCGCGGCGCCTTGCCGGAGATCATCGACCAGGGCGTGACCGGATTTGTCGTGGAGTCGATGGACGAGGCGATCGAGGCAGTGCCGGCGCTGCTTCGCCTGGACCGTCGAAAGGTCAGGGCGGCCTTCGAAAAGCGGTTTTCCGCCACCAGAATGGCTCGCGACTATGCAGCGGCCTATGCGCGCCTCATCGGCGATTCAGCCGAAGCCAAGGCGTCGTGAGAGGCGCAGCCTGATCCGGGGGCGAAACAAACGGGAAGAAACCGATGACAGAGCTCGACGAGCGCAAGCTTGATCCCGCCGTTGCCCTTGCCTCGCTGGACGAGACCGCGCCGCGCGAACCGCACCGGCTTTTTGCGCTGAAGCAGGGCGACTGCTTCGTGGTGGCCGATGCCTATGGCGACATCAGGGGCGCAGGTGACGGCTTCTTCCGCGACGACACGCGCGTGCTTTCGGAGTTCCGGCTGACCGTCGGCGGCCGGCAGACCTCGCTGCTCGGCGCCTCGCTCAGCCAGGACAATGTGCTGTTCACCAGCAACCTCACCAATCTGCCGATCCAGAGCGCCGGCGGGCGAGACATTTCACAAGGCGCAATCCATGTCGAGCGCGTCAGGCTGATCTGGCAGGACCGGCTGTTCGAGCGCATCACGCTTTCCAATTACAGCCAGGAGACGTCGGCCATCCGCGTTTCGCTGCACTTTGCCGCCGATTTCCGCGACATGTTCGAGGTGCGCGGCTCGACGAGGGCAAAGCGGGGCACCGCACACGCGGCCAAGATCGATGCGACGTCGGTGCTGCTTCACTATGACGGGCTGGACGGGCTGGCGCGCCTGTCGGCGATATCGTTCTCTCAGGCGCCCGATCAACTGACGGACAGCCGCGCCGATTTCCTCGTCGCGGTGACCAAGCGTTCCAGCAAGGTGCTCTATGTCGAGGTCGGTTCGGAGGTTGTCGAGACCCCGGATCGCGATCGCTTCCGCGCCGCAGCGGCCCGCGCCCGTTTCGGCATGCGGGCAAAGCGCCGCCACGGCGCCACGGTGCACAGTTCGGGCCGCGTCTTCAACGACTGGGTCGAGCGCGCCCGCGCCGATGTGGCGCTGCTCACCACCGAACTCGCGACAGGGCCCTATCCCTATGCCGGCATCCCTTGGTTTTCGACGGCATTCGGCCGCGACGGCGTGATCTCGGCACTGCAGATGCTCTGGCTCAACCCTGGTCTGGCGCGGGGCGTGCTTGCCTTCCTCGCCCAGCACCAGGCGACCGAGACGTCGCCGTTCAGCGATTCACAGCCCGGCAAGATCATGCACGAGACCCGCAAGGGCGAGATGGCGGCGCTGCGCGAGCTTCCCTTCGGGCGTTACTATGGCGGCGTCGACACCACGCCGCTCTACATCCATCTCGCCTGCGCCTATGCGGAGCGCACCGGCGACATGGACTTCATCGACACGCTGTGGCCGTCGCTCAAGGCCGCGGCCGAATGGACTGAAGAGGCGAGCCGGGAGACCGGGTTCGTCACCTATCAGCGCGCCGCCGAATCCGGCCTCGCCAACCAGGGCTGGAAGGACAGTTTCGACTCCGTCTTCCATGCCGACGGCCGCATCCCCAAAGGACCAATCGCGCTGGTCGAGGTGCAGGGCTACGTCTTTGCCGCGTTCCGGGGGCTGGCGGCGCTGGCACGGCGCCGGGGCGGATATGCGGAGGCCGAGCACTGGGAGGAACGGGCCGAAGAAATGCGGATCGCGGTGGAGCGCGATTTCTGGGTGGACGATCTGAATTTCTATGCGCTGGCGATCGACGGCGCCGGTGAGCCCTGCAAGGTGCGGACGTCGAATGCCGGGCATCTTCTGTTTGTCGGGTTGCCCCAGCCCGAGCGGGCAAAGCTGGTCGCCGACCAATTGCTTTCGGCTCCCTTCCATTCGGGCTGGGGCCTGAGGACGCTTGCCGACGACGCCGTGTTCTTCAACCCGATGTCCTATCACAACGGCTCGATCTGGCCGCATGACACCGCCATCTGCGGCGTCGGCCTGGCGCGCTATGGCGAGCGCGAAAGCGTGGTGCGGCTGATGAGCGGCACGTTCGAGTCCGCCGTGCATTTCAACATGCGGCTGCCGGAACTGTTCTGCGGCTTCACCCGCGCGCCGGGCGAGGCGCCCATCGCCTATCCCGTCGCCTGCCTGCCGCAAGCCTGGTCGGCCGGCTCCGCCTTCATGCTGATGCAGGCCTGCCTCGGCCTGGAAATCGATGGTTGGGAGGGCGAGGTCCGCGTCACGCGGCCAAGGCTGCCGATCGGCATCGACATGCTTACACTTCGGCACCTGACCGTCGGCGACCGGGCGGTCGACCTGACATTCCAACGCGTCGGCGACCGGGTCGTCGCCTTCCTTGCCGACCGGCATGAGGGGTTGGTGCCGCTCATCGTGCGAACTTAGCCAAGGGTTCGCTCGCCGCCTGACAAATGTCGGAACCGATGGTCCGTTTGTGCGTTGCACAATCACACCGGACGCGCGGCGGTCTGTTCCGTCGCCCGGCAAGGTGTCGAAAACAAGAAGAATGAGGCCTGCGGCGGGCCGGTGGCAAATTGGCGTATCAATGACTGATCAAGGCATCGACTTGCTGTGGGGCCTGCTCCTAGTAAGTCTTGGACTTTCCGCTCTTGCGGTGTTTTTTTCCATATCCCGACACCGCCGCAATTCCACGCCTGCGACCGTGCACGTCGCTGGCGAGGACGTGGCTTCCGAAGCGGCGCGCAAAGTACTTCGGGAATTCGAGAAGAACGGCCAGTCGGTCGACGCGGCGCTGGTGACATGGTCGCCCGAAACCTTGCGCAAGATCCTTCACGAGGACCTGCCCGAGGCGCAGGTGATCGTGGTTTCCAACCGCGAGCCTTACATCCACAACACCAAGGGCGACGGCGTCGAACTCGTCGTGCCGGCGAGTGGGCTGGTTTCGGCGATGGAGCCGATCACGCGCGCCTGCGCCGGCACCTGGATCGCCTATGGCGGCGGCACGGCGGACCGCCAGATGGTCGACGGTGACGACCGGGTGCAGGTGCCGCCCGACAATCCGTCCTACACCCTGCGCAGGGTGTGGCTCACCGAGGAGGAATATCAGGGCTACTATCTCGGCTTCGCCAATGAAGGTCTCTGGCCGCTCTGCCATATCGCTTTCACAAGGCCGATCTTCCGCGAGTCGGACTGGGACGCCTACGAGGCGGTCAACCGCAAGTTCGCCGACACCGTGGTCGCCGAGGCGCGCAACGAGCGGCCGATCGTGCTGGTCCAGGACTATCACTTCGCGCTTCTGCCGCGCATGATCCGCGAGCGCCTGCCCGAGGCGATCGTCATCACCTTCTGGCACATTCCGTGGCCGAACTCGGAAGTCTACAGCATCTGCCCGTGGCGGGAGCGTATCCTGGACGGGCTGCTCGGCAGTTCGATCATCGGTTTCCATACCCAGTTCCACGCCAACAATTTCACCGAAAGCGTCGACCGCTTCCTCGAAAGCCGGATCGAACGGGCGGACGCCGCCATTTCCTACGGCGGCCAGACGACGCTGGTGCACGCCTATCCGATCTCCATCGAATGGCCCCTGCAGCTTCTGGCCAAGCTGCCCGATGTCGCTGAGTGCCGTGCGCGCGTCCGCGACCGGTTCGGGCTGCCGGCGGATGCGAAGCTGTGCATCGGCGTCGAGCGCCTCGACTACACCAAGGGCATTCTCGATCGCTTTCATGCGCTGGAGGAATTGTTCACCAGGCATCCCGAGCTGATCGGCAAGGTCGTGTTCCTGCAGATTGCGGCTCCCAGCAGGGGCACGCTGCCTGCCTACAGGCAATTGTACGACGAATGCATGCGCTATGCCGACGACCTCAACCTGCGTTATGGCGCAGACGGCTATCGGCCGGTCGTCATCGTGGCCGAGCATCATTCGCAAAAGGCGG
The DNA here is from genome assembly GCF_004791545.1 of Mesorhizobium sp. M4B.F.Ca.ET.214.01.1.1. Taxonomy (NCBI): domain Bacteria; kingdom Pseudomonadati; phylum Pseudomonadota; class Alphaproteobacteria; order Hyphomicrobiales; family Phyllobacteriaceae; genus Mesorhizobium; species Mesorhizobium sp. M4B.F.Ca.ET.214.01.1.1. Next base: position 22,772 of record NZ_SRUX01000005.1, read on the forward strand.
TCTACGAGATCTACCGCGCCGCCGATATCTGCATGGTCACCAGCCTGCATGACGGCATGAACCTGGTCGCCAAGGAATTCGTCGCAGCGCGCGACGACGAGCAAGGCGTGCTTCTGCTCTCGACCTTTGCCGGCGCCTCGCGCGAGTTGCTGGAAGCACTGATCGTCAACCCCTACGACGCGGCGATGATGAGCGCGGCCCTCTCGCAGGCGCTGACCATGTCGGCCGAGGAGCAGCGCGAGCGGATGCGTAGGATGCGCGAGATCGTGCGCGACAACAATGTCTACCGCTGGGCCGGAAGCATGCTTCTGGACGCGGCGCGCCTGCGCAAGCGCGGCGAGCTCGACCGCGTCACGGCCAGCGCCGAGCGCCTGGCCACCCCCGACAACGTCGTCCCCATCTTCGAACGCAAACAGGTAGCCGGACTCCGATGAATCTTCAGCCAGAGTTGACGCCACGCCTCCCCGAAGGCCGATGGGCGTTGTTCCTCGACATTGACGGCACCTTGCTGGAGCACGCCGCCCATCCGGACGCCGTGTCGGTCAGCGAGGAGCTTCGCCTTCTGCTGCAGACGATCGAGCGCCGGCTGGACGGCGCGCTTGCCTTCATCACCGGCCGCTCGGTCGCGGCGGTCGACCGACTGTTCGATCCGCTGAAGCTGCGCACTGCTGGTCTCTACGGACTGGAGCACAGACTTGCCCCTGGCGGCCCTGTCGAGGCCGCTGACGAACCGGCGGACATGGCGGCGCTCGCCGACGAGATCGAGCTGGAGCTGGCGAGCCAGGCCGTCTATGTCGAGCGCAAGGGCCCGGTGCTCGCCGTCCATACGCGCGCCGCGCCGCATCTGCTTGCGCGGGCGACGAAGCTCGTCGAGCAGGCTCTGGACCGGCTGCCGAAGGGATATCGTGTGATCGCCGGCAATGCCGGGGTCGAGCTGATGCCGCTCGAGGCGGCCAAGGGTGCCGCCATCAGGAGGTTCATGGACATTCCACCCTTTGCCGGGCGACGGCCGGTTTTCCTCGGCGACGACACATCCGATGAAAACGGCTTCGAGACGACCAATGCCGCGGGCGGGATATCCATCCGGATCAAGCCTCGGGGACCAACGGCGGCACGCCATGTCATTGCCGATGTCACCGGCGCGATCGGCTGGCTTCAGGACAATTTCGGCGATCTCGCCATCGAGACTGGCCGGGGCGAAGCCCGACGCAGCCGCGGACCATGAGCTGGCTGTCGCCAATAGGCCTGGTCGTGGAAAAATTGTTCGGGACCGGCGCCGCCGAAAGCCGATTGTTCCTTTTATCGGGCCCTGAAGTCTATCAAACTTGTAGACATTAACGCGAACCCATCCGCGGCGTGAAGGTGCCTGAGCATGCCCAATCCCACCGTTGTCGGCTTTTCCGGCAATTTCACCCGACCCTCCAAGACCCGGGGCTTTGTCGAACAGGTCGTGAAGGATATTGCCCGTCAGCATGGCCTGTCGGCCAGCACCTATGATGTGGAGGATCTCGGCCCGTCGCTCGGCCAGGCGAAATGGGCGCGCGATCTCGACGAGCAGGCCCGCGCCATTCTCGACAAAGTCATCAATGCCGATGTGCTGGTGGTCGGCTCGCCGACCTACAAGGGCAGCTATACCGGCCTGTTCAAGCACTTCTTCGACCTGATCGATCCGGCCGCCCTGCGCGGCAAGCCTGTGGTGCTTCTGGCGACCGGCGGCGGCGAACGGCATGCGCTGATCGTCGAGCACCAGTTGCGGCCGCTGTTCGGCTTCTTCGAGGCGCTTGCCCTGTCGACGGCGGTCTATGCCACCGACAAGGATTTCGCCGACGGCGTGCTGCGCTCCGAGCCGATCCTGAAGCGCGTCGCGCAGGCGGTGGGCGAAGTCGGGCTGGTGCTTGCCAATCGCTCCGGGGCGAGTGTCGCCGCGGAATAGGGGCACGCCAGAGCAATCAGGCGGGAAACAGGAATGCGGCGGCCGGGTCGAAAAAGACCTGCCGTCGGCTTGCCGTCGCATCGTGCGACGCCATGGCCGACGATGTCGGCCTGATGTCGATCTCCTGCCCGGCGGCGGTGCGCGCGACGATGCGGCGGCGCTCGCCGTAGAAGGCGACATCGACGATCTCGACGGCAAGCTCGGCGCTTCTCGGACCACGCTCCAGGCGAAACGCTTCCGGCCGGATCATCAGCCTGGCCTTTTGTCCGCTGCCGAAGCTGCCATTGGCGTTGATGCCTGAGAGCACCGAGCCGTCGGCAAGCCGGATGGTCGCGGCGCCGCCGACGGTTTCCAGATGCTCGGCGGCCAAAAAATTCGAATTGCCGATGAAGCCGGCAACGAAATCGGTCGCGGGCCGAAGGTAGAGATCCTCGCCGGTGCCGATCTGCTCGATGCGGCCATCCCTGAACAGCGCGATGCGGTCGGACAGATGCAGCGCCTCCTCCTGGTCATGGGTGACATAGAGGATGGTGACGCCGGTCTCGCGGTGGATGCGGCGTATTTCGGCCTGAATCTCCTCGCGCAGTTTCTTGTCGAGGGCCGAAAGCGGCTCGTCCATCAGGAGGATCGGCGGATCGTAGGCCAGCGCGCGGGCAAGCGCGACGCGCTGCTGCTGGCCGCCGGACAGCGCGCCGGGAAGCCGTTCGGCGAAACTTTCGAGCCGCACCAGCGAGAGCATGTCGGCGACCTTGCGCTTGACCTCGGCGTCGGGCCGGCGGCGGACGCGAAGTGGGAAGGCGACGTTTTCGGCGACGCTCAGATGCGGAAACAGCGTGTAGCGCTGGAAGACCATGCCGATGTTGCGCTTGTGCGAGGGCACCGCAAGCAGCGACTTTCCCTGCAACCGGACATCGCCGGAGGTCGGGTCCTGGAAGCCGGCGATCGCATAGAGCGTCGTCGATTTTCCCGAACCTGACGGGCCGAGGAAGGTCAGGAATTCGCCTTTGGGGATCTCCAGCGTCACGTCATGAACGGCGACGAAGGCGCCGAAAGCCTTGCGCAATTTGCGGATCGACAGGAAAGGCTCGGTCATGTCGGCAACTTTCGGCGCAAGAGTGCCGTCACCACCATGAGGGCGAGCGTGAGCCCGACCAGCAGGCTGGAGGCGGCGGCGATGACGGGAGTGAGGTCGGAGCGGAGGCTGCCCCAGATCTTGACCGGCAAGGTCTGCAGGGTGGGGCTCGCCATGAAGATCGCCACGACCACCTCGTCCCAGGAGGCGAGGAAGGAGAAGATCGCGGCGGAGAAGATGCCGATGCGGATCGACGGCAAGGTGATCCTGAGCTTGGCCTCAAGTGGGCTGGCGCCGCAGACGATGGCCGCGTCCTCGATCGACTTGTCGAATCCTTCGAGCGCGGTGGCAATCGGGATGATGGCGAAGGGGAGCGCCAGCACGGTGTGGGCGATGACGAAGCCGACCGTGGTGCCGCCGAGGCCAAGGCGCAGGAAGAAGGCGTAGATGGCGATGGCGAAGACGACCACCGGCAGCACCATCGGCGTCAGCAGCAGCCCGCGCAGCATCTCGCGCCCACGGAACTCACCACGAACCAGCGCGAATGAGGCAAGCAGGCCGACGGCGACGGCAAGGATTGCCGTCAGGGCGGCGATGCGGGCGCTGGTGAGCGCCGCCTCGATCCAGGACGGGTCGGCGAACAGCTCCTGATACCATTTCAGCGTCCAGCCGGGCGGCGGGAAGGCCAGCCAGCGCGACGAGCCGAAGGAGAGCAGCACGATGAAGACAACAGGCAGAAGCAGGAAGGCGGCGACCAAAGCGGTGAAGGCGAGCAGCGCAGCCTTCAGCCAGCCCAGGCGGTCATAGTCGAGCAGCATCTCAGGCGCCTCCCGCGGGTCGCTTCGAGCCGACAAGGCGCAGTTGCAGCGCGTAGAGCGCCATGGTGACGACCAGCAGGATGAAGGCGGCGGCGCTGCCGAGGCCCCAGTTGAGCAGCGACTGGATCATCTGCGCGATCATCTCGGCAAGCATCATGTTCGACGTGCCGCCGAGCAGCGCCGGCGTGACGAAATAGCCGAGCGACATGACGAAGACCATCAGCCCGCCGGCGGCGATGCCGGGAAGCGAGAGCGGCAACAGGATGCGGCGGAACGCGGCGAGCGGGCTGGCGCCGCAAAGCGCTGCCGCGCGCAGCGTCATCGGGTCGATCGCGCGCAAGGTGCCGACCAAAGGCAGGATCATGAACGGCAGCATGATGTAGACCATGCCGATGGTGACGCCGGTGAGGTTGTTGATGAGCGGCAGCGGCTGGTCGGTGATGCCGATGGCCATCAGCGCCCGGTTGATCACGCCGGTGCGCTGCAAGAGCACCATCCAGGCATAGGTGCGGGTCAAGAGGTTGGTCCACATCGACAGGATGATGATGCCGAACAGGAGCGAGGCGAGGGCCGGCGGCATGATCGCCAGCATCCAGGCCACCGGAAAGGCGACGAGAACGGTGACGACGGTGACGACGAAGGCGACCAGGAATGTGTTGAAGAACACCCTCGCGTAGGTGCCGTCGCCGAGCAGCGCAGCGTAATTCTGCAGGCCGGGAGCCGGATCGGTGACGCTGCGCAGGAGCAGCGCCAGCACCGGCACGACGAAGAAGAGCCCGATCAGAGTCAGCGCCGGCAGCAGGCCGGCGAGGCCTGTCGGAAGACGCATTCTGGCGATGCTTTGCTCAATTTCCACCGACATAGCGGTATCCCGGGTTGCGAAGCGGGACGGCGGAAGCCGTCCCGCTTCTGTCACGAGAAGGCGGGCGTTATTTCGCCTGCCAGGCGTACCAGCGCGTGGCGATCTCGTCGCGATGCTCGGCCCAGTAGTTCATGTCGAGGTTGATCTGGCCGTCGACATGGGCGTCGGGCAGACCCTTGACCACGTCGGCGGGCATCTCGGCCTTGGCCTTGGTGTTGATGGGCGCATAGCCGCTCGCCTCGGCGAACTTCGCCTGGCCGGTGGCGCTGCTCGCCGCGGCGAGGAACTTCATCGCCGTGTCCTTGTTCTTGGCGCCCTTCGGCACCACCAGAACGTCGGCGGCGGTCAGGTTCTGGTTCCAGGACACGCCGACATCGGCGCCGTCCTTCTCCAGCGCGAAGACGCGGCCGTTCCAGAGCTGGCCGAAGGCGGCTTCGCCGGAGGCGATCAGCTGCTGCGATTCAGCGCCGCCGCCCCACCAGACGATGTCGGACTTGATGGTGTCGAGCTTCTTGAAGGCGCGGTCGAGGTCAAGCGGATAGAGCTTGTCGGCCGGCACGCCGTCGGCGAGCAGCGCGATCTCGATGACGCCGGGCGCCGACCATTTGTAGAAGGTGCGCTTGCCGGGAAATTTCTTGGTGTCGAACATGTCGGTCCAACCGGCCGGCTCGCCGGAGACCGCGCCCTTGTTCCAGGCGAGCACGAAGGAATAGTAGAAGCTGCCGATTGCGTGCTCGTTGCTGAAGCGCGGATCGAGATCGTCCTTCGGCACGACGGCGAAATCGATCGGCTCGAGCAGCCCGTCCTTGGCCGCCTTGATGGCGAAGTCCATCTCGACGTCGACCACGTCCCAGGTGACGTTCTTGGCGTCGACCATGGCCTTCAGCTTGCCGTAGTCGGTCGGACCGTCCTGCAGCACCTTGACGCCGGCTGAAGCGGTGAACGGCTCGGCCCAGGATTTCGTCTGGGCTTCCTGGGTGGTGCCGCCCCAACTGGTGAACACCATTTCCTCGGCCTTGGCGGCCGTCGTTGCCATGAGGCCGGCAAGGATGCCGGCGAAAATCAGTTTCATGTCGTTCTCCTCTGACTTTGTGTGTTCCGTTTCTTGTTCTTCAGTGCACCGTCGCCATGCCGCCTCAACGCATGACGAAGGGATCGGGGATCGGCTCGTCCGATGTGCGGATCCACACCGATTTCGAGCGCGTGTAGTCGCGGATGGCGTCGATGCCGCCTTCGCGGCCGAGACCGGACAGCTCGTAGCCGCCGAACGGAACCAGCGGCGAGACGGCGCGGTAGGTGTTGACCCAGACCACGCCGGCGTGGATGCCGCGGGCCATGCGGTGCGCTCTGGCGAGGTTGGTGGTGAAGACGCCGGAGGCGAGGCCGAAGGGCGTGTCGTTGGCGAGCGCCAGCGCCTCCGCCTCGCTGTCGAAGGCAATCGCGCTCAGCACCGGTCCGAACAGTTCCTCGCGCACGCAGGCAAGCGCCTGGTCCTGCGCCTCGATGATCGTTGGCGCGTAGTAGAAGCCGTCCGCCTTGCCCTCGGGCCGTGCGCCGCCGGTGATGAGCCGGCCGCCGCCGGCCAGGCTTTCGGCGACGATCGTCTCGATCCGTTCGCGCTGGCGCAAGGTTGCGAGCGGCCCCATTTCGGTGGCGGTGTCCTGTGGATCGCCGATGGCAATGGCCTCGGCCTTGCGCTTCAGCCGGGCAAGGAATTCGTCCTTCACCGAGCGCTCGACTAGGAGGCGCGAGCCGGCGACGCAGCTCTGGCCGGTCGCGGCGAAGATGCCGGCGACGACGGCGTTGGCGGCGCTGTCGAGATCGGCGTCGGCGAACACGACAACGGGGCTTTTGCCGCCGAGTTCCAGCGTCGTATAGGCGAGGTTCTCGGCCGTGTTGGCGACGATCTGGCGGGCTGTCGAGGGGCCGCCGGTGAAGGCGACGCGGGCGACGAGCGGGTGGCTGGTCAGGCGGCGTCCGCAATCGTGGCCGAAGCCGGTCAGGATGTTGACGGCACCCGCCGGAAAGCCGGCCTCATGGACAAGCTCGGCAAAGGCGAGCAGCGGCGCCGGACCCTCCTCGGAAGCCTTGAGCACGACGGTGCAGCCGGCTGCCAGCGCCGGGCCGAGCTTGACCGCCGACAAAAAGAGCTGCGAATTCCAAGGCACGACCGCGGCAACGACGCCGATCGGCTCCGGCCGGACCGTGACCTCCATGTCGGGCTTGTCGATCGGGATGAAGGCGCCTTCGTGCTTGTCGGCGAGGCCGCCATAGTAGCGGTAATAGTCGCCGACATAGGCGATCTGGGCGCGCGTCTCGCGGATGATCTTGCCGGTGTCGCGCGTTTCCAGTTCCGCCAACCGGCCGGCATTGGCGGCGACGAGATCGCCGAGCCTGACCAGGAGCTTGCCGCGCGCCGTCGCCGTCAGCGAGGCCCAGGGACCGGAACGCAGCGCCCGATGCGCGGCCTCGACGGCGCGGTCGACATCGGCGACGCCAGCGGCCGGCATCGTCGCCCAGGGGGTGCCGGTCGAAGGATCGATGCTGTCAAAGGTCGCCGCCGCCTCGACGAACGCCCCATCTATATAATTCTTGAAGGCTACGGTGCTCATCGCGACCCCGCCTGGAAGGCCGGCATCACCCTGTCGATGAAGAGCCGCAGCGACTTCTTCTTGCGCTCATGCGAAAGGCCGCTGTCGATCCAGATCGAGTACTGGTCGTAGCCCTGCGCTTCATAGGCCTTCAGCCTGGCGATCACCTCGTCGGCCTCGCCGATGACGAGGTTCTGCCTGATCTTGTCGGGCGCGTATTGCGGCATGGCCGCGATCTCGTCCTCGGTCAGCGGCTCCAGAATGCCCTGATGCACAGGCTTCTTGTTCTGGAACCAGGCGCCGAACTGGCAGTAGAACAGCGACAGATCCCGTGCCAGACGGTCGGCGTCGGCGGCGTCCTCGGCCACGAATGTGTGCATCAGCAGCATGATTTCCGGCCGCGCTATGTCCGGATGGGCCTGGCAGGCGGTGTTGAAGCGCTCCATCAGGCTCGCCACCTCGCCGTCGCCGGAGGCAAGCGGCGTCACTTGCACGTTGCATTTGTTGGCGACGGCGAAGTCGTGCGAATTCGGATCGCGGGCCGCCACCCAGATCGGCGGGTAGGGGGCTTGCAAGGGCTTGGGCGAGGAGGTGGTCGGCGGGAAGGACCAGAACTCGCCGGACAACTCGAAATCACCGTCCCAGAGGCCGCGCAGCGCCGGCACCATCTCGCGCATGCGCTGGCCGGCGCCCCAGGCGTCGAGCCCGGGGAAGAGCCGCTGATACTCATAGCTGTAGGCACCGCGCGCGATGCCGATGTCGAGGCGGCCGCCGGTGATGATGTCGGTCATCGCGGCTTCGCCGGCGAGTTTGATCGGGTGCCAGAACGGCGCGATGATCGTGCCGGTGCCGAGGCGGATGCTTGAAGTCTTGGCGGCGAGATAGGCGATGTTGACGAACGGGTTCGGCGAGATGGTGAATTCCATGCCGTGATGCTCGCCGATCCAGGCGGCCTCGAAGCCTGCCTGCTCGGCCAGCACGACGAGTTCCTCCAGCTCCGTCAGCAGTTCGGATTGCGGCTTGGCCAGATCCGAACGCTCCATATGGACGAAAAGCGAAAACTTCATCGGTCTCACCCGTGGCCGGAATGGATTGCTGCTGACGGCGCGGCCTTGGCGAGCGGCCGGACCTCACCTTCGACCTCATTGCCGACATAGACGCCGAACTGGTCCTCGGTGCGCTCGCGCGCATAACGGGCGAGCATCGAGCGCACCGCCGGATCGGCGATCTTGAGATCGGCCATCCGGTCGATGTCGACAAGCCTGATCTGGCCGTCGCCGGACAGCGGGGCGCTCACCGTGCCGCGATAGTAGACATGGGTGCGCGAGGCGTCCGTCGCATCGTCCCAGACCGCGTAAAGGAAGCCAAGATCGGCGTCGATCGCCTTGGCGGCAAGCTTTCCCCTCAGGCTGCGGGCATCGTTCGCGGCGCCGAGGCCATGACCGGCCGGCAATTGGTGGGAGCCATCCGCCGCCTCGAGGAAGAGCACGCGGCCTTCGCTCTCGAGGATGGCGCCGACTTCGGTTCCGGGCGGGGCGGCGGCAAGCGCTTCCTGGCTGAGGCCCGGCGTGACATAGGCGCCCCGGCAATAGCCCAATGGCTGCGCGCCGTTGTGGGTGAAATCGTGGACCCGGCCGATGAGGATCGAATGGTCGCCGCCATCCACCAGTTGCTCCATGTCGCAATCGAAGACCGCGACGGAACCGTCGATCACGGGATTTCCCGTCTGGCCCGGCTGCCAGATCACCGACGCGAACTTGTCGGCCGCCTTGGAGGCGAAAATGCCTGACGCGGCCTTCTGGTCTTCCGACAGGATGTTGATCGCGAACCCCCTGGAGGTCGAGAAGGCTTGATGCCCCAGCGCCTTCTTGGCGATGCAGACAAGCACCAGCGGCGGCTCGAGCGAGACTGAGGTGAAGGAGTTGGCGGTGAAGCCGCGCGGGTCGCCTGCCTCGTCCACCGTGGTGACGATGGTGACGCCGGTCAGGAAGGAGCCCAGCGCGCGGCGGAATTCGATTGCGTCGAAAGCGGCCTCGGCGCTTGCGGCAACGTCGGCCGTCCGGTCGAGAAAGGCCGTGATGTGCTGAGTCACTTTCTTGGGCGAAGCGATTGTCATCATGTGCTTTTCTCCGCTCAGCACCAGGCATTGTCCTGATGGCGCGAGCCGCGCCATGGCGGCGGACATTGCGGGCGTGGAATTGCGATCCTCCGATCCGGTCATGAACAGTGCCGGCGCGGCAAGTGCGGCCAGGCGATCGACATGGGCCGTGTCGGCGCTGGCAAAGAGGCGATAGGTGCGGGCGTAGCCTTCGGCATCGACGCCTTCGAGCGCGGTTTGCGCGGTCGCGGCGGCGTCGGCCAGATCCGGCGGGATCGGATCGCCGAACCAGCGCGCGATCGTCGCGGCGATGGCCTGGGGATCGCCATGGCCGCCGAGTGCCGCCGCCCGTTCGCGCACCGCTTGCGCAAGTTCCGGCGGGCGGCGGAAGACGGCGTTGAGGCAAACGACGGAACTGACACGCGACGGGGCGCGCAACGCGATCTCCTGTGCGACCAGCGCGCCCATGGAATGGCCGACGACCGCGACGCGGTCGAGGCCGAGATGGTCGAGCAGGCGGATCGCCTGGTCGGCGAAGTCCGGCAGCCCGGCATCCTGCGGCGGCAGCGGCGAGCCGCCATGGCCGAGCATGTCGATGGCGATCAGGTCGAAGCGGTCCTGCATCAAGGCGATCTGCGGCTGCCAGATCGCCGCGCCCATGCCGACGCCATGGATCAGCAGAACCGGCGCTCCGGACCCGGCTCGCATGAAGCCGGTGCCGTCGGGAGCCTTGCCCAGGGCCAGTGCGGCGGCGTCAGCCATGCAGATCCCCGAGCTCCTTCAGGTCCTGGTAGCGGTCGCCGATGCGATGATGCGGGCGGCCGCCGATCGACGCGCCGAGCGCCACCACCAACTCGTCGGGCGCCGGTGCGTCGCCGATCTGGAAATGCACCGTGAGATAGTGCGAGCGGCGACCCTCATCGTTCTTGTCCATAAGCGGGATCATGATCGGCGTGTTCGGCCCGCCGCGCAGATTGGTGAAGGCGAGATAGGTCTTGGCGCCGACGGCGCGGCGATAGTGGTTGCCGAAATGCAGCGTGTGGATCAGCGCCGAAGCGTGCTCGACTTCGCCCGACGTGCCGCAGATGGCGGCTTTGCCGTAGCCTTCGATCGCTTCGCCGGAGCCGGCGACGCCAATGATCTCATTGGTCAGCGTTTCGCCGAGCACCGGGGCGACGGCGCGGATCTCGGGCGACAGGTCTTCGGTGAAGCCGCGTCCGGCCCACGGGTTGGTCAGCACCGCTGCGACGCCGATCAGGCGCAGCGGCCGGGGCGCCGCCTTGCCGCCCTCGATCAGCGTGTTCTCGACATAGGTCACGATCTTGCGAATGTCCGGTTTCATGAAATTCCTCGGACGAAACGGCGCGATGCGGGTTCGTCATTTTTTATCGTGTCTTATGGTATACCATGATATGGAGAGCCAAGAACCTTGTCAACCGGCCATGGAATCTGTTTTTGTGGCGACGCCAGAGTGCCTCGCCGTTCCATGGAAACGGAGACCCGCTCTAACTCTTTATTTTGACGCAACTCCTGACGGAAAACCGCTTCACACTTTTCCTGGAATTGCCCTAAGGGCGGAAAAAATGGCTGACGACACGCTTCGGATCGACCGCTCTGCCAAGACGCTGCGCACACTGGCGCTGGAGCGCATGCGCGAGGCGATCATGGATTTCCATTTCCAGCCTGGCGAAAGGCTGGTCGAGCGGCCGCTGTGCGACCAGCTCGGCGTCAGCCGTTCGGTGGTGCGCGAGGTGTTGCGGCAACTGGAGGCCGAGGGCCTGGTGCAGATGGTACCGGGCCACGGACCGGCGGTGGCCAAGCCCGACCTCGGCCGTACCGACGAGATCTACGAACTGCGCGCGCTGCTGGAAGGCATCGCCGCGCGAGCCTGCGCGACGTCGGCCACCAAGGAACAAATCGCTCTTCTCGACGCCGCCCTGGAAAAGCTGCTCGAAGCCTGGGCCTCGGGCGCCCCGGTGGAGGTCATGCGGGCGACGGCCAGCTTCTACGAGGTGCTGTTCGAGGCCGCCGACAAGCGGATCGCCTGGGAGATCGTCACCGGGCTCAATGTTCGCATCAACCAGCTGCGTTCGATGACGATCGCCTCGGAAAACCGCCGCGAGCCGGCGATCAACGAGATGAACGCGATCATGGACGCCATCAGGGCGCGCAAGCCGGAAGAGGCGGAGGCGGCGGCGCGGCGGCATGTCGAATCCGCCTGGCGCATCGCCCGCGATGCGCTTCGGCTGCGATCGCTGTAGGGTCCGACCAGCAAGAAAACGGCCCCGCAAGCGGAGCCGTTTCATCCATTGCGATGTCGGCAGGTTTACTTGCTGCCGCCGTTAGCCTTGACGCTGCTGCAGAACTCCGGATGGGTGTTGGTGGGATTGGCGTTCTTCGACTCGTCGTCGCAGGCCGTCATCATCGCCATCTGGTCTTCTGGCGTCAGCGCCTTCCAGGCCTTCACGAAGTCATCGCTGCTGACCATCGTCTTCATGCTGGAGTCGGTATAGAAGGGCTGCATCTTGGCCGGGTCGTCGAGTGCCGACGTGCCGGTGTTTCCTGCAGCCAGCGCCGAGCCGGCGACCATCGAAATCGCCATGGCGCCCAGGCCTATCATCTTGATGTTCACGATATAATCCTCCTGTTGCTTTGGGGATCGTCGAAGCAACGATCGAAGGCCAAACGACAGGTCTGGACGAAAGTTCCACGATGAGGCGATTAGAGAGACGATAATTCTGTCGAAACAGGATCCGGCGCAAATTGAACCTTTTCGGTCGCCCCACGTTCGATTCAATTGTACTCCGCCGACGCCTGCAATGACGTTGCGCGGTTACCGGGAATTCGTCCTCAGTTCTTGTCGACCGGCTTCGATCGCATCCTGGAAACCGTCTCGCGTTCCGCCCGCTTGGAGCGCAGCGGCGGCAGCCCGCGGTCGATCAGGTCCATATCCTCCAGCACCATGTCGCCCATGCGCTTAAAGGCGACGTCGAGCGCGCCGGCGCGGTGCGCGGAGCGCAGGAAGCCGGGCAGGGTGCGCATCGGATGGTCCCTGGCCAGCGGCTCTTCCGGAAAGACATCGCTGGCGGCGACGATCTGACCGCTGCGAACCGCCTCCATCAGCGCCGGGAAGTCGACGACACCGGCTCGGCTGAGCAGGATAAAGGCGGCGCCCTTGCGCATTTTCGCGAAGGCCTCTGTGCCGAGGAAGCCCTGGTTCTCGCTGGTCACAGAGGCGACGACGAAGACGAAATCGCTCTCCGACAGCACCTTGTCGAGCGAGGAGGGCTCGACGCCGTTGTCGATGAGGATCGACGGAGGCAGCCAGGGATCGAACACCCTGATCAGGGTGCGAAAGCCCGTCAGCAGACGGTTCAGCGCACGGCCGAGATCGCCGAAGCCGATGATGCCGACTTCGGCGCCGGAGAGGAGCCGCGCGGTCGAGTTGCCGTCGCCGCCCCACAGCTCCTTGCCCTGCCGGAAGGCAAGGTCGGCATCGACGATGCCGCGTGCCAGGTTGAGCGCCATGGCAAGGCCGAGCTCGGCGACCGGTTCGGCGAAGACCAGGCCGGTGGTGACGACATGGATGCCGCGGGCAAACAGTGTGTCGTAGGGCATGTTGTTGACGAGATTGGTCTCGACGTTGAAGACGCAGCGAAGCGCCTTCATTTTCTCCAGCGTCTCGGGAGCGAGCGGCGGCTGGCCGACAATGTAGCGCGCCTCGGCAAGCACATGCGCCGGCAACCCGGCGACACCTTCGGGCGTTGTTTCCACGATGCGATATCGCTTGCGAAAGAGCGCCAGTTGCGGTGGTGTGAAGATCAGCTCGAGCGTGCGCGGCTCGGGTGCGCTGATGACCAGCGGCAAGGCATTGTTTGACATGATGTTTCCTCCCGGCGTTGCCGGATCGTGCCACTCACAGCGGTGTTTTACTCCGGATTAAACGATTTACAACTGCGAAAAATCGATTTATCCATTGCACTGGCGAGGTGGCATGCGGCAACCCGCCCTTCGGAGCAGGATGATGGCGCATCGGGAGACCCAGCAGCGGCGTCCGTCGATCCACGACGTGGCAAGCCGCGCCGGCGTGTCCGCCGCCACCGTCTCCAAGGTTTTGGCAGGCGTCACCACGGTGAAGCCCGAAAATGCGCAGCGCGTCTTCGATGCCGTCGATCTCCTCGGTTACCGTGTCGATCCGCTGGCGTCCGACATGCGCCGGGCCAAGCGGCGCATCATCGGCGCCATCATGCCAGAGTTCGAAAGCGAGTTCTTCGGCCAGATGGTCAGCGAGCTCGAGGCGCTCGCCGAGCAGCGCGGTTTCACGCTGGTCGCCGCCTCCAGCCGTGAGTCGGAAGCGCGCGAAAAGGAGATCCTGGCCCGCATGCACGACTGGCGCGTCGCCGGCATCGTGCTGGCACCGGTGCGCAACGAGCATGGGCCGGCGGCCGGCTTCATGAAAGCCAACGGCATGACCGGCGTGCTGATCGACCGCGTGCTCGCCGACGACGCATTCGATACGGTTTCGGCCGACAGCGCCGCGGCAAGTGCGGAGGTGGCGCGCGCGCTCGTCGGCAAGGGCCATCGCCACATACTGGTCGTCGGTCTCGGCCAGCAGGCGGCAACGGTGCGCGCCCGCCTCGAAGGGTTTCGCGCGACCGCGCTGCAACTGGTGCCCGACATCCGCATCGACGTCGTGCTTGCCGAAAGCGAGGTCGAGCCGCTGCGGACGCTGCTCAGCGACTATTTCAGCGAGGGTGCCAATCGGGGTGAACGCCCGACGGCGGTCTATTCGCTGTTCCTCAAAGGCACGCTGGTGGCGCTTTCCGAATTCCGCCGTCGTGGCTGGCATTGCCCGGACGACATCTCGCTGGTCGGCTTCGACGACGCCGAATGGATGCAGGTGACCTGGCCGGCGATCGCCGCCGTGGTGCAGCCGGTGCGCGAGATCGCCAGCAATGCGATGGACGTGCTGTTTCGCAGGATCGAGGGGGAGGGCGGCCCGCCCAGGGCGCGGCTCGAGCCCTGCAAGGTCTTGATGCGGGAATCCGTTGGCTCGCCAGGCAGCGGCCCGCATTCGGGGGGAGGAAGCCGACAATAGCCCCCATTGTCGAAAACCGAGTGGCGCCGCACCTGGCTTTGGCTCGTGGCGCGTGACATCAACAGGGAGGAAAACGTGACAGCATTCGTTCTGAAGATAAATCGATTTACGATGGCCTTGGGCATCGCTCTGGCGATGTCGGCAGTAGGCGCCGCCAAGGCCGAGGACGGCGAATACGGCGTGCTGATGAAAACGCTTGCCAACCCGTTCTGGGGCGCGATGGGCCAGGGCGTAGAGGACGGCGCCAAGGAAGCCGGGGTGAAATATTTCCAGCAGGCCGCCGAGAGCGACCAGGCGGCCGAGCCGCAGCTCAACCTCTGCAACACGATGCTGGAGCGCAAGCCGGTGGCGATGATCACCGCGGCGATCAACTCGACCAACCTGTTGCCCTGCCTGAAGGCGGCGCAGGATGCCGGCATCAAGGTGGTCGACCTCGACGGCAATCTCGATCCGGCGGTGCTCGACAAGGAAGGCATCAAGATCACCTTCCGCATCGGCTCCGACAATGTCGCGGCCGGCGGACAGGGCGCAGAATATCTAGTCTCCAGGCTCGGTAAGGACGCCAAGGGTCCGGTGCTGGTGATCGAGGGCCTTTCCGGCAACATCACCGGTCAGAAACGCGCCACGGGTTTTGCCGACAAGCTCAAGGAACTGGCGCCGGGGCTGGAGATCGTTGCTTCGCTGCCCGGCGACTGGGATCGCGGCAAGGCGGCCTCGATCGCAACCGATACGCTGACCGCGCATCCTGACCTGGTCGCCATCTTCTCCGCCAATGACACCATGGCGCTCGGCGCTGTGGAATCGGTCTATGCGGCCGGCAAGGGTGAGCAGGTGACGATCATCGGCGTCGATGGCAATTCGGATGCGGTCAAGTCGATCAAGGAGGGCCGCCTCAACGCTTCGGTGGCACAGCTCCCCTATCTGGTCGGCAAGCAGGCGGTCGAGAACGTCAAGAAGGCGCTCGCCGGCGAGAAGGTCGAGGAGAGCATCGCCGTGCCTACCTTGGTGCTGACCAAGGAAATGCTCGACGCCGGCAAGGAGCCGATGCTGCAATATGTGAAGTGAGCTGGGAATAGGGAATAGGGAATAGGCAGTAGGCAGTAGGCAGTAGGGGAGTAAGCGGTTCGCATCGCTTCAGATCGCTCCTTAATCCACTACTGCCTAATCCCTACTGCCCTACTGCCTAACGGCCGCTCTCAAAGGTGCAAAGACATGGCTTCTGAACAGCCCGGTTTCTGGGCTCGGGTGCAGCGCGCATCCGTCGAACGGCTCCACATCAGGCTGGAGTCGCTGCTGGTGCTTGTGGCGCTGAGCGGGGCGATGGCGCTGCTGTCGCCGTTCTTCCTGTCGCTGAGCAATTTCCTCAACATCCTGCTCGCGACATCGACGATCGGCGTGCTGGCGATCGCCGCCACCTTCGTCATCGGCTCGGGCGGGCTCGACCTGTCGCTCGGCTCGGTCATGGGCCTTGCCGGCGTGGCGGGTGCCTTCGTCGCGGTCAATCTCGGCTGGCCGTCGGTCTTCGCGCTCATCGCCTGCATCCTGGCCGGCGGCCTTGCCGGCTACATCAACGGGCAGCTCGTCACCCGCGCCTTCGTGCCGGCCTTCATCGTCACGCTCGGCATGCTCGGCTTGGCGCGCGGCCTGGCGCTGGTCATCTCGCAAGGCAGGGCGATCTACGGGCTGCCGTCGGCGATCGTCTATATCGGGCAAGGGAGGCCGTTCGGCATCCCGATGCCGGTGATCATCCTGGTGCTGACGGCGATCGTCGCGCATTGCGTGCTCGCCTACACACGCTTCGGCCGCCACACGCTGGCGCTGGGCGACAGCGAGGGCGCGGCGCGCGCCGCGGGCATCCGCGTCGAGCACCATCGCCGCATCATCTATACGCTGTCCGGCGCGCTCGCCGGGCTCGCCGGCCTGCTGTTCACCGCCCGCGTCAATGCCGGCGACCCGACCGCCGGCATCAACTACGAGCTCACCGCCATCACCGCGGCGATCATCGGCGGCACCAACCTGTTCGGCGGCCGCGCCTCGATCCTCGGCACGATGATCGGCGCGCTGATCATGGGCGTCTTGCAGAACGGGCTGACGCTGCTTGCCGTGCAGTCCTATTACCAGCAGATGGCGATCGGCGCGGTGCTGATCCTTGCCGTCTTCATCGACCAGTACCAGGTTCGGAAGGAGTCGCGCGTATGACGCTTCTTTCGCTTCAAGGCATCCGCAAGAGCTTCGGCGCGGTCGACGTGCTGCACGGCGTCGACCTCAAGGTCGCTGCCGGCGAGGTGGTCGGGCTGGTCGGCGACAATGGCGCCGGCAAGTCGACGCTGATGAAGACCATCACCGGCATCTACCGTGCCGATTCCGGCTCGATCGAATTCGACGGCAAGGACATCCTTGGGCTCGACCCGGGCCAGCGGCGCGAGCTCGGCATCGAGATGATCTATCAGGACCTGTCGCTGGCCAAGCAGCAGGACGTGGCCTCGAACATCTTCCTCGGCCGCGAGCCGACGAAACGAGTGTTCGGCCTGTTTCCCGGTTTCGTCGACAAGGCGGCTATGGACCGCGAGGCGACGCGGATGATCGAGCGGCTCGGCGCGCGCCTGCCGTCGATCAACCGTTCGGTCGGCTCGTTCTCGGGCGGCCAGCAGCAGACGGTGGCGATCGCTCGCGCGCTGACCTTCAACCCGAAGCTCGTGATCATGGACGAGCCGACCGCTGCGCTTGCGGTGCGCGAGGTGCAGAGCGTGCTCGACCTGATCCGCCGGCTGCGGTCGGAAGGCATCGCCGTCATCCTGATCTCGCACCGGCTGAACGACGTGCTATCGGTCACCGACCGCATCGTCGTGCTGCGTCACGGCCGCGCCGATGCCGACCTCGTCACCAGCAAGACCAACATGAACGAAGTCGTCAGCCGCATCGTCGGCGGCGGCGATGTCAGCGCCGCGGCGGCGCACGAACAACGAGGCTAGAGCTCATGAACACTTTTGGACTGCACACTTTCGCCATCGCTCCGGTCTGGGACCTTGCCCGCATCGAGCCGCAGATGGACCGGCTGAAGGAACACGGCATCGGCCTGATGGAAATTCCGCTGCTGCGCCCTGAGGAGATCGACACCAAACGCACGCGGGGCTTCGCTACCCACTATGGCGTCGAGCTGATCCCGTCGCTCGGCCTGCCGCGTTCCCTCGACGTGGTCGAGCGACCGGACGAGGCGCTCGACTTCCTGCAGCCCGCCTTCAAGGTCTGCAACGAGGTCGGCAGCGAAGCGCTCGGCGGCGTCACCTACGGCACGATCGGCAAGACCACCGGCCGGGCGCCGACGCGCAAGGAGATCGACGGCATGTGCCGCTTCCTCGAACGGGCGGCGAAGTCGGCGAAGGCGCGCGGGCTGAAGCTCGGCATCGAGCCCTGCAACCGCTACGAGACGCATCTGATCAACCGCGGCATCGATGCGGCCCGGATCATCGAGCGCATCGGCGCCGACAACATCTTCATCCATCTCGACACCTATCACATGCATATCGAGGAGGAGAGCTTTGCCGCCGGCTTCGAGGCGGCCGCACCCTTCCTCGGCTATGTGCACGTGTCGGAAGCCAACCGCGGCGTGCCGGGGCGCGGCATGATCAACTGGGCGGCCTGCATGAAGGCGATCGCCGACATCGGCTACGAGGGGCCGATCACGCTCGAAAGCATGAACCATGTCGACGTCGACATCGCCGGCGGACTGGCGGTGTGGCGCCCGGTGGCTGAAGACCCGCGCGACGTCATCGAGGTCGGCCTGCCGTTCCTGCGCGACGAGGCGAGGAAGGCAGGGCTGAGCCTCGGCAGATAGAAGGTCGCCAGGCTCTCCGTCAGAACGGGTAGTGCTGGCCGGGATCCTCGATCGTCACCCAGCGCAGGTCGGTGAATTCGGCGATCGAGGCCTTGCCGCCGAAGCGGCCGTAGCCGGAACCTTTGACGCCGCCGAACGGCATCTGCGCCTCGTCGCCGACGGTCGGGCCGTTGATGTGGCAGATGCCGGCCTGAATGCGGGCAGCGACCGCCATGGCGCGCTTGATGTCACGGCTGAAGACGGCCGACGACAGGCCGTATTCGGTGTCGTTAGCGACGCGCACCGCCTCGTCCTCGCCCTTGACGCGAATGACTGGCTTGACCGGCCCGAAGGATTCTTCGGCATAGACGCGCATCGAAGGCGTCACGTGATCAAGCAGCGTTGCGTCCACCACTGTGCCGGTACGCTTGCCGCCCGCGACGAGCTTCGCACCCTTGGCGACGGCGTCGGCGACCAGTTCCTCCATCTTGTCGGCGGCCTGGCTGCTGATCAGCGAGCCAAGCACGACATGGCCGCGCGGGTCGCCGGCCGGAAGCTGCGCGGCGCGGGCGGCAAGCTTGGCGACGAACTCGTCGGCGACCTTCTCGTCGACGATCAGCCGCTCCGTCGACATGCAGATCTGGCCCTGATGCATGAAGGCGCCGAAGGTCGCGGCGTTGACCGCCGCGTCGATGTCGGCATCGTCAAGCACAAGAAGCGGCGCCTTGCCGCCAAGCTCGAGCAGGGCCGGCTTGAGATGGCGCCCGGCGAGCTCGGCGATGATGCGGCCGACCTTGGTCGAGCCGGTGAAATTGACGCGCTTCACCGCCGGATGCGCGACGAGCGCCTCGACGATGCCGGCGGCATCCTTCGGGTCGTTGGTGACGACATTGACGACGCCCTTCGGCAGGCCGGCCTCGACCAGCACCTGGCCGATCAGGCGATGCGTGCCGGGGCACATCTCGGAGGCCTTGAGCACCACCGTGTTGCCGCAGGCGAGCGGCATCGCCAGCGCGCGGGTGCCGAGAATGACGGGTGCGTTCCAGGGCGCGATGCCGAGGCAGACGCCGGCCGGCTGGCGGATCGCCATGGCAAGCGTGCCCGGCTTGTCCGAGGGGATGATCTCGCCCGAGATCTGCGTCGTCATGGCGGCTGCCTCGCGCAGCATGTTGGCGGCCAGCATGACGTTGAAGCCGGCCCATGGCCCGGTCGCTCCGGTCTCCTCCATCATCAGCCTGGTGAATTCGCCGACCTTGGAGGCCATCACCTCGGCGGCCTTGGAAAGCAAAGCGCGGCGCTCGCCTGGGCCCGTCCGCGACCAGGCCGGGAAAGCCGCGGCAGCTGCGTCGACGGCGGCATTGGCGTCGGCGATGCTGGCGGCGGCGGCGCGCGTCGCCAGCTTGCCGGTGAAGGGGTCCAGGCGGTCGAAGGAAGCCTTGCCCGTTGCAGTCCTTTCGTCGCCGTCGATCAGAAGTCCGATATCCATTTGGTCTCTCCCTCGCCCCCGGCGGAGCGTTGCAAAAGTTGGAAATTAGAAGCCGAGCACCTCGGCGTTGATCGAGGCCTCGAGGCCGCCGTCGACCGGCACGTTGGCGCCGTTGATCCAGCGCGCGCCATCCGAGCACAGGAACAGCACGACCGGCGCGATATCGCCCGACGTGCCGGCACGACCCACTCGCGAAATATCGCTGTCGACGCGGTCGTCGCCGAGCACGGCGCGGAACTGCTTCAGGATCGGCGTCTCGACCGGGCCTGGGCTGACCGCATTAACGCGGATGCCGCGGCTCTTGAAACGCTCCTGATGCGCGGCGCGGAAGGTCCACAGCAGCAGAAGCTCCTTCGAGACCGGATAGCCTTCCTCGTTCTTGACCGCATGGTCGGCGACCACCCTGGCGACATCGGGAAAGCCCTCGGTGCCGATCATCGAAGCGGCGCGGTTGAGATTGGCGCGCCAGCCGAAGCCGGCGATCGAGGCGACGTTGACGATGGCGCCGCCTTCGCGAAGCTTCGGCGCCAGAGCCTCGGAAAGCGCACGCAGTCCGTAGAAATTGACGGCGAGCGTCGACACGGCGCCGGTGTTGCCGGAAAGGCCGGCGACGTTGCAGAGCGCATCGAGGCGCTGCGGCAGCCGTGCCACCAGTTCGTCGACGCCGGCCTTCGACGAGATGTCGGCCTTGACGAAGCTGCCAGCACTTGCTGCTGGCTCACGCACGTCGACGCCGATCACGTCGGCGCCAAGTTGACCGGCGAGTTCCGCCGTGCGGGCGCCGATGCCGGAGGCGACGCCGGTGATGAGGATGGTCTTGCCGAAAAGCATGGTCAGGCCTTCTCCCGAGATGTCGTTGTCTGTGCCGGCGAGGCCGTCTCGCCCGTCGTTAGGGTCGCGTTGACGGGAATCCTGACGCTATAGCCGACGGGCAGCAGCCGAAGCCCAAATCGCTCCTCCAGGGTTCCCCACAGGCCGCGCGGCAACAGCAGCGAGAAGGCGAGCGCTGTGGCGCCGAGGCCGATCAGGTACCAGACGCCGGCGCCGCCGAACCAGGTCTCGATGAGGAAGAAGAGCAAGGCGCCAAGGATTGCGCCCTCAAAGGTGCCGATGCCGCCGACCAGCACCATGAAGATCATGTAGGCCGTCCACTGGACGCTGAAGTAGGTCTTCGGCTGGAAGGTGATCGAGGTCGCCAGCCACAGCGCGCCGGCAATGCCGATGCCAAAGGCGGCGAGAACGAAAAGCAGCCGCTTGGTGCCGGTAACGCGCACCCCGACCGAGGCTGCCGCATCCTCGTTGTCGCGGATGGCGCGGATGGCGGCACCCGTGCTGCCGCGCAGCAGGCCGAACAGGACGGCAAGCAGGGCGGTCATCGACGCCAGCGCCAGCCAGTAGATCGCCACGCGTCTGGTCGAAGCGTCATAGACGTTGAGCGAGATCAGCGACGTGCCGGTCTCGCCCTGCACCAGCCGGTCGAGGTTGACGAGGAGATGGGTCAGCGCCGCGATCACCCACATGCCGATAGCGAACTCGCCGTTCCTGAGCCGCAGCATGAACAGCGAGATCGGCCAGGAGACAGCGCCGACGACGATCGCCGAAACGAAGAGCGCGACGAAGGGATTGAGGCCGGCATCCGCCAGCCGGATGCTGAAATAGGCGCCGAGGCCGAAGAACACTTGCTGGCCGACCGAGACCAGTCCGCCGAAACCGGCGAGCGCGTTCCACATCGCCGCGAGGATCACATAGATGAACAGCGCGGTCATGCGGTCGACGGCGCCTGCCGACAGGAATTGCGGCGCGATCGCCAGCAGCGCGATGATCAGGGCCACCGCGATCGCGGCAATGCGCGAGGCGGCGGTGCCGCGCTCGATGACAGGGGAGGCGGCGCTCATGATGCCTTCCCCGCGGGCAGGCGCAGCAGGCCGCGCAGGCCGAGGCCGGAGGTGGACAGGCGTATGAACAGCGCGATCAGGAACGCGACATGGCCGCCGATCAGGAAGCCCTGCGGATGCACCTGGGCGCCGAGCGTCTGGGCGAGCGCCAGCACGATGCCGCCGATCAGCGTGCCCCACAGTGAGCCGGCGCCGCCGATGACCGCCGCCTCGAAGGCGAACAGCAACTGCGGCGCGCCGGCATAGGGATCGAAGGTGGCGCGCATACCGAGGAAGGCGCCGGCGAGGCCGACCGTCACCATGGCGATGGATGCGGCGACCGCATTGGCGCGGCGCGCATCGATGCCGACCAGGCCGGCCGTATCAGGGTCCGCCGAGGTGGCGCGGATCGCGCGGCCAAGGCCGGTGCGGGTGAGGAAGAGCTGCAGCCCGCCAAGCAGCCCCACGGCGGTGACGAAAATGATGACCGCGAGCTTGCCGACATAGATGCTGCCTGGCCATTCCCAGGAATCGTAGGAGAGGCTGCCGATAAAGGGCGCCAGCGAGCGCGTGTCGGCGCCGAACTGCTCGAACAAGAGATTGTCGATGACGATTGCGAGGCCGAAGGTCGTCAGGATCGGCAACAGCGCACCGCCACGCGCGCTGCGTTCGAGCAGGAAGCGCTGCAAGGCCCAGCCGATCGCGGCCATCAGCGGCAGGACGATCAGCAGTCCAAGGAAGGGTGAAATGTGGAAGCGCGAGGCGAGCAGCCACAGCGCGAAGGCAGACAGCACGGCGAGGCTGCCATGGGCGAGGTTGATGATGCGCATCACCGAAAACATGAAGGAGAGGCCGCAGGCGATCAGCGCGTAGTAGCCGCCGAGCAGGATGCCCTGGACGATCTGGTTGGTCATGCCGGCACGCCTCCGGCGGCTTGCCGGTGCAGGCCGAAATAGGCCTTCGTCACTTCGTCGCGCGACACGCTCTTGCTGTCTCCCGCAAGCGCGATCCTTCCCTCCAGCATGCAGATGACCTTGTCGGAGACGGAGAGGGCACGGTTGAGATCCTGCTCGACCAGGATGATCGTCGTGCCGGAACTGATCAGGCCGTGCAGCGAGGCGTATACGCGGTCGACGACCAGCGGCGACAGGCCGAGCGAGACCTCGTCGAGCAGCAGCAATTCCGGATTGCTCATCAGCGCGCGGCCGATAGCGGTCGCCTGCTGCTCGCCGCCGGACAGATGGCCGGTCCTTGAATGGCGGCGCGGCTTGAGGTTGGGAAACGTGTCGAGCACCTTGTCGACGCTCCAGTCGCCGGGGCGGCCGGCCGTCTTGCCGAGCAGTAGGTTTTCCTCGACCGTCATCTCGACGAACAGTTTCCTGCCTTCGGGCACCAGCGCGATGCCCATGCCGACTCTGCTGTGCGAGGGCACCCCGGAGAGGTCGGCGCCGTCGAACCGCACGCGACCCGATGCCTGCGGATGCGCTCCGGCAATGGCGCGCAGCAGCGTCGTCTTGCCGGCGCCGTTGGCGCCGACCAGCGCCAGCGTCTCGCCGCGCTCGACGGTGAAGCTGACGCCGCGTACCGCCTGCAACAGGCCGTGGCGGACAACGAGATCCTCGACCGAAAGCAGGCTCATTTCGGGCCTCCGCCGAGATAGGCGCTGATCACCTGCGGGTTGGCCATTACCGCTTGCGGATCGCCGTCGGCGATGATCTTTCCGGCATCCATGCAGATCAGTCGCTCGGCCACCTGCAGCAGGATGTGGACGATGTGCTCGATCCAGACGATGCCGATCTTGCGGCGCCGCAATTCCCTGATGGTCTCGACCAACTCGCCGGCCTCGCCGTCGGTCAGGCCGCCGCCGATTTCGTCCAGCAGAAGCAGCGTCGGCCTGGCAGCGAGCGCCCGGGCGAGTTCCAGCCGCTTGCGGTCGAGCAGGCCGAGCGTCTCGGCGCGCCGGTTGGCAACGCCCAGCATGCCGCAGAGTTTCAGCGAGCCAAGCGCTTCCTCATAGGCTTCGTCGCGCTTGAGGCCGGCGCCATGCGAGGCGGCAACGAAGACGTTCTCAAAGGTGGTCATGCCGCCGAAAGGCTTCGGCACCTGATGCGTGCGCACGAGGCCGAGGCGGCAGCGCGCTGTGGCCGGCAGCGCGGTGACGTCGCCGCCTTTGAAGGCGACGGTGCCGGCACTGGGCGGATAGGCGCCGGACAGCACGCTGAGCAATGTCGTCTTGCCGGCGCCGTTCGGGCCGACAATGCCGACCGCCTCGTCGGCTCCCATGGCGAAGTCGATGTCGTCGAGCACCACCAGCGCGCCGAAGCGCTTGTGGATGCCGGCGGCATCGAGGATCGCAGCGTTGGGCAAAATGGTCACGATGCGAACCCCGTCAGCAGTCCAATCAGCCGTTGTACGGCTGCAGCTTGGCTTCGACCGGCACCTTCGGGTCGGTGGCGTTTTCGGTCACGACATAATCGAGCGGGAACTTGCTGCCTTCCTTCGCCGCCACCCACTGCGTGCCGATGATCGGGCCGGGCGAGACGTTGGCGACGGGGCCGCTGGTGAAATCGACCTTGCCGATCATCGTCTCGGTGTTGAGCGCGCTCAGCGCCTTGGCGACCGCCGCCTTGTCCTTGGCGTCGGTGCTGGACTTCAGCGCTTCGAAGCCGGCGTCGAGCAGCGACATCGTGGCGCCGAGCTGCTGCGTCCACTGCTTGCCGCTCGCCGCTTCGTAGCCGTCGGCCAGCTCGGTCCCGGAAACACCAGTGAGCGGCGACTTGTAGGGGAAGGCCTTGTGCCAGTAAGCGGCGCTCGCAATCTTCATGCCGAGGTCGCCGAGCGCCTCGATGTCGGACGGGAACAGGCCGGTCTTGGCGACCTGGGCGATCTTGATCTGCCGGGTCAGGCCCTGCTGCGCCGCCTGGCGC
The DNA here is from genome assembly GCF_004791545.1 of Mesorhizobium sp. M4B.F.Ca.ET.214.01.1.1. Taxonomy (NCBI): domain Bacteria; kingdom Pseudomonadati; phylum Pseudomonadota; class Alphaproteobacteria; order Hyphomicrobiales; family Phyllobacteriaceae; genus Mesorhizobium; species Mesorhizobium sp. M4B.F.Ca.ET.214.01.1.1. The sequence continues at coordinate 47,345 of NZ_SRUX01000005.1, forward strand.
CAGAAGGCGGCGAAATCCGGCGGGATCGGGAAGGAATTGAAGATCTCGACGCCTTCCTGCTTGAACAGCGCGATCTGCGAGGAATAGTCGGTGGTGCCGGTCTCGTAGGCGCCGGGGTCGACGATGGTGAAGCCCTGCTTGGCGAGCAGCGGCGCAAGATGGGCACGGATGGCATTGCCGTCGGCGTCGTTCGGATACATGACGCCGACCTTCTTGTTGGTCTCGATCAGATTCCACTGCGAGACATAGGCCTTGAAGAATTCGTCGACGCCGAAGCCGAAATGATAGGTCCATTTGAACGGCGAAGGCTGGCCCGGCTTGGCGCCGCGGCCGAAATACCAGGCTTCCCACGGCATGACGGTGGACAGGCAAGGTACGCCGGCCGCTTCGCAAGCATCGGCTACGGGGTTGATCACCTCAGGCGTCGAGACGGCGAGCATCAGGTCGATGGCCTGGTTGTTGATCAGGTCCTTGGCGAGTTGGCCGGCGCGGGAGGGATCGGATTGCGTATCCTGATCGAGGATCTCGACACTGTATTTCTTGCCGCCGAGCTCGATGCCATTGGCGAGCGCCTTGCGGGCGAGGTCGAGCACGTAGCCGTCGGTCTCGCCGAAACCGCCGAGAGGCCCGGTGCGCGGGCTGACGAAGCCGACCTTCAGGGTGTCCGCGGCCTGCGCGAAGGCCTTGCCGCGGCCGAGCGCAAGAGCCGCGCCGCCGGCCACCGAAGTGGCAATGAACTGGCGTCGCGACATGCCGGCGACAACGGGTTTGCTGCCGATAGTCCTGGTCATCTGCTCCTCCCTCCGTGGCCGTCCCCGTATGGGCCGGTACCGGTTTTCCGGTGCCGCCAGACAGGGCTCGGCCTTGATCCTCCACGGTCACATTGCACTAGCGGTTTGGTTCGGTAAAATGATATTTTGCGGTGTTTCATTAACCCATAGGTTACGAAAGGCCACGCCGAACGGAGTCCGTTGTCAGGCGTTATGCCGCGCCGCCTCGCGGATCGTCTGCAGCAGGATGGAAAAGGCCGGCGAGGGGGCAGTGTCGGTGCGCATGGTCAGGCCGACCGGTCCCTTGGTCTCCTCGGTGTCGACCGGCAAGGCGACGAAGGCGCCGCTGGCGATCTCGTTGGCGACGACGCCGGCCGAGATGATCCACACCGCGTTGCTCTGGCGCATGAAGGAACGGCCGAAGGAATCCGAAACGGTCTCGATTTCGGTGGCCGGCGCGGTCATGCCATTGGTGATGAACAGGCGGTCGACGAAGGGGCGGATGACGGACTCCCGCGTCGGCATCAGCACAGGGAATTCGTCGAGGCGGGCGAAGATGTCCGCCCCCGGTTCCGACAGCGGGTGTCCGGCCCGCACCACGAACAACACCTGTTCGGAATAGAGATGCTCGAAGAAGAAGCCGGTCATGTGCTCCGGCGCCGCCAGCCGGCCGACGACGAGATCGAGCGCGCCGACGCGCAGCTGTTCCAGCAGCACCGCGTTCTCGCCGGTGACGATCTTGAGGGCGGCGCCCGTGTTCTCCCCGAGGAACAGGCTCATGGCGAGCGGCATCACCCGCGCCGACACCGTCGGCAAGGCACCGATGCGGATCGGATGGCGGTTGATGGCGCCGTCCTGGCGGACGGAATCGACGCCGCGCTTCAGTGCCGTGATCGCCGTGCCGGCATGGCCGAGGAAGATCTCGCCGAGCCGCGTGACGCGGATGCCGCGGCCGTCGCGCTCGACGACGGCGATGCCGAGCGCCTCTTCCAGCTCGCGCAAGGTCTTGGTCACGGCCGGGGCGCTGACATGCAGGAACTCGGCCGCCCTTGCCACGCTGCCTTGTCGCGCCACTTCGAGAAACGCTTGCAGGTGTCGGAAGCGGATGCGGCTTTCGGCCATGGTTCGATAACCTCGGAGTTAATGAAACGCCGCAAAATATCATTTTACCGAACCAAATACCTAGTGCAAGCTAACATCGGAGGATCGAAATCGTGCCATTCGTCAGCATTGGCGGCGTTACGCTGCACCACCGCTACAGGCCGGGGACTGGCAATGCGTGCCCGATCATATTCATGAATTCGCTGGGGACCGACTTCCGGATCTGGGACGAAATTGTCTCGCTGCTCGGCGATGAAATGCCGACGCTCGTCTATGACAAGCGCGGGCACGGGCTGTCCGACATCGGCGGCGTCAGCTCGATCGACGATCATGTCGATGACCTCTGCGGCCTCGTCGATCACTTCGGCCTTGCCAAGGTCGTGCTGTGCGGCCTGTCGGTCGGCGGCCTGATCGCGCAGGGCTTCCATGCGCGGCGCCCCGAAAGCGTCGAGGCCCTCATCCTGAGCGATACGGCGCACAAGATCGGCACGGCCGACAGCTGGAACACACGCATCGCGACGGTCGAAAGCAAAGGCATCCAGGAGATCGCCGACGCCGTGCTCAAGCTGTGGTTCACCCCTGCCTTCCACGCGGAGCGTTCGGCCGATCTCGACGGCTGCTGGAACATGCTGACCAGGCAGCCGCTCGCCGGCTATATCGGCACCTGCGCTGCCGTTCGCGATGCTGACTTCACCGAGGCCGCGCGCCGCATCGCGGTGCCGACGCTTTGCGTCGTCGGCGACCAGGACGGCTCGACGCCGCCCGACCTCGTGCGCTCGCTTGCCGATCTCATCCCTGGCGCGCGCTTCGAGATGATCCGCAATGCCGGCCACATTCCCTGCGTCGAGCAGCCCGGGCCGTTTACCAGGCTGATCCGCGATTTCGTCGCATCGCTTCCCAGCGGAAAACAAATCCATGGATGACATTTCCAAGAACACAACCCGATACCGGACCGGACTTGAGGTCCGGCGATCCGTACTCGGCGATCCCCATGTCGACCGGGCCGAGGATGCGGCCACCGATTTCGACCGGCCGTTTCAGCACCTGATCACCGAGGCCGCGTGGGGAACGGTGTGGGCGCGGCCGGGCTGGTCGAAGCGCGAGCGCTCGATCGTGACGCTGGCGCTGCTTGCGGCACTCGGCCATGACGAGGAGGTGGCCATGCATGTGCGCGCCACCGCCAACACCGGCGCATCGCGCGACGATATCTGCGAAGCCTTTCTGCATGTCGCGATCTATGCCGGCGTGCCGGCCGCAAACCGCGCCTTCAGGATCGCCAAGGAGGTGTTCGCGCAGATGGACGAGAATGCCCATGCCTGAGCCGGGCTCCAACCGGGCGCCGGAGACCGGCGCCTTCTTCCAGCGCGATCGCCTTTGGCATCCGACGGCGCTGACGCCCGCCTATAAGAGCTCGGTGCTGCGCTCGCCGCAAAAGGCACTGCTTTCCTTCGACAATACGCTGTCGGAACTCACCGGCCCGGTGTTCGGGCACGCCATGCTCGGCGAATTGGACAACGACCTGATCCATAATTTCGCCACGCCTGGCGAGAGCGCCATCGGCGAGCGCATCATCGTGCATGGACGGGTGCTCGACGAACGGGGCAAGGGCGTGCCGGGCGTGCTGCTTGAATTCTGGCAAGCGAATGCCGGCGGCCGCTACCGCCACAAGAAGGACGGCTATCTGGCGCCGCTCGATCCGAATTTTGGCGGCTGCGGCCGCACCATCACCGGCGATGACGGCGGCTACGCCTTTCGCACCGTCAGGCCGGGACCCTATCCGTGGCCGAACGGTCCGAACGACTGGCGCCCTGCCCATATCCATTTTTCGGTGTTCGGCAAGGGTTTCGCGCAGCGGCTGATCACGCAGATGTATTTCGAAGGCGATCCGCTGATCTGGCGCTGCCCGATCGTCGGCGGCATTTCCGACAAGGCAGCCATCGAAGCGCTGATTGCAACCCTCGACATGCAGTCGACGATCCCGATGGACGCGCTCGCCTACAAGTTCGATATCGTGCTGCGCGGACGTCGCTCGACGCTGTTCGAGAACAGGCCGGAGGGCAATTGATGGCGCAATCGCTCGACCGGCTGAAGGAAAGCCCTTCGCAGACCGCGGGACCCTACGTTCATATCGGGCTGACGCCGAATTTCTGCGGCATCGGCGGCGTCTATGAGAGCGATCTTGGCTCGTGCATGGTCAACGGTGAGACCAGGGGCGAGCGCATCGAGCTGCGTATCCGCGTTTTCGACGGCGCCGGCGCGCCGCTCAAGGACGCGCTGATCGAGATCTGGCAGGCCGATGCCAGCGGGTTCTACAATTCGCCGGCCGAATTGCGCGGCGCGGCCGATCCGAACTTTTTGGGCTGGGGCCGGCAGCCGACCGACATGGAAACGGGCGCCTGCCTGTTCCAGACGATCAAGCCAGGCCGCGTGCCGTTCCGCGACGGGCGGCTGATGGCGCCGCACATCACGCTGTGGATCGTGGCGCGCGGCATCAATATCGGCCTCCATACCCGGCTCTATTTCTCGGACGAGGAAAAGGCCAATGGCGAGGATCCGATCCTTGCCCGCATCGAGCATCGCTTGCGCGTCCCGACGCTGATCGCCGAGCGCCAGGGCGACACCTACGTCTTCGATGTCCACCTGCAGGGCGACAAGGAGACGGTCTTCTTCGACAGCTGACCGGCCTGAACATGACCGTATCGCCCTTCGATCATCCGCTGCTTTCGGCTCTCCTTGGCGACGAGGAAGCGGCAAGGCATTTTTCCGTGGAAACCGACATCGACGCGATGCTGGCTTTCGAGCGCGCCCTGGCCGAGGCCGAGGCCGAGTGCGGCGTGATTTCCAACGACGCCGCAACGGCAATCGGCTCGGCTCTGACCTCGTTCCGGCCCGACACGGCCAGGCTCAGGGCCGGCGTCGCCAGGGACGGGGTCGTGGTGCCGGAGCTGGTACGCCAGATCAAGGCCGCCGTCGGCGAACCGCACAATGCGTTCGTTCATTTCGGCGCGACCAGCCAGGACGTCATCGATAGCTCGCTGGTGCTGCGGCTGAGCGGGGCGGTCGACCATATCGGCCTGCTGCTCAGCGAAAACATCGTGCGGCTTGCGGGCCTCGAACAGGATTTCGGGGGCAGGGCGCTGATGGCGATGACGCGCATGCAGCCGGCAATCCCGATCACGGTTGGAGATCGGATCGCCTCATGGCGGGCGCCGCTCGAGCGCCACCAACTCAGGTTGAAGGAACAGTCCGCGCGTCTGCTCGTCGTCCAGTTCGGCGGCGCGGCTGGCACGCTCGATAGACTCGGCGACAAGGCTGCGCCCGTGCGGGCGGCCCTTGCCGCAAAACTCGGCCTTGGCGATGCGGCGCAATGGCATAGCCAGCGCGACGCGCTGGCCGATTTCGCCGGCTGGCTGTCGCTGGTGACCGGCAGTCTCGGCAAGTTCGGCCAGGACATCGCGCTGATGGCGCAAGGTGGCATGGACATCAAGCTGTCCGCGGGCGGCGGCTCGTCGGCGATGCCGCACAAGCAGAACCCGGTGAAGGCGGAGGCGCTGGTGGCCCTTGGCCGCTTCAACGCCACCCAGCTTGCCGGCATGCACCAGGCGCTGGTGCACGAACAGGAGCGCTCTGGCGCCGCCTGGACACTGGAATGGCTGATCCTGCCGCAGATGGTGGTGGCGACAGCGGGAGCACTCCGGCTCGCCGCGGAGCTTGCCGGACAGATCGAAAGCCTCGGACACTGATGCGTACACAGGTTGCTATCATCGGCTCGGGCCCATCCGGCCTGCTGCTCGGCCAGTTGCTCGCCACCATCGGTGTCGAGACGGTCATTCTCGAACGGTCGAGCCGGGAGCATGTGCTCGGCCGCGTGCGCGCCGGCGTGCTGGAGCAAGGCACGGTCGACCTGCTCGGCGAGGCCGGCGCCGCGGACAGGCTGCACGCCGAAGGCCTGCCGCATGCCGGCATCTCGCTCGCCTTCGACGGTCGCCTGCACCGCATCGACCTCACGGCGCTCACCGGCGGCAAGCATGTCACCGTCTACGGCCAGACCGAGGTGACGCATGATCTGATGGACAAGCGCGAGGCGGCGGGGCTGGTCACCGTCTACGAAGCCGCCAATGTCGCGCTTCACGATTTCGATGGCACGGCGCCTTTCGTCACCTATGACAAGGACGGTGTCGGCCACCGCATCGACTGCGACTTCATCGCCGGCTGCGACGGCTATCACGGCGTCAGCCGCCGCTCGGAGGGCGCGCTGAAGACCTTCGAGCGGACCTATCCGTTCGGCTGGCTGGGCGTGCTGGCGGAGGTGCCGCCGGCCGACCACGAGCTGGTCTACGCCAATCACGAGCGCGGCTTTGCGCTGTGCTCGATGCGCTCGCCGCACCGCAGCCGCTACTATGTGCAGTGCCCGGCGGACGAGCGCGTCGAGGCCTGGTCCGACGACCGTTTCTGGGACGAGTTGCGCCGGCGCTTGCCGCCGCAGACGGCCGCCGCCGTCACCACCGGGCCGTCTTTCGAAAAGTCGATCGCGCCGCTGCGCTCCTTCGTCGCCGAGCCGATGCGCTTCGGAAAGCTGTTCCTGGTCGGCGACGCGGCCCATATCGTGCCGCCGACCGGCGCCAAGGGCCTCAACCTTGCCGCCAGCGACGTGCGCTATCTCTTTGCCGGGCTTCGCGAATTCTATCGCGAGAGGTCGCAGGCGGGGCTCGATGCCTATTCAGCCAAAGCGCTGGCGCGGGTTTGGAAAGCGGTACGTTTCTCGTGGTGGATGACGACGATCCTGCACCGTTTTCCCGAGACGGGCGAATTCGGCCAGCGCATCCAGGAAGCCGAGCTCGACTATCTCGTGCATTCCAAAGCGGCGTCTACCGCTCTGGCGGAGAATTACGTCGGCCTGCCGTATTGATCGGCAAGGCCCGTCAAACCCGCTCCAGCGCGATCGCAATACCCTGGCCGACGCCGATGCACATGGTTGCGAGCGCATAGCGGCCGCCGCGCTCGCGAAGCTCCAGCGCCGCCGTGCCGGTAATGCGGGCGCCCGACATGCCGAGCGGGTGGCCGAGCGCGATCGCACCGCCATTCGGGTTGACGTGCGCGGCGTCCTCGGCGATGCCGAGCTGGCGCAGCACCGCGATGCCCTGCGAGGCGAAGGCCTCGTTGAGCTCGACGACGTCGAACCGCTCGGGCGTCAGGCCGAGGCGGGCGCAGAGTTTCTTCGTTGCCGGCGCCGGGCCGATGCCCATGATGCGCGGCGCAACGCCGGCGGCAGCACCGCCAAGGATGCGGGCGACCGGCGTCAGGCCGTGTTTCTTCGCGGCTGCTTCCGAAGCGATGACGAGGGCGGCCGCGCCGTCATTGACGCCGGAAGCATTGCCGGCGGTCACCGTGCCGCCCTGGCGGAACGGCGTCGGCAGTTTGGCCAGCGCCTCGATGGTGGTGCCGGCGCGTGGATGCTCGTCCTTGCCGACCACGATCGCGTCGCCCTTCCTTTGCGGGATCGTCACCGGCGTGATCTCCTTCGCCAGCCGGCCATTGGCTTGCGCCGCCACAGCCTTGTCCTGGCTGCGCACGGCAAAGGCATCCTGGTCGGCGCGCGAAACGGCAAAGTCCTCGGCAACGTTTTCGCCCGTTTCCGGCATGGAATCGACGCCATACTGTTTCTTCATCAGCGGGTTGACGAAGCGCCAGCCGATGGTGGTGTCGTGGATCTCGGCGTTGCGCGAGAAGGCGGTGTCAGCCTTGGGCATGACGAAGGGCGCGCGGCTCATCGACTCGACACCACCGGCGATCATCAGCTCGGCCTCGCCGGCCTTGATGGCGCGCGCCGCGATGGTGACGGCATCCATGCCCGAGCCGCAGAGGCGGTTGACGGTGGAGCCCGGAATGTCCTGGGGCAGGCCTGCGAGCAGCAGCGCCATACGGGCGACGTTGCGGTTGTCCTCGCCTGCCTGGTTGGCGCAGCCATAGACGATGTCGTCGACGGCAGCCCAATCGACACCCGTGTTGCGCTCGACCAAAGCCTTCAAGGGTATGGCGCCGAGATCATCGGCGCGCACCGAGGAGAGCGCGCCGCCAAAGCGGCCGATCGGCGTGCGGATGTAGTCGCAGATGAAGGCGTCGGTCATCTATGCAGCTTTCCCCTTGGCGGTCCCCTCATGCGCCGCCTTGGTGCGGGCCTGAAGATCGCGCAATGTCGTCAGCTCGAGTTCCGTCGGCGCCGGCGTCTCGTCAAGAGCCTCGGCAAATCTTACCACCCAGCCACAGGTCGCCTGCACCTGTTCGCGGGTCACGCCTGGATGCAACGACACGACGGTGAATTCCTTGGTGACCGGATCCGGCTTCCAAATCGCAAGGTCGGTGATCAAAAGCGTCGGGCCGGCCGTATCGATGCCGAGCCGCTTGCGGTGATCGCCGCCCTCGCCATGGCCGAAGGAGGTGAAGAAGTCGATCTTTTCGACCATGCCGCGTTTCGATTGCGCCATGGTGATGTAAACCTCTTTTGAAGAGGTGGCGATCTCCGGCGCGCCGCCGCCACCGGGAAGGCGCGTTTTCGGGTGCGCGTAGTCGCCGATGACGGTGGTGTTGATGTTGCCGAACCTGTCGAGCTGGGCCGCGCCGAGGAAGCCGATGGAGATGCGGCCGCCCTGCAGCCAGTAGCGGAACATCTCCGGCACCGCGACGGTGGTGACTGCTGTCTCGCACAGTTCGCCGTCACCGATTGACAGCGGCAGCACGTCGGGCGCGGTGCCGATGGTGCCGCTCTCATAGATCAGCGTGATGTCCGGCGCATGGGTGAGCCGCGCGACGTTGCAGGCGGCCGATGGCGCGCCGATGCCGACGAAGCAGACGTCGTCATTCTTCAGCGCGCGGCTGGCGGCGATCGTCATCATTTCGTTGGGCGTGAAGCCCAAATTTCCGGCGTCGCTCATGCGGCTTTCCTCAGATGTTCGACGCGGGCGGCGAAGTCGTCGGCGCTGCCCTCGATGACGTTCTTCTGCATCCATGCCTGGAAGCGGTCGCGGTCGGCGGCGACCTCGTCCCATTCGAGATAGGCGGCGTTGTCGCGCGCATAGTAGCCGTGTGCGTAGGACGGATGCGAGCCGCCCGGCACGACCGAGATGGCCGATATCGTCCAGCTCGGCAGAACGGTGAGGTTGGGGTGGAGATCGTCGAAATTGTCGACCACTTCCTCGACCGTCACCACGGCGCGCCTGGCTGCGAGCACGGCTTCCTTCTGGATGCCGATGATGCCTTCGACCAGCACATTGCCTTTGCGGTCGGCCTTCTGCGCATGGATGAAGCTGACGTCGGGCCGGATCGATGGAACGGCGGCGAGCACTTCGCCACTGAAGGGGCAGGTGAGCGACCTTATGTTAGGGTTGACCGAAGCGAGGCCGGCGCCGCGATAGCCGCGGAAGATAGCGCAAGGCAGGCCGGCAGCACCCGCCTCATAGGCGTTGGCCATGCCGGCGTGGCTGTGCTCTTCGATCTCGATCGCGCGCGGAAAGCCATTCTCGATGGCGTCGCGGGCGCGCCGCAACAGGCCGACGCCGGGATTGCCGACATAGGAGAAGATGATCTTTCTCGCCATGCCCATGCCGATCATCTGGTCGTAGATCAGGTCAGGCGTCATGCGGATCAAAGTGAGATCACGGAAGCCCTGGCGGATGGCTTCGTGCGCGGCTGCGGTCGGGATCAGATGGGTGAAACCCTCGAATGCGGCCGTATCGCCGTCGTGCAGGTTCTCTGCGACAGCCTCCTTCAGCGGCAGGAACTTCACCATGCTTGGGCTCCGGCGTTGGCAAGAAAGTTCGCATTGCGAACATATGTTTTATATGAGATACTTTCTAATCTTGCCCTGACGGGGAGTCAATGCCATGGGCCCAGTCGTGGAAGACGAAGCCAGTTCGCGCGATCATGTCGGCTCGCTGGAGCGCGGCCTTGCGGTGATGGAGATCCTCGCCCGCTACCCGGCCGGCATGACGCTGACCGAGATGGCGGAGGAGGCGGGCCTGACCCGCGCCGGCGCCCGCCGCTTTCTGCTGACGCTGGTCGCCACCGGCTACGCGACTCAGTCGGGCCGGTTGTTTTCACTGTCGCCGCGCCTGCTCACCGTCGCGCGGACCTGGCTCGGCGGCGCCTCGCTGTGGACCTTCGCGGCGCCGATCATGCGCGAGGTGGCCGCGCAATTCGACGAGGCCTGCAACGCCGCGGTGCTGTCGGGCGAGGATGTCGTCTATGTCGCGCGCATCCCCGGCCGCCGCATCCTCAGCGTGGCGCTGGACGTCGGCACAAGGCTGCCCGCCTACTGCACATCGATGGGTCGCGTGCTGCTCTCCGGCCTGAGCGCCGGTGAGATGAAGACCTTCCTCGCCGATGCAAAGATCGAGCGGCGGACGCCGAAGACGATCGTCAGGCGGGACTTGCTGGCCAAGGCGGTTCAACAGGCCGAGACGGACGGCTTCGCCATTGTCGACGAGGAACTGGAGCTCGGCCTGCGTTCGATAGCCGTACCGATCAGCGACCGTACCGGCCAGGTCGTCGCCGCCATCAACGTCTCGACGCAGTCGGCCCGCTTTTCGGTCGAGGCGATGGAGCGCGAGATCCTGCCTGGGCTGCGCAAGGCCAAGCAGCGGGTCGAGGAATTCTTCTTCGTCTGACTGGCGATCGTCGCCGCCAGTTGCCAATTGTCCGAGGTTGGCGCCGCCCCTCATCGCCCTGCCGGGCACTTCTCCCCGTATAGTGACGGGGAGAAGGGGCTGGCCACAACGACGGCCCTTTCTTGGCAACGCTGATGATTGGCGAAACCGGCAGGACAGCGCCCCTCTCCCCGTCACTATACGGGGAGAGGGGTCGGCAGGCAGGTGAGGGGCGGCGCGACGGTTGAAAATGGGAATGAGGCAGTCGCCTGAGGAGTTCGTTCCCTGCTCAAAGGCTTACCCGTTGACGCCGCCTTTCGAACGCACTATTGAACAGGACTATACAGGTTCACTGAACAGGTATCGATATGGCCCGTCGCGCGACGCAGATCACCCCCGGAACCGGCAAGCCCGAGCAGATCGCGACGGTTTTGGAGCACGAAATCCGCTCCGGGGTGCTCGGCTTCGGCGACCGCCTGCAGAGCGAGAACGAACTCGTCCAGCGCTTCTCCGTCAGCCGCAACACGGTCCGCAAAGGGCTCGAGGAATTGTCGAGCCGGGGCCTGATCACCACCAGGGTCGGCATCGGTTCCTTCGTCACCTTCGACGGCATGCCGGTCGACGATGCCGTCGGCTGGTCGCGCGCGCTTGCCAATGCCGGCGCCAATGCCGAGACGCGCACGCTGCGGCTCGAAGTCATCGAGGACGCGGACCTTGCCGCCAGGCTCGGCCTTGGCAATCCGGCCTTCATCGCCGTCGATCGCGTCCGCACCAATGCAAATGACGGCCATGCGATTTCGATCGAGCGCAGCCGCCTGCCGCTTTCGCCCGAGTTGGAAGACGTGCCGCTGCGCGGCCTGCGCGAAGGCTCGCTGCACCAGACGCTGCGCGGGGCAGGGCTGGTGCCCGACCATGGCGAGGAATGGGTCGACATCGAGATGCTGAGCGCGGCGGATGCCGCTATCCTCGATTGCGCGCCCGGCACGCCCTTCCTGCGCACCCGGCGCCTGACCCGCGCCGCCGACGGCCGCGCCATCGAATTCGTCACCAGCCTGCTCAACCCGGCGCATTTCGCCCTGCATCTGGAGTTTTGAGATGACGCCTGCGGCCGGGGCGATCGACCGCGCCATGGGCGCGCTGATCGGCGGCGCGCTTGGCGACGCGCTGGGCATGCCGACGCAGCTTCTGTCGCCGGCCCGGATCGCCGAACTTTACGGCCATGTCGAGGACTTCGTCGCGCCCGTCGACGATCATCCGGTGTCGAAGGGCCTTGCTGCCGGCACGATCACCGACGACACGGAACAGGCGCTGCTGCTTGGCCGCATTATGGTCGAGTCCGGCGACCGTTTCGACCACACGCGCTGGGTCAATGCGCTGCTCGACTGGGAGCGCGAGGTCAAGGCGCGCGGCAGCTACGACCTGCTCGGCCCGTCGACCAAGCGCGCCATCGACGCCATCAATGACGGCGTGCCGCCGGAGGAAGCCGGCAGCGCCGGCGATACCAATGGCGCGGCGATGCGCATCGCGCCGGTCGGCATCATGATGCCACCGGAGCCGCTCGACGCGCTGGTTGCGAAGGTCGCGGAAACCTGCCGGGCGACGCACAACACCTCGATCGCCATAGCTTCGGCGGCCGCGGTCGCTGCGGCGGTCAGCAGCGGAGTCTCAGGCGCCGACTGGCGCGCGGCTTCCGGGCGCGCCGTGACCGCGGCGCGGCTGGGGGCAACGCACGGGAATTGGGTCACCGGCGGCGATATCGCAGCGCGGATCGCCTGGGCGCAGGATCTCGTGCGCGGCAAGACTGAGAAAGAAGCGATCAGGCTGATCGTCGATCTGGTCGGCACCGGCGTCGCCAGCCAAGAATCGGTTCCGGCGGCGTTCGCCGTGCTGGAGGTCGCCGATGGCGATCCCTGGCGGGCGGCCGTCATCAGCGCCAATCTCGGCGGCGACACCGACACGATCGGCGCCATCGCCGCCGGCATGGCAGGCGCCTCAGCCGGACTGTCGCGCCTGCCGCAGCACCGCATCGCCAAGTTGCACGGCATCGATCTCGCCGAGGTTCGCGCGCTGGCAGACGATCTCGTCGCGGCACGCAAGGCAAAGATCCGCTCCGGCAAGGAGGCTGCCGCATGAGCGGACGGCTGGTCCATGTCGGCAGCGCCGTGGTGGACTATGTCTACCGCATCGACGCCTTGCCGGCGCCAGGCACCGAGAAGACCGCGTCGAGCTACGCGCGGGTCGCCGGTGGCGGCTTCAACATGATGGTGGCGGCGAGCCGCACCGGCATGAGGGTGGTGTTCGGCGGTCAGCTCGGCACCGGGCCCGACGGCGATTTCCTGCGCACGGCCTTTGCCGCCGAAGGCATCACGACGTTGACGCTGCCATCGCCGTTGATGGACAGCGGCAATTGCGTCGCCATGATCAGCGGCGATGCCGAACGGACCTTCGTCTCCTGGCCGGGGGCTGAGAGCTGGCTCACGCTCGACATGATGAAGCCGGTCCAAATCCTTTCGGGCGATTGGGTTTTCACCTCTGGCTACACGCTGAGCTATCCAGGAAGCCGAGATACGCTCACCGACTGGATCGAGGCGCTGCCTGCGGAAGTCCCCTTCGTCTTCGATCCGACGCCGGTGATAGCCGAGATCCCGCGCCCGATCCTGGACCGGGTTTTGGCGCGCACGACCTGGCTGAGCTGCAACACCAACGAGGCGGCCGAGATCGCCGGTTCGGGCGACGCGCAGACCGTCGCCATCCGGCTGCTCGCCGACCATTGCCAGAGAGCGGCGGGCGTCGTCATCCGCGCCGGCGCGCAGGGCTGCCTCGTACGGCTTGCCGATGGCCGGACGCAGGCGGTGCCGGGCTTTGACGTGGAAGCCATCGATACCAACGGCGCCGGCGATGCCCATATCGGCGCCTTCGTCAGCGGCCTGTCGCGCGGAATGCCGCCTTACGAAGCAGCGCGCTACGCCAACGCGGCGGCTGCGCTTTCCGTCACTCGTCATGGCGGATCGTCGGCGCCGACCGACGCCGAAATCCAGGAATTCCTTGCCCGGCGCGTTCAAACGGCGAGCGCTCAGGACCGGGAACAAGAGGCCACAACTTAACAAGCCCGCAAACCGGGCAAACAATGAGAGGAAAGAAACATGCGCATGCCCAGACTGACCGCTTTTCTGACGGCGACAGCCGTCTTCGCTTCAGCATTCACGCTTGCCGCCAATGCCGGCGAAGTGCATGTGCTCAACTGGAAGGGTTACGGCGCCGACGAGCCATGGGCGATCGCAGCCTTCGAGAAGGCGACCGGCAACAAGGTGGTCAACGACTTCTTCAACTCCGAACAGGAGATGCTGACCAAGCTCAGGACCAATCCCGGCCTTTACGACGTCGTCATGATCAATGCCGCCTTCAACGATCAGGCAATGGCCGGCAAGCTGATCCAGCCGATCGACGTGTCGAAGCTTGCCAACTACGCCGACATCAGCAAGGACAAGGCCGGCTCACCGATGCTCAACCATGACGGCAAGGTCTATGGCGTGCCGTGGGTCTGGGGGCTGACCGCCTTAGCGATCAACGAGAAGTCGTTCCCCAAGCCACCGACAAGCATCGCCGAAATGTGGGATCCAGCGCATAAGGGCCGCGTCATCATCCGCGACGATGCCGTCGAGGCGGTGCAGTTCGGCGCCATTGCCAGTGGCCAGAACATCAACGACATCAAGGATATGGAAGCGGTCAAGGCGAAGCTCACCTCGCTGATGCCGCAGATCAAGACGTTCTGGAGCTCGGAGAACGACTGGAACCAGATGGTCGCCTCCAACCAGATCGACATCGGCACCTACTGGAGCGGCTCGGCCGACCGCGCCAAGACGCATTTCAAGCTGCCAGTTTCGCTGGTCATCCCGCAGGAAGGCGCCGTCGCCTGGCTCGACGCCTTCTCGATCCCGGCCGGCTCCAAGAATGTCGAGGGCGCCGAAGCCTTCATCAACTACATGATCGACCCGAAATTCTACGTCGAATGGGTCACCAAGGTCGGCGCGCCGGTGTCGGCAAACACCAAGGCGGTCGAGGCGCTGCCTGAGGATGCCTTCAACCGCAAGGTCATGGGCGATCCGGAGGTCGCCAAGCGCATCCAGTTCCAGGCGCCGGTCACCGACGAGCAGCGCGAGAAGTACCTGGCGCTCTGGCAGGAGCTGAAGGTCAACGTGAAGTAGTCGGCGTCTTTCGGGGAGGAGAGGCATCCATGGCTGACCAGCATGCGATCGGTTCGCGGCGCGGGCTGAAGCCGGCCCTGCCGCTTCTCCTTCCGGCCTATCTGTGGCTGACGGTGGCGATCTTCCTGCCGCTGTCGGCCATGGTCTTCTTCTCGTTCATGACCGACCTGCCGCTGGCCGGGAGGGAATGGGCGTTCACACTCGACAATTACGCGGCCTTCTTCTCGCAGAGCCTCTATCTGACGCTTCTGCTTGCCTCGCTGCGGCTCGGCCTCGAGGTCACCCTTTGGTGCGTGGTGATCGGTTATCCGGCAGCCTATGTGCTGGCCAAGGTGCTGAAGGGACGCAGCCGCGAGGCGATCTTCCTGCTCGTCATCCTGCCGTTCTGGTCGAACGGGCTGGTGCGCATCTTCTCCTGGGCGATGGTGCTGCGCGAGGGCGGCATCCTCGACACGGCGCTCAACGCCGTGCTGCCGTTCAAGATCAACATCGATCTGATGTATTCCTATCCGGCCGTCATCATCGGCCTGGTGCACTCCTATGTGCCCTACATGGTGCTGACCTGCTACCTGACGCTGCAGGCGATCGACGATTCGCTGATCGAGGCCGGCCGCTCGCTCGGCGCGTCGCGGCGGCAGGTTCTTTGGCGCGTGATCATCCCGCTGTCGATGCCTGGCCTGATCGCCGGGGCAGCGCTGATCTTCGTGCCCGTCGTCGGCTCCTTCATGGAGCCGCGCATCCTCGGCGGCCGCACCGGTACCTTCTACGGCACCGTCATCGAGGACCAGTTCGTCGCGGTCTTCAACTGGCCGCTGGGCGCGGCGCTGTCCTTCATCCTGCTCGCCGTCGTGCTGGTGATCCTGGCGGTGGCGTCGCCGATGCTGAAAAGGGCCGCCTGATGGCGACGACGCGCATCCTCGAATGGCTTGGGCGCTGCTACATCGTGCTGCTGCTCGGCTTCCTCTATCTGCCGATCATCATCATGGCGCTGATGTCGTTCAACGCCTCGCCCTTCTACCAATTGCCGCTCGAGTGGACGACGGACTGGTATGCCTCGCTCTGGCAGAACGACCAGCTGATTGCGGCGACCTGGAACAGCATCGAGATCGCGGTGATCACCACCGTCATCGCGACCGTGCTCGGCTCGGCCGCCTCGCTGGCGCTCTACCGCTGCGACTTCCCGGGCAAGAAAGTCCTGCAGGCGCTGCTCTTCCCGCCGATCGCCATTCCGTGGCTGATCACCGGCACGGCGATGCTGATCTTCTTCTTCGGCATCGGCATCGGCCGCGGGCTGGTGGCGATCCTGCTCGGCCATGTCGCGCTGGCGCTGCCTTACGTCATCGTGGTCGTGTCGGCCCGGCTGCAGACCTTCGCGCCCGAGCTGGAGGAGGCGGCGCGCTCGCTCGGCGCCAATCAGTGGCAAGTGACGAACCGCGTCACCTTGCCGTGGATCATGCCCGGCGTCATCGCCGGCGGGCTGTTCGCCTTCGCAGTGTCGTTCGACCAGTTCGTGGTTTCCTACTTCCTGTCGACGCCCGGCCAGACGACGCTGCCGGTCGAGATCTATGCCGCGATCCGCAAGGGCTTCACGCCCGAGATCAACGCGGTTTCCACCATCATCATCGTGGTCTCGATGGCGCTGATGCTGCTCACGGCGCGCTTCTTCAAATTCGGCGGAGAGAAATAATGGCAGGCGTTCAGGTCGCGAATGTCTCCCGCAGTTTCGGCGCGCACAGGGCGCTGGATAACGTCTCGATCGATTTTGCCGATGGCGGCTTCTATGCGCTGCTCGGGCCGTCGGGCAGCGGCAAGACCACCCTATTGCGGCAGATCGCCGGTTTCGATTTTCCCGACACCGGCCGCATCGCCATCGGCGGCGAAAGCGTCGAGCGCGTGCCGGTCGAGAAGCGGCGGATCGGCATGGTGTTCCAGAATTATGCGCTGTTTCCCAATATGAGCGTCGCCGACAACGTCGCCTTCGGCCTGTCGGTGCGCGGCGAGCCGAAGGCGTCGATCGCTGCCGAAGTGCAGCGCGCGCTCGACCTCGTGCAGCTCGGCAAGCTCGGCGGCCGTCGGCCGCACCAGCTCTCCGGCGGCCAGCGCCAGCGTGTGGCGTTGGCGCGCGCCATCGTCACCAAGCCGCGCGTGCTGTTGCTCGACGAGCCGCTCGGCGCGCTCGACAAGGCGCTGCGCGTCGACATGCAGATCGAGTTGAAGCGCATCCAGCGCGAGATCGGCATCACCACCATCTTCGTCACGCACGACCAGGAAGAGGCGCTGACGATGAGCGACCGCATCGGCATCCTGCGCGATGGCAGGCTGGTGCAGGAGGGGCCGCCGGAGGAGATCTACGACCGGCCGCAAAGCGAGTTCGCCGCGACCTTCCTCGGCGACGCCAACATCTTTCGCGGCGACGCGACCGGCAATGGGATCAGGCTGCCCGACGGCACGACGATCGCCGCTGCCTCTGGGCCTTCGCTGGCAGCCGGCGCCAGGGCGAGCTGCGCGGTGCGGCCGGAGCGGATCCAGATCTCGACCGGCGCGGCGAAGCCCGATGCGGACAATGCCAATACGCTCAAGGGACAGGTGTCCAAGCGTATCTTCGCCGGCAACAACAGCACCTATTTTGTCGACCGCGACGGCCAGACGCTGAAGGTGATCGTGCAGAACACCGGCGCCGAAAGGTTGGCTGAAGGTCAGCCGGTGGTGCTCAGCTGGTCGCCGGACAGTACTGTGCTGATCGCGGCGGGCTAATCGACGCCGTCGGGCGGTCATCTGAAGCGTGTCGCGCTGACGCCGATTCAAGAAACGCGGCTAACTCTTTGTTTTTCAGGCCCGCCAAGAGCCGTCGGCGAGCGCTGCGTAGAGCACGTTGGCGTTGGCCCCGAGCGGCCTGTCCTCCTTGAGCGCGGGGACATGCGTGCGGACAGAAGCGTGGATGACAGCGGTTGCCGGCGCCAGCGTGATCCCTTCACGCAGGTCAACGGCCTGGGCCGCCGCCATCAGTTCCATGGCGATCAGGCGTCGCCACAGTACGATCATGTCGGCGCATTTCGAAACCGCCAGAAGCGTTTGCGTGGCGTGATCCTCCACGCCTTCCGAGACCGGCAGGTAATCGAGCATCACGGGGTTGGCCTTATGGCGGATCGCGGCCAGGATCGCCGTAACGGTCTTCTGCAGAGGCACGAAGCCGGCGGAGGCGCCGCCGAGCGGCGACAGGTATTTGGGCAGGCTGTTGCGGCCCGAGCCGGTGAGCTGGATGAAGCGAGCGGCGCAAGCCCCCGCGCATTGCGCGATTGCCAGGCCAAGCGTCTCGAAGGCCAGCGCGAGTGACGCGGTGTGAAAGTTGCCGGTCGACAGCACTAACGCGTCTTCGACCAGCACCAGCGGATTGTCGGCGGCGGCGTTGAGCTCGATCTCGACCGCCAGCCTGGCATGATCGATCGCCTGGATCAGCGCCCCGTGGATCGAGGGCATGCAGCGGATCGACAGCGGATCCTGCAAGCTCGTCTGCGTCGTTTCATGATCGCGCGCGAGCAGGTCGCGCAGCGTCCTTGCCGCCAGCAATTGGCAGGCCGCGGGCCGCGCGACATGCAGGCGCGGATCGAGAATGGTGCGGTTGGCCGCAAGCGCTTCCATGGTCAGCGCGCCGGCCTGCTGCTGCTGTTCCATCGCCGACAGCGCGTCGACAAGTGCCAGTGCGCCGGCGCCGGTGGAGACCGCCGAAGCATTGATCAGCGACAAGCCGTCCTTCGGCGCCAGGCTGACCGGAGGGAGGCGCGCCATCATAAGCGCCTTGGCCGAAGGCATGCGCCGGCTTTGGTAGTCGGCGTCGCCTTCGCCGATCAGCGTGTGGGCGATCGCCGTCATCATCACCAGGTCGCCGGCGCCGATCGAGCCGAGCGCCGGCATCACCGGATGCACGCCCGCGTTCAGCATTTCGACCAGCGCGCTGAACACATGCGGCGACAGGCCCGAGCCGCCGGCTGAAAGCATGGCGATGCGGGCAAACATCGCTGCCCGCACGAGCTGGATGGGCAACGCGTCACCCACGGCGGCGCCGCGCCCATCGAGAAGCTGGCGCTGGAAGGCGCTGGCGTCGCCCTCGACTGCGGTGCCGAGATTGGCGCCGAGCCCGGTGTTCAGGCCGTAGATCTGCTGGCCGGCGGCGGCAGCTTCATCGAGGACTTTGCGCGCCTTGGCCAGGTGTTCCATGACGGAGGGCGTGACCTCCACCTTGGCCGCATTGCGCGCGGCAGCGGCGACATCCTCCATGCTGACGCCGGCGCCGGTGAGGACGAGCGGGGTCATGCGAAACGCAGCCTCTGGCCGACGCCTTGCGTGCCGGCCTTGGCCAGCATCGCCTTGCCGAGCGCGATGTCTGAGAGCGACAGGCCGCGATGCCAGAACAGGATGGTCTCGTCGTCGCCCTGGCGGCCAGGCTTCAGGCCGGCGGCGATCTGGCCGAGTTCGGCATGCAACGTCGCCTCGCTCAGCCGCCCGGTTTCGACATGGGCGCGCAGCGAGCCGAACTTGCCGCTCTTGCACTGGCCCCAATCGTCGACGACAATCTTGCCCATGATGTCGGTCAAGGACAGCTCCACCGCGCTCATCGTGCCATAGGGCACCACCAGCGCGCCCGGCTTGATCCATTCGGTCTTGAGCAGCGGCTGCGGTTCGTTGAGCCGCGAGGCCTCGACGACGATGTCGGCTCCGTGGACGCAGCTTTTCCAGTCGGCGACCGCGGTGACTTTCTTGCCGAGGTCGGCCGACAGTTTCGCCGCGAAAGCATCGCGGCTTTCCGGCCGGCGCGAATGGACGCGGATCTCGTCGAAGTCGAAGAGATGGTCGAGCAGGCGGACGTTCCAGTAGGCGGTGCCGCGCGCGCCGATATGGCCGAGCACCTTGGATGTCTTCTTCGCCAGGTGCTTGGCGCCGATGGCGGTGACGGCGCCGGTGCGCATGTCGGTGATGACGGTGGCGTCGAGGATGGCGCGCGGCGTGCCGGTGCGTGGATCGAACAAATTGAGGATGCCGAATTCCGAAGGCAGGCCGTGCAGATAGTTGTCGACGTAGTCGCCGACGATCTTGACGCCGGCGGCGTCGAGCGGCGCCACGTAGCCGCGCAAGACATTGAAATGGCCGTGGAATGACGGGTCCGGCTCGAGATGGACGCGCGGTTCGATCACCGTCTGGCCCTTGCCTTGCGCGACAAGGCCGGCCTCGACCGCGCCGATGATCTCGGCATCGGTCATCGCCAGCGCTTCGATATCGAGAGCGTTGAGATAGTCGATATAGATGGGCTTCATCCCATTTCCCCTCTTAGGCCCACTTTCCCATAACAGGCGGCGAGGCACCACAAAAGTTTGTTGGATAACCACTGGACTAGGCTGGTCCAATGCTGTTCAAACCAGGTCCGTCATGAGCAGCATCCCCGACAATCCGATGTTGTCCCAGCCGTCGACAGCCATGCCGGCGCGCCAGGCACGGCGCGTGGCGCTGATCGTCGCCGTCGCCTTCTTCATGCAGCTCCTGGATTCGACGATCATCTCGACGTCGCTGCCGCAAATGGGCCAGTCCTTCGGCGTGCCGGCGGTGGCGATGAGCATCGGCATCACCGTTTACATGCTGGCCATGGCCGTGTTCGTGCCGCTGTCCGGCTGGCTTGCCGACCGTTTCGGCGCGCGCAACGTCTTCCTGGTCGCCATCGCCCTGTTCACCCTGGCCTCGATCGCCTGCGGCTTCTCACATAACCTTTCGCAATTTGTCGCCGCCCGCGTCGTGCAGGGTCTTGGCAGCGCGCTGATGACGCCGGTCGGCCGCATCCTGGTGCTGCGCAATGCGTCGAAGTCGGAGCTGATCGCCGCCACCGCGCTGATCACCTGGCCGGCGCTGTTCGCGCCGGTGGTCGGACCGGTGCTTGGCGGCTTCATCACCACCTATCTCTCCTGGCACTGGAATTTCTTCATCAACATCCCGCTCGGCCTGGCCGG
Organism: Mesorhizobium sp. M4B.F.Ca.ET.214.01.1.1; assembly: GCF_004791545.1. Taxonomy (NCBI): domain Bacteria; kingdom Pseudomonadati; phylum Pseudomonadota; class Alphaproteobacteria; order Hyphomicrobiales; family Phyllobacteriaceae; genus Mesorhizobium; species Mesorhizobium sp. M4B.F.Ca.ET.214.01.1.1. The sequence continues at coordinate 68,056 of NZ_SRUX01000005.1, forward strand.
CCTGCTGCTGGTCGCCCGCTTCGTTCCGGGCGACCGCGAAGCCGAGACCAGGCCGCTCGACTGGCCGGGGTTCGTGCTCACCTCGCTCGGGCTCGCCGCGATGCTCTACGGGCTGGAGCGCATCGCGCATCCTGAGGACGGCGTCTTGCCGACCGTGGCGCTGATTGCCGCCGGCGTGCTGATCGGCTGGCTGGCGGTGCGGCACCTCGCGCGCACGCCGCATCCGCTGCTCGACCTCAGGGCGTTCAAGGTCCTGACCTTCGCCATCTCGACGCTGTCGGCCGGAACGATTTTCCGAGTGTCGATCAATGCCACCCCGTTCCTGCTGCCGCTGCTGTTCCAGGTCGGCTTCGGCTTGCGGCCGGTCGATGCCGGCTTGCTCGTCCTGGCCTATTTCCTCGGCAATCTCGGCATGAAGGCGGTGACGACGCCGACGCTGAGGCGTTTCGGCTTCCGTAGCGTGCTGGTCGTCAACGGCCTGATCGCCTCGCTCGCGGTGATGGCCTGCGCGGCGATCTCGCCTGAAACGCCGCAGGCGCTGGTGGTGGCGCTGATGCTGGTCGCCGGCCTGTCGCGTTCGATGCAGTTCACCGCGCTCAACACGCTGGCTTTCGCCGATATCTCGGGCGCGCAGCGCAGTTCGGCGGCGACGCTGTCCAGCATGCTGCAGCAGATATCGATGCTGTTCGGCGTGGCGGTCGCGGCGGCGGTCCTCAATCTGTCGCAGATCGCGAGGGGCGGGGCAGCACTCGATCTGATCGATTTCCGCATCGCCTTCCTGGTGGTCGGCGGAATCGGCCTTGCGGCCGCCTTCCGCTTCCTGGTGCTGCCGCCGGCGGCGGGCGCCGAGGTTTCAGGCCATTCGCCGCGGAATTGACATTCGGATTTTGGGCCGATCGCCGAGATAAACTTCGCTCCGCCTTTGGTCGCGCCCTCATCTCTCACGTCGGTCGATAAACCCTTTCAGCAGTGTTCCAGAAGATATCCGCCTGCGCCCCCGCGCCGTGCCTGGCCACCGCCGCGCGGTGCGCCTTGATCAGCTCGGCGTGGCTGGTCCACAGCTTCTCGATCGGGAAGTTCGAGCCGAACATCAGATGGTCCGAGCCGAGGATATCGATCGCGTTGTCGACGATGTAGGCGATCAGCGCCGGATCGTTGCGGTGGACGAAGGTGCCCAGGCCGGACAGCTTGGCGTAGACATTGGGCGCGGCGGAGAGCGTGCGCAGGCCGGTCTTCCATGCCTCGGTGGTTTCCGGTTCCATGCCGGTCAGCATGCCGGCATGGGTGAGGATGAAGTTGGTCTGAAGGTTCTCGCCGACCAGCGTCAGGCCGTCCTTCATCTGCGCCGGGAAAAGCTGGAGGTCGAAGGACAGGCCGTAGTCCTTCAGCCGCGCCACATTCTTCCGCACTGTGGGATCGATGACCTGGTCTGCCGAGGCGGCGAAGCGGAAAGCCGGCGTCTCGTGCCAGTGCAACTGCATGCGCACGCCGCGCAGCAGCTTGTATTTCATTAACCGGTCGATCTGCGGCCGGACATCGTCGACGGTCATGTCGGTATAGCCGACGATGGCGTGCGGCCAGCCGGTTTCGTCGGCGGTCTTCTGCAGGAAGGCGACTTCCTTCTCGAAATCCTCCTTGGCCCAGTTGGTCTGGACATAGACGGTCTTTTCGACGCCAGACCCCCTCTGGTCTTCGAGGAATTCCTCGATTGGATAGTCGCGGCGGATCGGCTCGTAGGGGCCGAAGATGCGCGGCACCATCGGTCCGACCAGCCAGGGCTGGTCCTTCTGGCGCCAGATGTGGAAATGCGAGTCGATCGCCTTCTGCATCACGATACCCTTTTCCAGATGGCCTCGGCCGACGGAGCGGGCCGGGCGAGCGACAGGATGAAATCCGTGAGGCTCTTCAGCGACGAGCCGTCGACCAGATCGTCGAGCACCGGCAGGATGGCGCGCAGCGCCGCCGTCGCCGGCCGGAAACGCGGATCGCCGGCGAGCGGCGTCGCCAGCGACAATCGGAAGGCGCGGGCGCTCAGGCGGCGCATCGCGGTCTCGAGATCGGCGTGGTCGCCACGCTCCAGCGCATCCGAAAGGATGACCACCGCCGCGCCGCGGGCGAAGGCGGAAAACCGTGGCACCGAAAGGAAGGCGAGCAGCGTCGGCCCCATGCGAGTGCCGCCGTCCCAGTCGTCGACCAAAACCGCCGCCCGGGCGAGCGCCTGGTCGCGATCGCGGATACGCAGCGCCGAGGTGATGCGCGTGAGCCTCGTGCCGAAGGTGAAGACTTCGGCACGGTCGGCGCTCTGCACGGCGGCGTGCGCCAACTTCAGGTAATCGGAGGTGTGGAGCTTCATCGAGCCGGAGACGTCGATGAGCAGGAGCAGCTTGCGCGGCACGGTCTGACGGCGGCGGAGCTGCGGCGAAGGAATGTCGCCGTCGGCGCTGACGATTTCGCTGAGCGAACGCCTGAGATCGAGCGTGCCGCGCGAGCGGGTGCGGATGGTGCGGAAGGAGCGACGGGCGGGCAGGGCGGAGGCGACCCTGCGGCGGAATGCGCCAAGACCGTCGGCGTCGCGCTGGAAATCGCGGCTGCTCAACTGCTCGCGCGCCGAGGACAGCTCGCCGCCCTTCTCCTGGCGAGGGTCCTGGCTTTCTTCCTCGCGGGTGCCACGATCGTCCTTGATGCGGGTTTCCTCGTCTTCTTCGCCTGCGATCGAGGGTCTGGCGTCGGCGTAGAAATGGGCGCGGAAATGCGCCTCGAATTCGATGCGACGGTCGGGCGAAGGCGCGAGCGTCGCCAGCGCGGCCTCGCGGATGTCGGACATGGAACGAGGACCGAGGAGGGTAACCGCTTGCATGAAGCTGGTAGTCTGCTCCGGTGCGATGGCGAAGGCATGACGGCGCAACAGGCGGGCAAAGCCAAGGAAGGGCGCGGCGGCGCGGGGCAAGCTTTCCTCGCCCCGTTCACGGGGAGAGGATGCCGGCAGGCAGGTGAGGGGCAGCGCCATCGTCTGCCCATGTTGGCGCCGCCCCTCATCCGCCCCTTCGGGGCACCTTCTCCCCGTGAACGGGGAGAAGGGATTGTTGAGGTCGCGGCTCACGCCAGTGACTCCTCGACGATCCTCCCAAGTTCCGGCGCGATCGCGGACAGATCCTCCTCGTCCTTGATCAGCAAGCCGATGGCGCGGCGAAAGGCTTCCGGCCACGGGTTGCCGCCCTTTTCGAGAATGGTGGCGGCATTCGCCCATTCCACCGCCTCGGCGATGCCCGGCGGCTTTGCCAGCGGACGGGCGCGGATCTGCTGCACGGCATTGGCCACCGCGCGCGCCGTAGCCTCGGCGACATCGCCCGCGCGCAGCATGATGATCTCGGCTTCGCGCGCGGCGTCGGGATAGCCGATCCAGTGGTAGACGCAGCGCCGGCGCAGCGCCTCGGCCAACTCGCGGGTGCGGTTGGAGGTCAGGATGACAATCGGCTGCGTTGCGGCGCGGATCGTGCCGCGTTCCGGGATGCTGATCTGGAAATCGGAGAGGAATTCAAGCAGCAGGGCTTCAAACTCATGGTCGGAGCGGTCGATCTCGTCGACGAGAAGCACACGATGCTCAGGCGCGCGCAGCACCTGCAGCAGCGGCCGCGCGATCAGGAAGCGGTCGTCATAGATGTCGATTTCGTGCTCGCCGGCATGGCGGATGGCGAGCAGCTGGCGCTGGTAGTTCCATTCATAGAGCGCATGCGCGGCGTCGATGCCTTCATAGCATTGCAGGCGCACCAGCTCGCGGCCGAGCAGTTCGGCCACTGCCTTGGCGGCTTCGGTCTTGCCGACGCCCGGCGCGCCTTCGAGCAGCAGCGGTTTTCCCAGCCGGATCGCCAGGAAGATTGCGGTCGCCAGGCCGTCGTCGGCGAGATAGCGCGAGGCGGCAAGGCGCGCCGCCACCGCTTCCGGCGAAGCCGCGATCTGTTCGGCGTCGGCGCGGGTCATTGTCGGCTCAACCCGCGGCTTGCGCCTTCAGCGCGCGCAGGATGCGCTCGGGCGTGATCGGTAAAGTGTCGATGCGCACGCCAACGGCGTCGAAGACGGCATTGGCGACCGCCGGGATCTGCGGGTTGGCGCACATCTCGCCCGGCCCCTTGGCGCCGAACGGACCGTCCGCTGACGGCCGTTCCAGCACGATGATCTCGGTCTCGGCGAGATCGCCGGGCCCCGGCATCAGATATTGGTTGAAGTCGGTGCCGCCATGGTCGCGGTTCGGATAGTAGGGCTCGGTCGTCTCGTAGAGCGCGTGGCTGATGCCCATCCAGGAACCACCGACGAGCTGCTGCTCGACCATCTTGGGGTTCAGCGCGCGGCCGATCTCGAAGACGTTCTTGACGTTGAGCACCGTCACCTCGCCGGTTTCGTCGTCGACCTCGACCTCGGCCACCGTACAGGCATGCGCGTAGCAGGTCGACGGCTTCATCGCGCCGGTCTCCTTCTCCGGATAGGAGCGCGGGATCAAAAACATGCCGCGGCCGGAGATCGAGCGGCCGCGCTTGAAATGCGCCGACAGCGCGACGTCGAAGATCGAGATCGATTTCTGCGGCGCGCCCTTCACCAATATGTTGCCCTGGCCGTCGGTCTCGAGGTCCGAGGCGTTGACTTCCAGCTCTTCCGCCGCCACTTCCAGCATCACCTGGCGGGCTTCCCTAGCCGCCTGAATGACGGCGTTGCCGGCGCGGTGCGTGCCGCGCGAGGCGAAGGTGCCCATGCAGTGCGGGCCGGTGTCGGTGTCGGCGGTGTCGACGATGACGCGGTCGGTCGGCACGCCGATGGTCTCGGCGCAGATCTGCGCCATGATCTGCTTCATGCCCTGGCCGAGGTCGACGCTGGAGAGCGTGACCATGAAATTGCCGGTCGGGGTCGAATGGACCAGCGCCTGGGTGGGGTCGCCACCGAGGTTCATGCCGGTCGGATAGTTGATCGCGGCGACGCCGCGTCCGCGCCGGATCGCCATCTCAGCCTCCCTTCCTGTAGGACGACATCGCCATGAATTTCTCCGCCACAGGCCAGTTGGCGGCGCGCGAGGCTTCCTGCATGCACTCGATCAGCGCCGCGCCCTCGGTCGGCTGGCGATGCGCCTTCATGTCGCCGTCGCGGTAGGCGTTGATGAAGCGGAACTCGAGCGGGTCCATGCCGATCAGCCGCGCCAGCTTGTCCATCTGCACCTCCAGCGCGAAGTCGCCGATGGTGACGCCGAAGCCGCGCATGGCGGAGGAGGGGGTGCGGTTGGTGTAGACGCAATAGGTGTCGATCCAAACATTTGGGATCGTGTAGGGCCCTGGATAGTGCGCCGCACCCTTCTGCGCGCCATAGGGCGAATGGCGCGAATAGGCGCCGGCGTCGGTGTAGCCGGTCACCTTGCGGGCGACGATGCGGCCGTCGTTCATGACGCCGTCCTTGATCACCACCTTTTCGGCCGCGCGGGGCGACGAAATCTGCATCTCCTCCTCGCGGCTGTAGATGAAACAGACCGGTCGCCCGGTTAATTTTGCGCCGAGGATGGCGATCGGCTCGACGATGACGTCGACCTTGCCGCCGAAACCGCCGCCGACGGTGCCGCCGACGAAATGCAGCTTCGAGCCCGGCATCTGCAGGATGATCGAGGCGTTGTCGAGGGTGAAGAACATCGCCTGCGTGTTGGTGTAGCAGGTGAAGCGGTCGTTGCCCTCGGGTGCTACCACACAGCCGGTCGTCTCGGTCGGCGCATGCTCGATCGGCGAGGACTGGTAGGTTTGCTCGAGGATGTGGTCGGCCTCGGCAAAGCCCGCCTCGACATCGCCGAAGCGGACCTTGCGGCACTCGCCGCTGTCATACAGGTAGTGGTTCTGGCCGTGGTATTCGTTGACGAGCGGCGCGCCGGGCTTCAGCGCTTCCTCCATGTCGAAGACGGCGGGCAGCACCTCGTAGTCGACCTTGACCTTGGCCGCTGCCTCCTGCGCCGCGCGCTCGGTCTCGGCCAGCACCGCCACCACCGCCTCGCCCTTCCAGCGCACCTTGCCGTCGGCGAGCACTGTTTCGTCCTCCGGCCCGATCTGGATCAGGATCAGGATGGTGTAGACATTGTGCGGCACGTCCTTGGCCGTCAGCACCTTCACCACGCCGGGGTGCTTCTCGGCTTCCGAGGTGTCGATCGCGCGGATGCGGGCGTGATGGTGCGGGCTGCGCACCATCTTCAAATGCAACATGCCCGGAAAATTGCGGTCGGCGAAATAGGCGGTCTTGCCGGTGACATGGCCGGGCGAATCGAGCCGCGGCCTCGGCTGTCCGATCTCGTTGAGGCCGTCCTTGCGCTGATCGGCGAAATAGCTCTTGCGCAGTTCCATTCTCTTGGTCCCCTCAGGCCACGTTCTGCGAATTGGAACGCGGGGCACTCAGCACCGCCTGGATGATCGGCTCATAGCCGGTGCAGCGGCAGATGTTGCCGGACAGCGCCTCGACCACCTCTTCGCGGCTGGGACTGGGCGTGCGGTCGAGCAACACCTTGGCGGCCATGATCATGCCCGGCGTGCAGAAGCCGCATTGGGTGGCGAAGGCATCGAGGAAGGCGCGCTGCAGCGGATGCAGCACGCCGCCCTCGGCGAGACCTGCCGTGGTCCTGATGACGGCGCCGTTGCAGGTCTCGGCCAGCGTCAGGCAGGAGAGCCTCAGCTCACCGTCGACGATGACCGAGCAGGCGCCGCAGGTGCCCTGGTGGCAGCCGCCTTTCGGCGAGGTGTCGCCGATCTTGTCGCGGAGCGCGTGGAGCAGCGTCGTGCCGCTGTCGATGAACTCGGCTTTTTCCGAGCCATTGAGCGTGAACTGGACCGGGACCTTCGCCATGTCTTTCCTCCCAGCGCGCCTGCCCGGATATCCGGACAGACGCGCGCCCCCGACGTGTGAGACTTCCTGCCTGTCGCAATTCCAAAGCCGCTACGCGCTTTTGGGCGACAGGCATCATGCGAGCAGCAGCCGGCCGAGATGAACCGGCAGCACTTCGGCGCGATACCAGGCGCTGGCGACCGGATCGGTGATCGGCGCTATGCCCTCGTTTGCCACGGCCAGCGCCGGCGCGATCTCCCCGCGCGTCAGCCGGCAGCCGAGCAGCGCCTTCTCGGCCGCCCGGGCGCGCATCGGCCGGTCGGCCATGCAGCCAAGCCCAATGCGCGCGGAAGTGATCGTGCCGTCGTCCGCCCGTTCCAGCAACGCGGCGATGCTGAGCACCGAAATGCCCTTGGGCTTGATCCGCGACACTTTGAGAAAGCGGAAGCTCTCCTGGCGGGGCAAGGCGAAGGTGACGGAGGTGACGATGGAACGGCTGGCGTCGCGTCCGGCCAGGAAGGTCTCGATCGGCACTTCGCCATCCTCGGCGGCGACGCTCGCGTCCAGCGCAAGCAGCGCGACGGCGAAGTCGCCGTAGGGCGCAGGCGCGAAGAGATTGCCGCCGACGCTTGCCATGTTGCGGATCGCCGGGCCGCCGACGGCGCGCGCGGCGGGCGCAAGCCATGCGAGCTCCGGGTGGCGGGCGATCGCAGCCATGGTGACGGAGGCGCCGAGGCGAACCTTGCCGCCGGAAACGGTGATCGCCGACAGTGACGGTTCGGTGGCGCGGACGAGGCTGGAGACAGAGACATCGCCTTGATTGGCGGCGCGCACGACCAACGTGCCGCCGCCGAGATAGCGCGTGCCGGCGGCCTGCAGTGCCGCGTTCGCGTCCTTCACCGTCGGGAATGTCTGGAGGGCAAGCGCCATGGCACGCTCCTTGGCTCAGCTTTGGCCGGCGAAATGGCTCTTCAGCGCGTTGAAGCCGCCCTGGAAGACATTGGCGCCCATGCCTTCGGCGAGCTTGTCGGCTTCCTCGGGAGCGGCGTCGAAGCTCGCGCTCCATTCGGCAAAGGTGCGGTCGCCGTCGGTGACACGCCGCAACTGCAGCGTCGCCTTGTGATTGGTGATCGGCTGCGGGGTCTCGAGGATGGAGTAGCTGACCAGAAACTTCTCGTCGGAGAAGTCGAGCAGCTTTTCGCGCAGGCGGGCGCCGCTGACGAGCTGGAAGTTGCGCACGCAGCCAACCGTGCTTGCGTCCTTGCCGTCCTCGATATGGCTTTCGACCATGCGCGGGTGCCAGCCCGGCAGGCCGTTGAAGTCGCGTATCCGCGCCCAGACCTGTTCGACCGGCGCGTCGATGACGCTGGAGATGGTGACTTTCGCCATGGAGCCGTTCCCTTGCGGATGCGTATGGCGGGAAGGGTAGGGCGCACAGGCAGTCGGCGCTTATCAATGCGTCTTGAGTGCCTATCAATCAGTCTGAAAATAGAGCCGCTGCAGCCAGGGCCGCTCAAGCCATCGCTCGCGCGGCCTCGCGATAGAGCGTCGGCGGCACGCCGACATGGTCGCGGAAGAAGCGCGAGAAATTGCCCTGGGTGGTGAAGCCGAGATTGCAGGCGACCGAGATCAGCGGTTCCTGCGACCATTGCAGCTGGCGCACGGCTTCCTCCATCCGCAGCGTGTTCCAATAGACGTTCGGCGTCAGATTGGTCTGCTCCTTGAACAGGGCGAAGAAATGCGGCCTCGACAGGCCGACGCTGCGGGCCACGTCGTCGAAGGAGATGCGTTCGCAGACATTGGCCTTCATCAGCTGGATCGCCTTGCGGACGCGGAAATCCTGCATGGTGTTGACGCGGCCGCGCGCCACATGCGGCGCCGAGGCGTCGGCGGCGTCGAGCACGCTGTCGATGAAGCGCTCGATCTCGTAATTGGCGATGTCGTCGATGCTCTCATTGTCGCTGAGATGATCGAGCAGGTGCGCCGCCGCCTGGTGCAGCCACGGCTCCAGCGTGATCGCCGCCTGCGCGAACAGCGGCGCCGACGAGGGCAGGTCACGGCGCCGGCGAGCCCAGTCGGGATCGATGTAAAAGGCGAGGAACAGGCCCGGCCTGCCATCGTGCGACAAGGCATGGCTGTGCGGCTGGAAGGAGTTGATGCCGGCGGCGGTGTCTGGTCCGAGCCGCACCGTCTCGCGGCCGATGGTCATCTCGCCGGCCGTGCCGTCCAGCCAGATGATCAGATGCGCCTCGACATGGGCATGGGTGACGAAGTCGTTGGCGACATTCAGGACAGAAACATGTCCGAACCGGCCCCAGTAGAGCCTGATCGCTTCCGTCATGGGTATATCCTCCCGCGGGCGACTGGCCTCCCTTCGCCCGCCCAGCGATTGTGCGGCGGGCGTCGGGCGCTCGTCAAGGCGCGTGCGCCAGGCCTCACAGGCGCCTTGCGCCGCACGGGCGGATTTTCAGACTGAGCGATAGGAGCCGGATCCGGTCCGGCCTAGTCGCTGCGCCGGAAGTTGCGGATACGGTCGAACAGCACTGCGAGCAGGATGGCGCCGCCGATGAAGGTGCCTTGCCAGAAGGCGTTGATGCCGAGCAGGCCGAGGCTGTTGCGGATCACCTCGATCAGCGCCGCACCGACAATGGCGCCGAAGGCGGTGCCGACGCCGCCCGCGAGGTTGGCGCCGCCGATGACGGTGGCGGCAATCACCTGCAATTCCATGCCGGTGCCGATGTTGGTGGTGACGGCGCCCAGCCAGCCGGTCTCGATGATGCCGGCAATGCCGGCGGAGAGCGCCGAGATCATGTAGACCGCGACCTTGATCTGCTTGACGGGAACACCGGTCAGCGTCGCCGCGTGCTCGTTGCCGCCGATGGCGAAGATGTGCCGGCCGAACTTGGTCCAGCGCAGCGTGAAGCCGGTGATCAGCGCCAGAAGGATCATGTAGAGCACCGGATTGGCGATGCCGAACACCCAGGCGCCGCCGCCCAGCGCCAGCAGCTTGTCGTGGTCCGGACCGAACTGGAAGACGACCGTGTTGTTGGAGGCGACCATGGCGAGGCTGCGCGCGATGGACAGCATGCCGAGCGTCACCACGAATGGCGGAAAGCCGAGATACGCGATCAGAATGCCGTTGAAAGCGCCGATGACGAGCGCTGTCAGGATGGTGGCGAGGATGCCGACTTCGATGCCGTAGCCGGCATGCATTGTGACGGCCAGCACCATCGAGCACAGGCAAAGCACCGAGCCGACCGACAGGTCGATGCCGCCGGTGATGATGACGAAGGTCATGCCGAGCGCGACGATGGCGACGAAGGTGATGTTGCGGGTGATGTTGTAGAGGTTCTTCTGCGTGGCGAAGGCGTCGGTGGCGAAGGACAGGAACAGGCAGGCGAGGATCACCGCGATCACCACCCAAAAAGTCTGGCTGCCAAGCAGCCGCGACATGAAGGTGTGCTGCTTCTGCGCGATCGTCTGGTCAAGGGTGACAGCCATTATCGACCTTTCCTGCCGGGCCGCGCCAGCACCGTAAATTCCAGGGTTGCCGTGCTCATGCGACCTGCTCGATGGCGCCGGTGATCAGACCGGTTACCTCCTCGGGCGAGCTGGACGCGATGGTCTTGTCGGCCACTTTCCTGCCGCGCCGCATGACGATGACGCGGTCGGCGACGTCGAAGACATCGGGCATGCGGTGGCTGATCAGCACCACCGCGATGCCCTGGTCGCGCAAATGGCGGATCAGGTTCAGGACTTCGGCGACCTGGCGCACGGAGATCGCCGCGGTCGGCTCGTCCATCAGCACGATCTTGGCCTGCGACAGCATGGTGCGGGCGATCGCCACCGCCTGGCGCTGGCCGCCCGACATCTGCTTGACGAGATCGCGCGGGCGGGTCTCGGACTTCAGTTCGGCGAAGAGCTGGCCGGCGCGCTTGTACATGGCGGCATAGTCGAGGATGCGGAACGGACCGACGCCCCTGCGCAGCTCACGGCCGAGATAGACATTGGCAGCGGCGGTCAGGTTGTTGCACAGCGCCAGGTCCTGATGGACGATCTCGATGCCGTGCTGGCGGGCCTCCGCCGGCTTGTGCAGGACAAGCTCCCTGCCGTCCAGCTGCATGTTGCCATGGCTCGGGCGGAAATTGCCGGCGATCATCTTGACCAGCGTCGACTTGCCGGCGCCGTTGTCGCCCATCAGGCCGACGACCTGGCCGGGCTCGATCGACAATGACACGTCGTTGACCGCCTGGATGGCGCCGAAATGCTTCGAGATGTTGGTGAGTTCGAGAACCGCCACCAGCCTAATGCCTCCCTGTTGCGGCCTGCGGTTCTGCCGCGGCCCCGCTCTCCCCGGCTCCCCCCGGGAACGGCGATTTGGCGCATTTACGCAAATGCTCATGCAGGCGTCAATCAATTGTCGGACGAATTGAAGGAATGTTTTTGCAAAAATCCGTTTTGTAGGACAAATAGCAATTGACGTTGGCCGCAAGCCGATATTACCTAAGCATCGGAGGAAGATTATGCCGATCTTTCGACCCGGCTGGGCGGGCGGAATCGGCGGGCGCGATACCGGTCCGGGACTTGGCGGCAGTTCTCGTCAGCGCGGTTCGGCATTGCATCTGGAAATGCTTATCGACCTGGACTGGCGGGGCACGAGCGCTCGTGAAACGATGCTCTGTTTTCGCGCACCGGGTTGATCTGCGTGGCGGGCACGCCGTGCCCGTCTGTTTCAAGGGAGGACTGATATGAGGAAATCACTTTTGCTCGCCGCTGCCGCCGTCATGGCGTTGGGCGCCGGGCCGGCACTGGCCAAGAAACAGCTCGTCATTGTGGTGAAGGGGCTCGACAACCCATTCTTCGAAGCCATCCACCAGGGCTGCGAGAAGTGGAACAAGGAAAACGCCAGCTCAGAATATGAATGCTTCTACACCGGCCCGGCATCGACTTCGGACGAGGCCGGCGAGGCCCAGATCGTGCAGGACATGCTGAGCAAGCCCGACACGGTGGCGATGGCGATTTCGCCTTCGAATGCGCCGCTGATCGCGCAGACGATCAAGACCGCCAATCCCTCGATCCCGATCATGACGGTCGATGCCGACCTTGCCAAGGAAGATGCGGGCCTTCGCAAGACCTATCTCGGCACCGACAACTATCTGATGGGCAAGAAGATCGGTGAATACATCAAGAAGGCCAAGCCCAATGGCGGCAAGATCTGCACCATCGAGGGCAATCCGGCGGCCGACAACATCCTGCGCCGCGCGCAAGGCATGCGCGACGCGCTGTCGGGCAAGGACGGTCTCGCCGCGCTTGCCGGCGAAGGCGGCTGGACGGAAGTCGCCGGCTGCCCGGTGTTCACCAATGACGACGGCGCCAAGGGCGTGCAGGCGATGACCGACATCCTCGCCGCAAATCCCGACCTCGACGCCTTCGGCATCATGGGCGGCTGGCCGCTGTTCGGCGCGCCGCAGCCCTACCGCGACCTGTTCAAGCCGATGGCCGACAAGATCGCCAGCAACGCCTTCGTCATCGGCGCCGCCGACACGATCGGCGACGAGGTGGCGATCGCCAGGGATGGTCTGGTGACCGCGCTGGTCGGCCAGCGGCCGTTCGAAATGGGCTACAAGGCGCCGTCGGTGATGATCGACCTCATCGAAGGCAAGAAGGTCGACGATCCGGTCTTCACCGGCCTCGACGAATGCACCAAGGATACGGTCGACACCTGCATCCAGAAGTAGTCCGCGATAGCGGGGCGTCCTTTCGAGGACGCCCCGTCACTTCCCTCAGGGACAAGGACAGGCAGCATTGTCGGGGCGGCAGGCTCCGGCTTTGACGCGCCCATGCGTCTTGCTTTCGACGAGACATTGGTTTTTCGACGAAGACATCGGCGGGTGCGGACAATCCCGGACAGTTTCCCAACGACAGCGCGCCGACGCCGGAACGCCGATGCCGGACGACAGATCAAGAAAGCGCGCCGCCAGTACCGGGACGATAGCCGGCCCTGCCGTTACCGCTCGACGGCCAGAGATGGCCTGGACCCCGGGGTCCAGCGTGCATGCCTCGCTGGCCAGCGAGATCGGCCTCAGGATCGTGCGCGGCGACTATCCGCCCGGCACCATCCTGCCCAACGAAGCCAAATGGTCGGAGACCTTCAACGTCAGCCGCTCGGCGGTGCGCGAAGCGATCAAGATGCTGATGGCGAAGAGCCTTTTGGCGTCGCGCCCCAAGATCGGCAGCTGGGTCGAACCGAAAGAGCGCTGGAACCTGCTCGATCGCGATGTGCTAGCCTGGTATGCGACGGCGCCGGATCGCGAGCTGTTCCTGAAGACGGTGCAGGAGTTCCGCCACATCATCGAACCGGAAGCCAGCGCCTTCGCCGCCATGCGCAGGAGCGAGGAGCAGATGGCGGAGATCAGCCAGGCCTGCCGCGAGATGGGGGCCGCCACCAACCTGCAGGAGCGCACGCGCGCCGACACGCGCTTCCACCTCGCCATCCTGCGCGCCTCCGGCAACGAGCTTCTGGTGCCGCTCGGCGTGCTGATCGAATCGGCGCTCGACCATCTGTTCGTCTTCGTCACGCGCGAGCACAGCGACCAGCGGCGGGCGCAGTCGCTGCACGAGGCGATCGAGAAGAGCATCCGCCTCAAACGCCCGGCCGCCGCCAGGAACGCCGTGCACAGGCTGCTCGCCAACACCGACGAGGTCATCCAGCGGTCGCGGCGGTGACGCGACGTCCGTCTTCCATGGCCCGAAGCCGTTCAGCTGCAGAATCAGCGTCCCGCTCTAAGCATTTGTTTTACCGCGGCCGGACGGACGACCGGTACCGCTTTTCCTGGGTCGCGCTCAGATCTTTTGCTTCACGCCATCCTTCGACGGCATCAGGTCGACGCCGTTGACCTTGCCGATATGGGTCGCCAGCATCGGCACGAACTGCTCGGCCGGGCCGGCGGCATAGGCGCCGGCGAAGGAGTTTTTGGTGGCGTTGCCGAGGGGATTGGCGATGCCGGCGGCGCCCGCCATGGACTCCAGATAGGTGAGGTCCTTGAAAGCGTTGGCGATGGAGAATTTATGCGCGTCGCGGTCGCCCTCCAGCGTCCAGCGCATGAAGGTCTGATAGAAGGGGCAGTCCATGCGGCCGTTGCGGATGACGCTGTCGAAGCGCGACGGCGAGATGCCGACCTTCTCGGCCAGCGCCAGTGCCTCGGAATAGATCGCGGCGTAGCCCAGCGAGATGAAATTGTTGAGCAATTTCATGCGGTGGCCGTCGCCGGTGTCGCCGATATGGACGATACGGCCGGCCCAGGTCTCGATCACCGGCTTCACCCTGTTGAAAACCGGGTCGGGCGCGCCGACCATGGCATCCAGCGTGCCTTCCCAGGCCTCCTTCGGCGTGCGGCTGAGCGGCGCGTCGACATAGTCGACGCCAAGCGCCTTGAGTTCGGCCGCCAGCGCCACCGTCGAGACCGGGTCGGAGGTCGAGCAATCGACGACCACGGCGCCTTGCTTCAGGCCTTCCTTCAGGCCGCCGGGGCCGCGAATGATGGCTTCGACCTCGCGCGAGCCGGTGACGCAGATGAAGACGATGTCGGATGATGTCGCCACCTCGCGTGACGTCGCCGCTTCGGTGGCGCCGCGGCCAGCCAGGTCCTCCGCCGGTTTGCGGTTCTTGCGACCGAGAAAGGTCAACGGATAGCCCTTGTCGACGATGTTCTTGGCGATGCCGTGCCCCATGAGGCCCAGGCCGATGAAGCCGATTTTTTCGCGCGCAGCGGTGGTGGTCATGTCGTTCCGTCCTGTCTGGGGATTATCGATAATTTCGCCGTTGTTCTTGCCGCATATGGTTGCGGAATGCAATATTGTCTGACAATACACGGCAATATCGAGCGATGTGGAGAGCGAAATGACGAAGCGGATCATGTTCACCGGCGGCAGCGGCAAGGCAGGGCGGCACGTCGTGCAGTATCTGGTCGATCATGACTGCCAGGTGCTCAACATCGACACCAAGCCGCTCGACAATCCGAAAGTGCGCACGTTGATCACCGACATCACCGACAGCGGCCAGGTGTTCAATGCGCTGTCGAGCTATATGGGCCTGCACGAGTTCGATCCGTCGCTGCGTCCGCAGCCGGTCGACGCCGTTGTGCATTTCGCCGCCATCCCGCGCATCATGATCACGCCCGACAACGAGGTGTTCCGTATCAACGCGATGGGCACCTACAATGTCATCGAGGCGGCGGTGAAACTCGGCATCCGCAAGGTGGTGGTTGCGTCCAGCGAGACGACCTACGGCCTGGTCTTCGCCAACGAGCCGCGCGATCCCAAATATTTCCCGCTCGACGAGGAGTACGACGTCGATCCAATGGACAGCTACGCGCTGTCCAAGATCGTCAACGAAAAGACGGCGCGCGCCTTCGCGCAGCGCAACGGCACCGACATCTACGCCTTGCGCATCGGCAACGTCATCGAGCCGCATGAGTATTCGCTGTTCCCGAAATGGTTCGCCGATCCGGGCTTCCGCAAGCGGATCGCCTGGAGCTATGTCGACGCCCGCGACCTTGGCCAGATCACGCTCCGCGCCATCGAGAAGGACGGGCTCGGCTATCAGGTGTTCAACGCCGCCAACGACGACACCTCGTCCGACCTGCCGACAGCGGAACTCCTGAAGCGGTTCTATCCGAACGTGCCGGTCAAGGCGGAGCTCGGCGAATACGAGACGCTGCTCTCCAACCGCAAGGCGCGCGACCTGCTCGGCTTCCGTCCGGAGCACAGCTGGCGCAAATACGTCAAAACGGCCTGATGGGGCGCAAAGCCGTGGCTGATCTGTGCACAGCCGCCGGCTTTGCGCTCCATCAGCCTTGCCGTGCTTGACAGGGTCCGAAATCCGGACTTTCTGGGGCAGATGCGGAACGGGAAGCCGAACAAGGAAAAATCACCGGAGCAGGCGGCGTCCGCCGAGCGCCAGGCCGCCATTCGCCGAGCCGATGCGCCGCGCATTCCGGGATCGAGCGTGCATGCTTCGCTGGCCAGCGAGATCGGCCTTCGGATTGTGCGCGGCGACTATCCGCCGGGCACCATCCTGCCCAACGAGGCCAAATGGTCGGAGACCTTCGACGTCAGCCGTTCGGCCGTGCGCGAGGCGATCAAGATGCTGATGGCCAAGAGCCTTTTGGCATCGCGCCCGAAGATCGGCAGCTGGGTGGAGCCGAAAGAGCGCTGGAACCTGCTCGACCGCGACGTGCTTGCCTGGTACGCGACCTCGCCCGACCGCGAGGTCTTCCTGAAGACGGTGCAGGAATTCCGCCATATCATCGAGCCGGAGGCGACGGCTTTCGCCGCGATGCGGCGTACCGAAGAACAGATGGCCGAGATCAGCCAGGCCTGCCGCGAGATGGGCGAGGCGCCGACGCTGCAGGAGCGGACGCGCGCCGACACGCGCTTCCACCTCGCCATTCTCAGGGCATCGGGCAACGACTTGCTGGTGCCGCTCGGCGTGCTGATCGAATCCGCGTTCGACCATCTGTTCAGCTACACGACGCGAGAGGTCGACGACCTGCAGCATGCGCAGAAGCTGCATGAGGCGATCGAGAAGAACATCCGGCTGCAGCGGCCGGACGCGGCGCGCGCCGCGGTGCGCAAGCTGCTCGCCAACACCGACGACGTCATCAAATCGAGATAGACGACGCGACCCGAGCGAAATCAATCGTCTTGCTCGCGGCCGAAAGCGGCGCGCAGCTCGTCCTTGGCCTTCTCCAGCACTCGCTTGCGTTCCGCCGGCAGGTTGCTGCCGGCACGGTTGATGTAGAAGTTCAGCATCGACATGGCGGACTGGAACGGCTCGGCCTTGCGCCGGTCGCTGTGCTCGGCCGATCGCTTGAGCGAGGCGGCGATCTTCCTGGCATCGTCGGATTCGAAGACATGCTCCTCGAGATCCATCGCGTTGCTGTGCCCGGTCACTTCGGCCGACCATTTTCGTTTCGCGGTCATGGCAGCACTCCTTTCATAACGGAAACTCAACGCGGAGATGTCTGTTCCCGCCGGATCCTTGCTTCTGGAGCGACGGATTTGCCTGTCGTGGCGCTGCTCGATGCCCGCCGATGCGCCGAATAGTGGAGCCGAACCGCTCGATCCAAAGAACACCGCGGACAGGAAACGCCTTGGCCACCACCTTCTCCAGCAGCGCCCAGAGCCCAGGCATCGACAGCGCCTATGCCTGGATCCGGCTCGCCATCTCGGTGGTTCTGGCGACGATCGGCGGTGTCGGCATGTGGGCGGTGGTCGTGGTGCTGCCGGCGGTGCAGGCGGAGTTCGGCGTCGATCGCGCCGCGGCCTCGATGCCTTATACCGCGACCATGGTCGGCTTTGCCGCCGGCAATGTGCTGGTCGGCCGCGCCATCGACCGGGTGGGCTACTGGATTCCGGCGCTGGTTTCCGCGACGGCGCTCGGCGCCGGTTTCCTGCTCGCCTCGCTCACCAGTTCGATCCTCGGCTTCACCCTGGTCCAGGGACTTCTGATCGGCGTCGGGACGTCGGCAATCTTCGGCCCGCTGATCGCCGACATCTCGCATTGGTTCAACCGGCGCCGCGGCGTCGCGGTGACGGTGGCGGCATCGGGCAATTACCTCGCCGGGGCGGTCTGGCCCTTCGTCATGCCGACGATCATGAGGGCGGAAGGCTGGCGCTTCACCTATGCGGCGATCGGCGTCGTCTGCCTGCTCACAATGGTGCCGCTGGTGCTGATGCTGCGGCGCGGCGCTCCGCACGAAGCGATGGCCGGCACTGCCGGCGGCCGTCCGGTGCGGCCGATCTCGCTTTCGCCGTCGGCGCTGCAGCTTCTGCTGGTCGTCGCCGGCTTCGGCTGCTGCATGGCGATGTCGATGCCGCAGGTGCACATCGTCGCCTACTGCATGGACCTCGGTTACGGCATGGCGCATGGCGCCGACATGCTGTCGATCATGCTGGCGGCGGGCGTCGCCAGCCGCATCGGCTCGGGCTTCCTTGCCGATCGCATCGGCGCGGTGAGGACGCTGCTGATCGGCTCGGTGCTGCAATGCCTGTCGCTGCTGTTCTACATCCCCTTCGACGGGCTTGCCTCGCTCTATGTCGTGTCGCTGGTCTTCGGCCTGTCGCAAGGCGGCATCGTGCCCTGCTATGCGATCATCATACGCGACTACATGCCGGCAAGGGAGGCCGGCCAGCGCGTCGGCATCGTCATGATGGCGACCATCTTCGGCATGGCGGTCGGCGGCTGGATGTCGGGCTGGATCTATGACCTCACCGGCTCCTATGCCGCCGCCTTCCTCAACGGCATCGCCTGGAACCTGGTGAATCTGGCGGCCATCCTCCTGCTGATGTGGAAGGCGCGGCGCAGCGCCATGGCGATGGCCTGACGGCGGGCCGCGAGGTCCCGCCTGCTTGACAAGGGCGGCATGCTGCGCGACGCCAGAATGGCGCGGCGAGGGATTGGCATGGCGATACCGACAAAGACCATCGTTTCGCGGCCCAGCCTGGATGATGGCGGGGCATCGAGGGCAGGGCGGTGATCAAGCCGCGCTCGCGCCGCGGCGGCGGCCGCCCGACCATCGCCGACGTGGCGCGCAAGGCCGGCGTCGGCGCGATCACCGTATCGCGGGCGCTGCGCGAACCGGGGCGGGTTTCGGAAGAGCTGCGCCGCCAAATCCAGGCCGCCGTCGACGAGCTCGGCTACGTTCCCGATCCGAACGCAAGGGCGCTGGCCTCGGCCCGCGCCGAGGTGTTCGGCGTACTGGTGCCGTCGCTCACCAACAACGTCTTCGCCGAGGTCGTGCGCGGCATCTATGACAGCCTGTCGGACAGTCCCTTCCGGATCCAGCTCGGCAACACCCATTATTCCGGCCTCGAAGAGGAGCGCCTCCTGCAGGTGTTCGCGCCGCAACGTCCGGCGGCTTTGATCGTGGCCGGCATTGACCAGACGCCAACCTCGCGCCGCCTGCTGGAGACGGCCGGCTGCCCGGTGGTTCAGGTCATGGAGACCGGTCCCGATCCGGTCGACATGCTGGTCGGGTTTTCGCATTTCGACGGCGGCCGGGCGGCGACCGAGCACCTGATCGAGGCGGGCTACCGGCGGGTCGGCTTCATCGGCGCCCGCATGGACCCGCGCTCGCAGCGGCGCCTGGCCGGCTATCGCGCCGCCATGGAAGCGGCGGGCCTGTTCGACCCGCGGCTGGTGACCACCACGCCACTGCTGTCCAGCGTGACGCTCGGTCGAGAGCTTCTTCGCGATGCGTTGGCCAAGATGCCGTCGCTCGACGCGGTTTTCTGCAACAACGACGATATCGCGCTTGGCGTCCTGTTCGAATGCCATCGCGCTGCTATCGAAGTTCCCAAGACCATCGGCATCGTCGGCTTCAACGATCTCGACATGATGCAGGCGGCATTTCCGTCGGTCACCAGCATCCGCACCCATCGCTATGAAATCGGCCGCCAGGCAGTCGCCATGGCGCTGGCGGCGATCGCGGGGGAGAGGCCGCGACAGCGCGTTGTCGACCTCGGTTTCGAGCTGATGAGGCGCGAGAGCACAGCACGTTGAAACACGCAGAAGCGACTGTGCAAATGCCGGTTTACACTGCGTCATGGTAGCGCTACCAGTTGTTTCGCGCGAAAATTCAAAGCAAGACCAGGGTCTGTTTATTATATATAAGCGACAGCTCATGCTTGTTTATTATATATAATATGCTAGCTTTGTTTTCTCCTTGAGGGAGATGGAGGAGGGGCATCGGGTGGCAAGCCGCCACCCTGAAAGGCGTCATGGGCAAGGCTGGAGGGCCTTCCCAGATGTGGATAGGCGCCAGAACCACGCAGCATCAAGCAGAACTGCAACCGGGAGGAATATCAATGATCAAGTCACTTGTTGGTGGCATCGTTGCCGCCACTGCATTCGTCATGCTGAGCTCATCGGCGATCGCCGAGCCGGAAGTCGTCAAGGGGCCGGCAGCCGAGCCGGATTGCTTCGCGCCGTGGGCGGCCGACACCCAGTTCTTCAAATTCCCCAAGAAGGATGGCCCGTACCGCATCGCGCTCGCCAACGGCTATATCGCCAACACCTGGCGCATCCAAATGATCCAGACGGCCAAGGCCTATGCCGCGCAGAAGGACGTCGCGGCAAAGCTGAAGGAATTCAAGGTCGTATCGACCGGCGAGGATGTCCCGGCGCAGATTTCGGCGATCAACAACTTCATCGATTCCGGCTTTGACGCGATCGTCGTCAATGCCCAGAACCCGACAGCCTTCGGGCCGGTGATCAAGCGCGCCAAGGAAGCCGGCGTCGTCCTTGTCGCCTTCGACAACATCCTCGACACCAAGGATGCCATCAACGTCAATGTCGACCAGAAGGGCCTCGGGGAACTGTGGGCCAAGTGGCTGATCAGCCATATACCCGATGGCGGCAAGATCCTGGAAGTACGCGGTGTTGCCGGCACCTCGGTCGACACCGATCGCCACAATGGCATCCATGAGGTCCTGGACGCTTCGGGCAAGAAGTGGGACGTCACCGAAGTCGCCGGCAAATGGGATGATCCGACAGCGCAGAAGGTCACCGCCGACGCCATCGCCACCAACGGTCCGTTCGTCGGCATCACCGGCCAGGGCGGCGACACCGGCATCGTACAGGCGATGATCGATGCAAAGCATGCTTTCGTGCCGTTCGGCGGCGAGACCGAAAATGGCTTCCGCAAGTTCTGCGCGGCGCACGCCGCCGATGGCCTGAAGTGCTCGTCGGCCGGCACCGGCCCCGCCCAGGTGGCGGTCGCCATCAAGACGGCGATCTCCGCGCTCGAGGGCAACGTCGTGCCGCAATCGGTGAAACTGCCGCTGGCGATCGTCGAGGATCCGAATTTCAAGGAAGGCCAGGATTACTTCCCCGATCAGTCCGACAATTTCTTCGTCGGCAATTCCTTCCCGACCTGCGGGATCAATTTCACCGCGCAGGAAATCATGGGCCAGACCAAGGAAAACAAGTAGTCTGACCGGCCGGAGCGGCGGGCATCTCCCGCGGCTCCGGCTGCTTGCCACCTATCGACAGCAAATTGCCTCGGAGGGCTGATGGACGGCGCGGTTCCGCTCTTTAGCATGCAAGGCATATCCAAACGCTATGGCGGCGTGCGGGCCCTGGAAAAGGCGGAGCTGTCCGTCACGGCGGGTAGCATCCATGCCATTCTCGGCGAAAACGGCGCCGGCAAGTCGACATTGATCAAGGTGATGGCCGGCGTCGTGGCGCCCGATGAGGGCCGCATGCTACTCGATGGAAGCGAGGTGAGTTTCGCCTCGCCGGCGGCGGCCAACCGGGCGGGCATCGTCTGCATTTTCCAGGAGCTGTCGCTGATCCCCGAGCTCAGCGTGGCCGACAACATCGTCATTTCCGATCCGCCGAAGCGTTTCGGCCTGATCGACCGAAAGGCGCAGCGCCGTATCGCCGAAGAGGCGCTCGCCCGCGCCGGTGCTTCCGACATCCACCCGCTGGCGCTGGTCAAGGACCTTCCACTTTCAAGAAGGCAGATGGTCGAGATCGCCAAGGCGCTGGCCCGCAAGCCGCGCATCCTGATCCTCGACGAGGCCACCTCGGCGCTGACCGCGACCGACGTCGCCAAGATCTTCGGCGTGCTGAAGCGGCTGCGGGAAGAGGGGCTGGCGCTGCTCTACATCTCGCACCGGATGAACGAGATCGCCGAGCTTGCCGACCAGTGCACCGTCTTCCGCAACGGCCGCAATGTCGCCAGCTACGCTGCCGGCTCGAAGAGCGACAGCGAGGTCGTCGAACTGATGATCGGACGCGAATACAGCCACATATTCCCGCCGAAGCCGGCCCGGCACGGTGCCGCCGTCCCGGTGCTGGAGGCGCGCAACCTGTGCTGGACCGACCGGCTGGACAATGTCTCGCTCACCGTCGGGGCGGGCGAGGTCGTCGGCCTCGGCGGCCTCGACGGCCAGGGCCAGCGGGAGTTGCTGCTTGCCTTCTTCGGCGTGCTGCGCGGCCTTGCCGGCGAGATACTGGTCGATGGCAAGGCGGTTTCCATCGCCAGTCCCTCAGCCGCGCGCGACGGCCGCATCGGCATGGCGCTCATCCCCGAGGACCGCAAGACCGAGGGGCTCATGCTGCCTATGACGGTGCGCGAGAACCTTTCCTTCGCGGCGCTCGACCGGCTGTCGAAGGCCGGCGTCATCGACCGCGCGACCGAGCAGCGGCTGATCGACGACATGGTGGAGCTGCTTGCCATTAAGACCGCCGGCCTCGACATTCCGGTCGGCGCGCTGTCGGGCGGCAACCAGCAGAAGGTCGTCATCGCCAAATGGCTGATGCGGCAGCCGCGCATCGTCTTGCTCAACGACCCGACACGCGGCATCGATGTCGGCACCAAGCAGGAACTCTACCAACTGATGCGCAAGCTCGCCGACGCCGGGGCCGCGATCCTGTTCTATTCGACCGACTATGACGAACTGATCGGCTGCTGCGACCGGGTACTGGTGCTCTATGACGGTGCGGTCAAGCGCGAGCTGGTCGGTGCCGAGATCACCGAGCATGCGCTGATCGCCAGCGCGCTCAATATCCACGGCGAGGGCGCCGGTCCGCTGCAGGGAGAGGGCGCATGAAGAGGATCGTAGCGTGAAGGATTGGCGTTACTGGCTGGCCGAGCAACGCGGAACGTTGCTCGCACTCGGTATCTTCGTCGCCATGTTCGCGATCTACAGCGCGAACCATCCGGCCGGCTTTACCGCCAATGTCGTGCAGACGGCCGCCAACAAAGGCGTGCTGCTTGCCTTCGTCGCCATGGCGCAGACTCTGGTGGTGATCACCGCCGGCATCGACCTTTCGGTCGGCATGATCTTCACGCTGACCAATTGCCTGGCTTCCTGGCTGGTGATCGGCACCGGGCTCGAGACCGCTTTCGGCGTCATCGCCGTGCTCGGCACCGGGCTCGTCTGCGGCGCCATCAACGGCGCCATCGTCATCTATGGACGGCTGCAGCCGATCGTCGCCACCATCGCCACCGGTGCCGTCTATTTCGGCCTCGCGCTGCTGCTGCGGCCGTTTCCCGGCGGTTCGGTCAATGAAGATCTTGCCGACGCCCTCACCGGGCGGCTGTTCGGCCTGGTCCCGGCGAGCCTGGTCGCGCTGGCAGTCGTTGTGCTGATCGTGTGGGTGCCGTTCAGCCGCTCGGAGCTTGGCCGCGCGGCCTACGCCGCCGGCTCCTCGGAGACCGCCGCCTATATGTCGGGCGTGCCGATCCGGCGCGGAAAATTTGTCGCCTACACGCTTGCCGGGCTGCTGGCCGCGATCGGCGGGCTGTTCCTGACCTTCTTCACCTATACGGGCGACGCCGCCTATGCCAGCGGCAACGCCTACACGCTGTTTTCGATCGCCGCCGTAGTGCTCGGCGGCGTCTCGCTGTTCGGCGGCAAGGGCAGCGCGCTCGGCGCGATCTTCGGCGCGCTCGCCTTCCGCACCATCGGCGACCTGCTCTTCGTCTTCGACCTCGACCCGCTCTGGCAGCCGCTGTTCCAGGGCGTTATCCTGCTGATCGCGGTCAGCCTCGGCGCCTTCGCCCTGTTCAGGGTCCGCAACCGGCTGGAGTGGTTCCTGTGAGCGATACGACCCTCATCGGCGGCATTGCCGGGCGCATGCCGAAATTCCTTCGCCGCGCCGATCCGGCCGTCGTCACCGCCTTCGCCTGCATCGTGCTGCTGCTGCTTGTCGGCAGCCTCTATTCGCGCAGCTTCCTGTCGCCGGAATATCTGCTGCAGCAGCTCAAGGTGGCATCGTTCCTCGGCGTCATCGCCACCGGCATGATGCTGGTCATCCTGCTCGGCCAGATCGACCTGTCGGTGCCATGGTCGGTGGCGGTCGGCGCCATGATGGCGTGCGCGGCCGCGGCTTACGGGCCGCTCGGGTCGGTGCTCGCCATCCCGTTCGGCATTGTCTGCGGCATCGCGATCGGCGTCGTCAACGGCATCGGCGTCGCGTATCTGCGTATCCCCTCGATGATCATCACGCTGGCCACCAATGCCGTCGCGCAAGGGCTGATGGTGGTCTACACGGGAGGCTTCTCACCGCAGGATTCGGCAACGCCGGCGATGCGCTATCTGGCGACCGGCTTTGCCATTCCGGCGGTGCCCAACGCCGTCATCATCTGGGCGCTGATCGGCGCGGCCATGGTCTTCCTGCTGACCCGCACCGGCTTCGGCCGCGCCGTCTACGGCATCGGCAACCGGGAGCGCGCCGCCTATCTTTCGGGCATCGACACACGCCGCGTGGTGATGGTCGCCTTCGCGGTTTCGGGCGGGCTCTCGGCCTTTGGCGGCGTGCTTTTGGCCGGTTACGCTTCGAAGGCGGCGCAGTCGATGGGCGATGCCTATCTGTTGCCGTCGATCGCTGCTGTTGTGCTCGGCGGCACCTCGATCCTTGGGGGACGCGGTTCCTATCTGGGCACCGTCGCAGGCGTCATCCTGATCACGCTTCTGCAGTCCATCCTCTCGGTCATGCAGATGCCGGAGGCGGGGCGGCAGATCGTCTACGGCGTGGTCATTGTGGTCATGCTTCTGCTCTACGGCCGGGCGCCGGCGAGCCGCTGACCGTGACCGAAAAAGCTGGACCGCTGCCGAGCGAGGCACGGACGAGCGACGCCCAACCGCCACTGGCCATAGTGGCGATGGGGGTGGCCGGCTGTGGCAAGTCCGCGGTCGGCGAGGCGCTGGCGGCGGCGCTGGGTGCGGCATTCGTCGAGGGCGACAGGCTGCATCCGCCCGAGAACGTGGCGCGCATGGCAAGCGGTGAGCCGCTCACCGACGAATTGCGCGCCGGCTGGCTGGATGCGATCGGGGGGCGCATCGCGGCCGCGATCGCCGACGGGCAGAGCGTGATCGCCGCCTGCTCGGCGCTGAAGCGCGGCTACCGCGCGCGACTGCGCGGCTTTTGCCCGGAGCTGTGCTTCGTCTATCTGGAAATCGATGCTGAAACCGCCAGGCGCCGTGTCGCCAGCCGCAAGGGGCATTTCATGCCGGCGAGCCTTGTCGACAGCCAGTTCGCCACGCTCGAAGCGCCGACGGCGGATGAACCGGCGTTGACCGTGGACGGCACCGGCCCGATCTCCGACATCGTCGCCGGCGTGCTTGACGAATTCAGGACAAAGACCTCATGAGGATATGTCGGCGCCCGCGTCCGTCGTGTCGCCCGACCGCTCGGTGAACCTCTGGGCGCCTGCCCATACCATCATCTGTTCCGGGTACAATTTCATCGCCTCCAGGAGGCGATCGCGCTTGAGCAGGATGTAGCGCGCCTGCATTTCGAGGTTCTTCGCCGCCATGTCCCTTGTCGCGGCGGATGCCGGCCTTGCCGGCGGCGCCAGTTCGGGGCTGATGACCGCGCGGTATTCGCGAAAGGGCACGGTCTCGAAGGTCGACATGGCAAACAGCGCCGTTCCGCCTCGCGCGGCGAAGTTTGCCGGAGCCGAGGCCAGCTGGGTCCAGCCACTTTCCCCGATGCCGACTTCTGTGAAGGTGGTGCCGGCGTGGGTCGTGTTGGTCATCAGGACGATGCCGTTTTCCCTCAGCATGCGTTGCATGCGCACCGTCACCTGGTAGGCATCGCCGCGCTCGAAGACGACCCGGCTTTTGAGGTAGCGGTTCTCCACCGCGATCAGCGGCCGGTTGAGGAAACGCAGGCCGAAAACCGAGTCTGAAAAGCCGTGGAAGTTGACGCTGACCTGGTGCGTTTCGAGGCCGGCGGCATGCAGGGCCCGCTTGCCGATGATGGTCTGGGCGGTGAACTGATCGCACCAGATGATGGCGCCGCGGCCGCGCCGCAGCGCATCGCGCAGGCCCTCAAGCCCTTCCAGCCGGATTTCCGGCGACCAGCCGTGGCCGGTGAGGTGCGCGGCAAGCAGCAATTGCCGGCGATGAACAGCGGCGAGCAATTGCCTGAACAGCGCTTGCGCATCGACGTGGTCGCCAAGGACGGTGCGGACCGCTGCGGCGTAGCGTGGAAAATCCTTGCGGAGATGGCGCTTCAGCCGAAGCTTCGAACTCCAGGCGCAGATCGGCGCCCACCAGACGACCGGCAGTGTCGCGGCGACGACGAGAAGGAAAGAAAAGAGCAGGCTTTCGCGAAGATCGCGGTTCGAGAAGCGGCGCAGCCGGCCGGGTCCGACCAGCCTGCGGCTGAAGAAGCGCACCGCTTCGCCACGCTCCGGCACCGGCACGTCGGCGATGATCTCGGTGTGATGGACGGGGGACGATCTCCTGCGGTCGGCCCTGCGGGATTTTCCGAACCACGGCAGCCTCATCGGATCGGTGTCCCGCCTGTTCCTGGTTGCGTCCGAAAGGCCGCTCTACTGCGTCCATGGCCGCTGCGCAATCGGGCACGAGCATTCGAGCGCCCAGGGGACGGGCGCAGGCCTTGATGCGGAGCTTCAGGTCCGGGCTAATAATTTGTTTCCAGGCAATTCCGGACGGAAGGCTACGGCGAAGTCGCCGAGCCTAACCGTTACACGCTTTTCCTGGAATTGCTCTAGATCTGCGACGTCAGCTCGACGGGGAAATCGTCATTGTCGGCGTCGCGCATGGCGGCGAGGCTGCGGTTGTCGAGCACTTCGGCGATCGCCTGGCGCACTTCCAGCATCATGTGCCGGACCTGGCAGGTCGCCTCGTCGCAGTCCTCGCAGCGCTGGTACTGCGTGCGGCTGGCGCAGGGGATCGGCGCCAGCGGCCCGTCGAGGACGCGCACGACATGGCCGATCTTAATCTCGGAGGCCGGGCGGGCAAGGCGATAGCCGCCTTCCTTGCCCTTGCGGCTCTGGACGAAGCCGGCATTGCGCAACTCGCCCAGAATGGCGTCGAGGAATTTCTTCGGAATGTTGTTGGCGACGGCGATGTCGTTGACGAATGCAAGCTGGCCGGCCGGCAGGCCGGAAAGATGCACGAGGGCCTTGAGGCCGTATTTGCCTTTTTTGGTAAGCATGCCCGATTCAGTTCACGAAAAACCCCAATCGCCTGCATCTGGCGGTTGTTTGTGTGCAAATCATGACGTCTCGGATCGCGTATTGCCGTTTCGCGCAAAACAAGCCGCCCGACGGCACGTTAGGCACAAACGCGTTGATTCTTTGTAACGTTTCTCACAGATGAGGTCGGGATTTTGCCAGGCATCGGCCTGCTGGCGCATGAAATAGGAAAGCCGGCGAAGCCGGCTTTCCTGTTCAGGTCGACGCCGAGGCGTTGGAGCCGTCAGCGGCTGCCATAGGCCTGCTCGAGCAGGCCGCCGGCGGCGAAATGCTCGGCCCGCACCTTGGACCAGCCGCCGAAGGCGTCGTCCACCGTCAGCAGGCGGACATCGGGGAACTGGTCCTTGTACTTCGCCGCGACCGCCGCATCGCGGACGCGGTTGCCGTTGCGGGCAAGGATGTCCTGGCCTTCGGGCGTATAGAGGAAGTCGAGGTATGTCTTGGCGAGATCGCGCGTGCCATGCTCGTCGGCAACCTTGCCGACGATGGCGACGGGGAATTCCGCCAGCAGGCTGACCGAGGGCGTGACCTGCTCGAACTTGTCGTTGCCATACTCCTTGCGGATGCCGCGCGTCTCCGATTCGAAGGTGATCAGCACGTCGCCGATCTCGCGCTGCACGAAGGTCGTTGTGGCGGCACGGCCGCCGGTGTCGAAGACCGGCACGTTGTTGAACAGCTTGGTGATGAACTCCTTCACCTTGGCGTCGTCGCCCTTGAAGGCCTCCTTGGCGTAAGCGGTGGCGGCGAGATAGGTGTAGCGCGCGTTGCCCGATGTCTTCGGCTTGGGGAAGATCACCTGCACGTCGTCGCGCACCAGATCGTTCCAGTCCTTGATGTGCTTGGGGTTGCCGGCGCGCACCAGGAAGGACGGCAGCGAATAGAAGGGCGAGGCGTTGTCTGGGAAATCCTTCTGCCAGTCGGCGGAGACGAGCCCCTTCTTGACCAGGAAATCGACATCGATGACCTGGTTCAAGGTGACGACATCGGCGCCGAGCCCTTCGGCGATGGCGCGCGCCTGAGCGGAGGACCCGGCATGCGACTGGTCGATCGTCACGCCCGGATGTTCGGCGACGAAGGCCTTGTTGACTTCGGCGAACAGCTCGCGGCCGACGTCGTAGGACGCGTTCAGCAACCTGTCGGCCGACCAGGCCCCGGAGGATGCGAGGAAGAGGGTGGCCAGTGCCGCCGCGCCAAGCAAAAATCGCTTCATGAAAACCGGCTCCTTGAGAGTTGCAACAAGGGCGCAGGATAATAGCACAAGGCCGGCCAGCGCCAGACATGCGAGCCGGCGCTATCGTGTCGTCGTCGGAAAAGATTCCGCCGAAACAAATGCTTGTTAGGATTTTCTTTCAGGCTGATTCAGCTGGCTTTTCCGGGCTCGGACGCCGGGAAAAGTTTCCAGCGCCGCGGCCTGAACGCCACCCGGCTCTTCTGCGCCGCCGGATGATCGACGGGCAGCTCGACCTCGACCCGCTGGCGCTCGCCGCCGATCTCGAGCTCCACCCGCCTGGTGCCGGCGACGCGGCGGCTCGCGGCGACAGTGCCGGCGATGCAGCCGCTGCAGCCGTCGAGCAGTTCGACGTCATGCGGGCGGAAATACAGCAGCGCGTCGCCAGAGGCCGCATGCGGGGCGGACAGGCCGATCGACCGGTCGGCGATCCAGACCTCGCCGCTCTCGACCTTGACCGGCAGGCAGCTCGATTCGCCGATGAAGCTATAGACGAAGGGCGAGTTCGGGGTGTCGTAGATCTCATCGGCGGAACCGACCTGCTCGATGCGGCCCTGGCTCATCACCACGACGCGGTCGGCGAGCTCCAGCGCCTCTTCCTGGTCGTGGGTGACGAAGACCGTGGTGTGGCCGGTGCGGTCGTGGATCTCGCGCAACCAGCGGCGAAGCTCACGGCGCACCTGGGCGTCGAGCGCGCCGAACGGCTCGTCGAGCAACAGCACCTTGGGTTCGATCGCCATGGCGCGGGCAAGCGCGACGCGCTGGCGCTGGCCGCCCGAGAGCTGCGCCGGGTAGCGCTTCTCCAGGCCCGAGAGCTGGACGAGGTCGAGAAGCTCCGAGGCGCGGCGACGGATCTCCTGCGCCGGCGGGCGTGCCGCGCCGTGCCGGACCTTGAGGCCGAAGCCGATATTGTCGGCGACGGTCATGTGGCGGAACAGCGCGTAGTGCTGGAAGACAAAGCCGACATTGCGATCCTGTATCGACTTCTGCGAGGCGTCCTCGTCGCCGAAGAAGATTGTGCCCTTGGTCGGCCGCTCCAGCCCGGCGATCAGGCGCAGAAGCGTCGTCTTGCCGGAGCCGGACGGGCCCAGCAGCGCGATCAGCTCGCCCGACTTGATGTCGAGCGAGACGTCGTGGAGGGCAGGAAACCGCTCAAACTCCTTGCGCACGTTGGCAACGCGAACTTCCATAAACCGTCCCTTTGTCGGTGCCTGCCGTTATCCCAAAACCGGTTCGCGCTTTTGGGCGATATGCATTCAGTGTCCGCGCGTGGCGGCGATCTCGGCGCCGTAGCGCATCTCGAGAAGTGTTTTCAAGACCAACGTCACCAGCGCCAGGCCGGCAAGCAGCGAAGCGACGGCGAAGGCGCCGACGGCATTGTACTCGTTGTAGAGGATTTCGACATGCAGCGGCATGGTGTTGGTGAGGCCGCGTATGTGCCCCGACACCACCGACACCGCGCCGAACTCGCCCATGGCGCGGGCGTTGCAGAGCAGGACGCCGTAGAGCAGGCCCCATTTGATGTTGGGCAGCGTCACGTACCAGAAGGTCTGCCAGCCATTGGCGCCGAGCGAAAGTGCGGCCTCCTCGTCGCCATTGCCCTGTTCCTGCATCAGCGGGATCAGTTCGCGGGCAACGAAGGGGAAGGTGACGAAGACGGTGGCGAGCACGATGCCCGGCACGGCGAACAGGATGACGACGCCATGCGCCTTCAACCAGGCGCCGAGCACGCCCTGGGCGCCGAACAGCAGCACGTAGACCAGGCCGGAAATCACCGGCGAGACCGAGAACGGCAGGTCGATGAGGGTGGTCAGGAAGGCCTTGCCCTTGAACTCGAACTTGGCGATCGCCCAGGCGGCGGAAATGCCGAAGACGAGGTTGAGCGGCACCGAGATCGCCGCCACCAGCAGCGTCAGCCGGATGGCCGAGCGCGTGTCGGAACTGGCCAGCGCCTCCGAATAGGCACCGATGCCCTTTGCCAGCGCTTCGTGGAAGACGACGATCAGCGGCATGAGCAGGAAGATGGCGAGGAAGGCGAAGGCCACGGCCATCGCCACGATGCGCACCGGCCGGCTTTCGGTGACCGCCGCCGACTGGCTTTCGTGGTGAGGTTCGTAGGATTTGATTTCGGGGTCAGCCATAGCGTTTGCGGCTCCATGACTGTGCCAGGTTGACGACCAGCAGCATCAGGAACGACAGCGCCAGCATGATGGCTGCGATCGCGGTGGCGGCCGGATAGTTGTACTCCTCCAGCCTGATCACGATCAGCAGCGGCGCGATCTCCGACTTGAACGGCAGGTTGCCGGCGATGAAGATGACCGAGCCGTATTCGCCGACGCCGCGCGCGAAGGCGAGCGAGAAGCCGGTGATGATCGCCGGCGCCAGGCCCGGGAACAGGATGCGGGTGATGATCTGGAAACGGTTGGCGCCGAGCGTGGCGGCCGCTTCCTCGACCTCCTTGTCGAGCTCTTCCATGATCGGCTGCACGGTGCGCACGACGAAGGGCAGGCCGATGAACACCAGCGCGATGACGATGCCGAGCGGCGTATAGGCGACCTTGATGCCGAGCGGCATCAGCAATTTGCCGATCCAGCCGTTCGGCGCGTAGAGCGTGGTGAGCGCGATGCCGGCGACGGCGGTCGGCAGCGCGAAGGGCAGATCGACCATGGCATCGACGATGCGACGGCCGGGAAAGCGGTAGCGCACCAGCACCCAGGCGACGATGGTGCCGAAGACGACGTTGACGCCGGCGGCGATGAAGGCGGTGCCGAAGCTGATTTCAAGCGCGTTGATGGTGCGGCGGTCGGCAGCGATCGCCCAGAAATCGGTCCAGCCGAGTGCCGCCGAGCGCCAGACCAGCCCGGAGAGCGGGATGAGGATGATGAGCGTGAGGTAGGCAAGCGAGAAGCCGAGCGTCAGTCCGAAACCCGGAATGACACTCGGCTGCTTGAATCGCCACCCCGCCGGCGCGGGTGCTGTGGTCATGGAATTCTGGTTCGTCCCTTCTTATTCAGACCAGACTGCCGTCGGTGAATGTCTCGGCCGCGAGGCCGTCGCGCCTCACTGGGCCGGCTTGTAGATCTGGTCGAATATACCACCATCGCCGAAATGATAAGGTTGCGCCTTCTTCCAGCCGCCGAAAAGCGGATCGTCGATGGTGATCAGCTTGATCTCGGGCAGTTTGGCGAGGTCCTCGGCGGGCACCAGATCGGGCTTTGCCGGACGATAGTGGTTCTTGGCGATCAGCGTCTGGCCCTCCTTGGAGTAGAGGTAGCCGAGATAGGCCTCGGCGACCTTGCGCGTGCCCTTGGCGTCGACATTGGCGTCGACCACCGCGACAGGCGGTTCGGCCAGGATCGAGGTCGGCGGATAGACGATGTCGAAATTGTCGGCGCCGAATTCGTCGAGCGCGAGATAGGCCTCGTTTTCCCAGGCCAGCAGCACGTCGCCCAGGCCCTTTTGCGCGAAGGTCACGGTCGAGCCACGCGCGCCGGTGTCGAGGACCGGCACCTGGGAGTAGAGCTTGGCGATGAATTCCTTGGTCTTGGCCTCGTCGCCGCCGTCATTGGCGTTGGCATAGGCCCAGGCGGCGAGATAGTTCCAGCGCGCGCCGCCGGAGGTCTTCGGGTTGGGCGTGATCACCTGGACGCCGTCCTTGATCAGGTCGTTCCAGTCATGGATGCCCTTCGGGTTGCCCTTGCGGACCAGGAAGATGATGGTCGAGGTGTAAGGGGCCGAATTGTTCTCGAACTTCTTGCGCCAGTCCGGATTGATCTTCTTCGCCTTCGAGACGATGGCGTTGATGTCGCCTTCGAGCGCCAGCGTCACGACATCGGCGTCGAGGCCGTCGAT
Organism: Mesorhizobium sp. M4B.F.Ca.ET.214.01.1.1; assembly: GCF_004791545.1. Taxonomy (NCBI): domain Bacteria; kingdom Pseudomonadati; phylum Pseudomonadota; class Alphaproteobacteria; order Hyphomicrobiales; family Phyllobacteriaceae; genus Mesorhizobium; species Mesorhizobium sp. M4B.F.Ca.ET.214.01.1.1. Next base: position 99,994 of record NZ_SRUX01000005.1, read on the forward strand.
CACGGCGCGAGCCTGCGCGCCCGATCCGCCATGCGACTGCTGGATGGTCACGGTCTCGCCGGTCTCGGCCTTCCAGTGCGCGGCGAAGGCCTCGTCATAGGCCTTGTAGAGTTCACGCGTCGGATCGTAGGACACGTTGAGAAGGGTCGTATCGGCGAACGCCAAACCGAGCGTGCCGAACTGGACAGATGAGGCGACCAGCGCGCCAAGCAGTTTCTTGAAATGAGGTTTGGTCATTTCCGCCTCCGTTGATGACGGCCGAACTCTAGCGAATTGATAGAATTTAGATGCATTCAATGTTGCCTTTTTTGGCCTATCGGAGAAATTTTTCGCCGATCGCCTGCCCCTCAGGGAAATGGTTTCCTCATATTAAATAGACCGCCTCCTCGCCGGCCCGACGCTATCTAGAAGCGGGGCGCGTCCAGGCAAGGCTGCGCGGCGACAGGTCGGCCTTCGCGGCCGGACCTCTAAGGCGCGGTGACGGGAAAGTCGAAGCGTTGCTTCGGGAACGGCTCGTCCGTCAGCGTGAAGTGCCACCATTCGCGAGTGTAGTTGCGGAAACCGGCGACGCGCATGGCCTCGACCAGTCGCTTGCGGTTTGCCGCCGCGTTGCCGGGGAGCGGATGGTGGTCGGTTTCGCTGGCCTGGTCGAAACAATCGAAGCCGGTGCCGAAATCGAGCGTTTCGGCATCGGGCGCGCCGCAGGCAGGGTGAGGTGCGGCCGCGCCAGCAACGGGCGCAATGGCGAGATCCACGGTCGAGCCGCGCGAATGGTTGGAGAGCTCGCCGATATACCCCTTGGCGATGAGGTCGCCGCGTTTTACGGAGGGGTACCATTGCGGGTCCGGAGGTCCGCCCGATCGCGTCCACTCGACCATGTCGGCGACGGCCCTCGCCGGGCGATAGCAGTCGAAGACGACCAGAGTCTGGCCCTTTTGTGCGATCGCTTTCTGGACGCTTGAAAGCGCCTTTGCCGCCTGCCTAGTCAGGATGCAGACCGGCGCCTCATAGCCGTCGACCTGGCGGCGCAGGAAGTTTTTGTTCCCGGCATAGCGGATGTCCTGGCGAATGGTCGCATCGACATCGGCGAGCCTGACGAAGCCGAAGGGCGGGGCATCTGCGTAAGCCGAGAGAGGGCTCGCGATTGCTAGCGCAAGCGCTGCGAAGAATGCTCCCCACAGAGGTCGGCGCGAGGCCCCCCTCTCTGCCCTGCCGGCCATCTCCCCCTCAAGGGGGGAGATTGGCATTTTCGGCGCGGCTCCCGCCTTTCTAAGGTCGAAAATTGGCGAAGGTGACGAAGCGAATAATCTCCCCCCTTGAGGAAGAGATGGCCGGCAGGCCAGAGAGGGGGGCCTCGCGCCAGACATCAGGCCAAGAAGCGCAATCCGCTGAATCGGTTGCGGCATCCTATTCAACGAAAACCTTCACGCTTGCCGCGCGGCCGGCGGCGTCGATCACGGTGAGCGTCGAATAGCCGGCGCCGTCGGGCAGCCAGGTGGCGGTGCGGCGCCGGTCGATGCCGGACAACGGCTTGCCGTTGGCCAGCCAGCGGAAGGGCGCGCGGCCGCCCTGCAGCTTCAGCACCAGCGGCGAGGCGTCGGCCGAATTGGCGGCGAGGTCGACGCGCGCGCCGTCGGGCGGAAAGACGATCGTCGGCGCGGGCTCGGCCGGCGTTGCCTGCACCAGCCCGTCCGATCCGGCGCCGAAGCGCGCCAGCGTCACCGGCAACTCGTCGCGTTTCGGGCGGCGGACGCCGGCCGGCTGGCCGGGAAGCGGAACGGTGGCGAGGCCGGAGCGGACGAAGCCCTCGAACAGGATCGGCGCGGCCGAGACGTATCCGGACAGACCAGGCACGGCGCCGGCATCGGCGCGGCCGACCCAGACGCCCAGCACATAGCGGCCGTCGAAACCGACCGACCAGGCGTCGCGGTAGCCATAGGAGGTGCCGGTCTTGTAGGCGATGCCGCGCTGCAAAGCGCCCTCCGGCGGCTTCACGCCCGACAATATGTCGGTGATCTGCCAGTTGGCCTGGTCGTCGAGGATGGTTGCGGTGGTGCGTTCGGCGTTGGCCGGCTCGGTGCCGTCATGCAGCGTGTGCGCCTTGCCGCCATTGGCGAGGCCCGTATAGAGTTGGACGAGATCGCGCAAGGTCACACCGACGCCGCCGAGGCCGATCGCCAGGCCCGGCGCCTCGTTGACCGGCAGCACCGGGTTGACGCCGGCCTGGCGGAAGCGCGCCGTCAGCCTGGCCGGTCCGACCGCGTCGAGCACCCGGATCGCCGGCACGTTGAGCGAGAGCTGCAGCGCCTGCCTGATGCTGACGTCGCCCTGATAGCCCATGTCGAAATTCTTCGGCCGGTAGCCGGCGAAATCCGCCGGGCTGTCCTCGATGATGGTCTCCTGTGCGACCAGGCCCTGCTCGAAGGCGAGCCCGTAGATGAACGGTTTCAGCGTCGACCCCGGCGAGCGGACGATCCTGGTCATGTCGATCCAGCCGGAGCGGCTGGCGTCGAAGAAATCGGCCGAGCCGACCTCGCCGAGGATGTCGCCGGTGCGGGCATCGCCCAGCACCATGGCGACGGACAGTCTTGGGCCGAGCCGGGCGGCGGCTTCCTTCGCCACCTGTTCCAGTCCTTGCTGGACGCTCCTGCGGATGGTGAGTTGCAGCGGCTTGCCGGGCACGGCCTTGGGAAGCATGGCATAGGCGGCATGGGCGGCGAGTGCCGGCAGCTTGCGGCGCAGGCCGGAGACATCGTCCAGCGCAGCGCGCGCGGCTTCCCGGTCGCCGAGCAGGCCGGCGGAAACCATGCGCGTCAGCACGCGGTCGCGCGCGGCATGCGCGATGTCGAGGTTGCGGTCGGGCCGCCGCCTCTCCGGCAGTTGCGGCAGGGCGACGAGCAAAGCGGCTTCCGAGACCGTCAGCCGCTTCGGCTCCTTGCCGAAATAGGCGAGAGAGGCGGCGCGAACGCCTTCGAGATTGCCACCATAGGGGGCCAGCGTCAGATAGCGTTCGAGGATCTCGCGTTTGGAAAGTCGCCGCTCGATCTGGATGGCGCGCAGCATCTGCTTGATCTTGGAGCCGAGGCTGCGGCTGTCGCGCGGCTCGATCAGCCGGGCGAGCTGCATCGACAGGGTCGAGCCGCCGGAGACGATGTGGCCGTTGCTGACGAACTGGCCGGCGGCCCGGCATAGGGCCAGCACATCGACACCGTCATGGTCCCAGAAGCGCTTGTCCTCATAGGCGACCAGCATGTCGACGAACTGCTTGTCGACCTGGTCGAGACGGGTTTCGAGACGCCAGTAGCCGTCGGGCGTGGCGAAGGCGCGCAGCAACTGGCCGTCGCGGTCCTGCACCTCGGTGGAGACCGCCAGTTTTTCTGGCAGCGGCGGCGGATAGGCGCGGTCGAGCTGCCAGAGGGTGGCTGTGGAAATGGCGAGGAGCCCGGCGCCAGCGGCAGCGGCGATGCCGGCTCGGCGCAGGAATTTATTTGAGAGCGTGGCGCCGCCCCTCATTGCCCTGCCGGGCATTTCTCCCCGTATAGAGACGGGGAGAAAGGAGCCTGCGCAGAGGCTTTCGCCAATTTCCAACGCTGCAGAACGGGCGCCGACGATTGCGACAGTTCCCTTCTCCCCGTCACTATACGGGGAAAAGGTGCCGGCAGGCGGATGAGGGGCAGCGCCGTCGTCCTGTTCATGTTCGTCTGTAGCACCTTACGGCGCCTTGACCTCCATCATGCCAGTGGCGGTGCGGGCCGAATATTGCGGCCGGTACATATCCTCCACCGTTGCCGCCGGATGGGCATAGGTGCCGGGCGTTACCGCGCGCACGACGTAGGCCAGCGTGATGTTGCGGTCGCCGTCGCCATCGTTCGGGTTGAAGGCCGCGACGAAGCGGTCGTCGCGGAACTCTAGATGAGCGGCGTCGGTCTGCGCCAGCCAGGAGAAGTTCGACAGCTGGGCGCTGGACACCAGGCCAGGATTGTCGATCTCGAAGCCGGCCGGCAGCAGGTCGGTGATCAGCAGCCGCGAGGGCCAGCTGTTCTGCTCGTAGACCTTGAGCACGACGACATAGCGTTCGTTCTGCTTGACCTCGGTGACGTTGGCCTCGGTGCCATCGAGCCTGTAGTAGGTGCGGTCGATGGTGAAGCCGTCGCCGTCGGCCGGCAGCGTCTCGACCGGCGAGGCCACCGTGGTGACCACCGCCTGCAGCGGCGTCTTGCCGGTGTTGGCGATGGTGAGCGGGCTGTCGGCGATGTCGCTGCCGCTGAAGCGGTCGGAATAGCCACCGGCATGCGGCGCGCCGTTGACGGAGAGCGTGATGGAATCATTGCCCTCCTTCAGCGCCCGCGCCGCCAGGAGCATCCAGGACTCGTCCTGCGTGCTCGTCCAGCGGGCATCGGCGCGCGCCCTGGCCACCAGCTTGATCAGCGCCGGCACGATGGTTGGCACCGGCTTCGATTCGGCGGCCAGCGCCAGGATCGCCGCACCGTCGCGGAGCGGCGAGCCATAGTCGGAGCGGTAGTAGTCGTACTCGGTGCTCGCCTGAGCCAGACGCAGCGCGGTCTGGAAGGTAGCTTCCGAGCGCTGCGCGTCGCCATAGAGCGCAAGGCTCGCCGCAAGCTGCGCGACGGCCATCGGGCTGGTGAAGGCTTCGAGCTGGGTGTCGGCGTAATATCGCAGATCGCCGATCGAAGCCTTCTTGTTGCGGGCAAGCACATAGAGCGCGTAGGCGATCTCGCTGCCGCGGTCCTGGACGTCCTGGTCATAGCCGAGCGAGTTCTGCAGGTTGCTCAGCGCCTGGTTCATCGCCAGCGCCGGCACGTCGTATTTCTGCTCGCGCGCCCGGGTCAGGAAGTCGCTGACATAGGCGTCGAGCCAGAGATCGCCGGAGCCGGGACCCCACAGGCCGAAGCTGCCGGCCGAGGCCTGGTAGCTTAGCACCTTGTAGATGGCATCCTGGATGCGGCCATGCAGGTCCGGATCGCTGGCCATGCCGATGCCCGAAGCCAACTCATTGACATAGAGCAGCGGCAGGGCGCGGCTGGTCGTCTGCTCGGCGCAGCCATAGGGGTAGCGGTCGAGCGTCATAAGCAGCGACGGCACGTCGAAGGCGGCCGCCTGCGAAACGCCGACGCTGACCGAAGCGCCGTCGAGCAAGCTTGCCGCCAGCAGTTCCTTGTCGACGCGCAAGGCGCCGACATTGGGCTTGAGGTCGACCACCAGCCGGGTGGTGACCGGCAATTGCGCCGGCCGCACCGGCACATAGAGCGTCTGCTCGACCTCGGTGCCGTCGGCATGAGCGAGCTTGACGGTGATCGAGGCGTTGCCGGCGGTTTTGGCAACCAGCGGCACGGTCAGCGTCTGGCGCTTGCCCAGGGCAAGCGTCAGTTTCTCCGGCAGCGGCTTGTCGCCGGTCGACAGGTCGCCTGTCGTGTCGATCGACAGCGCGTAGTCGCCGGCCGGGCCGTCGGTATCGGCGACGTCAAGGCGCATGACAGCGTTGTCGCCGGGCGCCAGGAAGCGCGGCAGGCCGGCGGTGATGACCACTGGATCGCGCACGATAACATCGGCCTGAGCGTGGCCGACCGCTTCCCTGGTCCAGGCAACAGTCATGACGCGCACGGTGCCGTTGAACTGCGGGATGTCGAAATCGATCCTGGCCTTGCCGTCGGCGTCGAGCTGGACGGGACCGGAGAAGAAGGCGACCAGCTTTTCGGTCGGCGGGCTGCCCTGCGCCTGCAAGGCGGCGCCGTCGCCGCCGGTGCGCAGCTTGCCGGTGGTGCCGAGCGAGCCGTCGATCAGGCGGCCGTAGAGGTCGCGGATCTCAAGCCCCAGCATGCGCTGGCCGAAGAACCAGTTTTCCGGATCGGGCGCCTTGTAGTTGGTCAGGTTGAGGATGCCGACATCGACGGCGGCAACCATCACATAGGCATTGCTGCCAGGCTGGACGCCCGCCACCGCGACCGGGATCGACAGTTGCTGGCGCGGCATTGCCTTCTCGGGCGGCGTCAAGGTGACGGCGAGCTTCTTCGAGCCCGGGTCGACCGTCAGCCATTTCACGCCGATGGCGCGGGCCGGCATGCGCGTCTCCTGCGCGTCGCCCGGCCGGAACAGCGTCGCCGTGACATAGGCGCCGGCGCCCCAGTCGTCGCCGACCGGGATGTCGACGGTGCCGCCGCCGGCCGGCACGCTTGCGGTGACGGTCTTCAGCAATTTGTCGGCGCCGATGGTGACCAGCAATTCGCCGGCAAAATGCGGCGAGACCTTGAGCTTGGCCACTTCGCCGGCGGCGTAGGTGTCCTTGTCGAGGGCGACCTCGAGGCCGTCGGGCGTTTCGGTGGTGGTGGAACTGACATACCAGCCGCCATCGAATTCGTAGCTGGTCGCGGGACCCTCGGGATCAGCCGTCTCGACCTCGAGCCGGTAGCGGCCCCAGTCGACCGGCAGCGACACGGTCGCCTCGCCATCGGCGGCAAGATCGACCTGACCGTTGGCCACCGATTTGGTGAAGGTGACCGGCTCGTAATTCCATGAGTTGTTTGAGCGGTACCACTGGTAATTGCGCTCGACCTTTACAAGCGACCACAGCGCGCCCTTCAGCGCCTCGCGCTTGCCGTCGGGGTCGACGGCGATCAGGCTGAACTTCGCCGTGCCGCCCTGCGGCACCTCGTCGTTCTCGAAATCCGGACGGATGCCGATCATGTGGCCCTGCGGGCGGATGCCGATGTTGAGCGAGCGCTCGACGGCGCGGCCGCCGGTTTCACGCATGCGGACGGTGACCTTGGCGTCGACCAGCTTGGTGGTCGAGGGCAGCTGGTCGACGGCGACCGGGAAGGTCGCCTTGCCATCGTCGCCGACCACGGGCAGGCCGGCGAGCGGCGTCACCGAAGGTGCGGCCGACTGCTCGTCGGCGAGGCCGAAGGAATAGCCCTTGAAGCGGTCCCAGTCGCGGGCGGTCGACAGCGTCAATTCGCCTTCGAGCGCCAGTCCGGCGGCCGGCGCGCCATAAAGGAAGCGGCCGTCGACGGTGACGTTGGCGGTTTCGCCCTGCGCGATCTCCTTCTTGTCGGCGGAGAGGTCGAACTCGATGCGATCCGGCACGAAGTCTTCGACCAGGAACATCTGGCTGGCGACGGCCGCCTGCTTGGGATCGGTATGGATCGACACCGTCCAGGTGCCGCGCATGGCGTTGGGCTCGAGCGGCAGGTCGACGGCATGGCCGCCGGCGGAGGCGCCGTCGCTGACGATGCGGCGGTCCTCGACGCCGTCGGGGCGGGTGAAGATGAAGGTCAGCGGCAGGTTCTCGACCGCCTTGGCGGCGCCGTCGCGGGCAAGGGCCGCGACATGCACGTCCTCGCCGACGCGGTAGATGCCGCGCTCGGTCCAGGCATAGACGTCGAGCGCGCCGGGCGACGGACGTCCGGTGACGCCACGGTCGGACAGGTCGAAGCCGGCCCGGCCCATGTCGAGGAAGACGAAGTCGTTGTCGCCCTGCTTGGCCATCAGCACGGCCGGCACCATGCCGCCTTCACCGCGCGTGAGGCCGGGATTGAAGACGGCGCGGCCCTCGGCGTCGGTGGTGGCGGTGCCGAGGATCTCGTTGTTGCGCGCGAGCAGCGTCAGTTCGGCGCCGGCGATCGGCTTGGCGCTTCCAAGCGAACGGGCAAAGACGTTCAGCCCGTCCTGGCCGGTATAGGTGGAGAGCCCAATGTCGGAGACGACGAACCACTGCGTCGCACGCGAATCATACTCATCGCTGTGGTCGTCGACAGCCTGGGCGGTCAGCACATAGACGCCGGGCTTGCGCTGCGGCAGCGCCTCGTCGACCGGGAAGGAGGTGGTGACCTCCTTGTTGAGGTCGTTGGCGATGTCGAGCTGGCCTTCCCAGACCGGCGAACCCATCTGGTCGGAAATGTTGGAAAGATCGTAGCCGTCGAGCTGCTTCAGGAACTGGTAGCCGGACAGAAGCTGCGCCAGCGAACGGTCGCCGATGCGGTAAAGCTTCATCTTGGCGGCGTTCATGTTGACGGTGACGACCGGTATGCCGCGGCGCGCGCCCGCCGGCAGCACGAAGCTGTCGCCGGTGAAGCGGGCGGAAGGCGCGCGATCCTGGACATAGATCGACAGCACCACAGGCGCGCTGGTCACCTCGCCGATAGCGGCCGGCAGGCCGGCGCGGAAGGTCACCTCATAGTGCTGGCCATGCTCCAGCCCTTCGACGCAGATCTGCTTGTCCTTGGCTTCGACGCCCTTGGGGGCGGCGTTGTCGACGGTGACGAACTGCGAATAGTCGACCCCGGTCTTGACCAGATCCTCGGAGAATTGCGCGCAGATGCGCGGCGCGCTGGTGTCGGCATCGACGGTGTGATCGATGACGCGGAAGCCCTTGCGGGCCTTGAGGTCGGCATAATCGGCCTGCACCGACGGTGAGCTGACCAGCGCGAGGCTTGCTTCATAAGCCTGCAGCGACGGCCGGTAGAGATCGCGGCGGTCGAGACCGGCGCCGAGCAGCGCGAGCGCTTCGGCGCGCGTCTTGGTGGTGCGCAGCAGCTTGTAGGCGTTGAAGGCGGCGGACGTGCCGTTTGTCGGCAAGGTCGACGATTCGGAGGTGTTGGAGGCCGGCTGCACGGCAAGCGTCTCGCGCGCCAGCTCGAGCCACAGATGGCCGTCATCGGGCAGCACCGTAGCCGCGGCCTCGTATTTCTGCATGGCCAGGCGATGGTCGCCGGTAAGCTGCGCCTGCTCGGCCGCGGCCTGCAGCGCCGCCAGCCCTTCGGTCGGCTTGTCATAGGCCGGATCGGTCAGCTTGTTGCGGTACTGCTGCGCCTGGTCGGCCATCCAGCTGGGGAAAAAGGCCAGTTCCGGCGGTGCGCCGATATCGGGATCGCCATCGACATTGGCGACCTTGCCGGCAATGGCGCCGTTGAAGGGTTTAAGCTGGTTATAGTCGGATTTGAGAAAGCACCATTTGGCCTTGGTGTTGTAGGTGAAGGCGCGGCAGGCGGGGTCGCCGAGACATGTCGTCTTGCATTGGTCGAGGCTGACATTCTGGTCGGACCTGAGGTCGAACCCGAAATAGTCGGAATTGTCCGTCGTCACGATCCGCCGGGCTTCCGCCGCTTGCGCGACGCCGCTGAAGGCGAAAAAGAGAAGGACCAGGAACGAGATACCACGAGCCGCGCGCATTGCCACATCACCCTCCAGACATCGCCAGCGTTCCGGCATGATCAAGCTTCAGTCGAGCTTGTCAACGCCGGAGCTCGGCAGGTTTGCACCCGCCAACGGTTTCCATGCCGGCCAAAGGCCGGTATTTCGACAGAACCTCCATAGGACAAGGGATCACGCAATCTTGCGAAGACGCAAAAGGTGTGAATTCCAAGCCCTGTCTATTTCAGACAATTGGATTGTGGCCCCTTTACGAGCGTTTCAGAACTTCATTCCAATTTTAGTTTTGTCGACTAGGTTGTCTTAATGCCGGCGCATGAAAAGCAGATGTCAGGGGGGATCGCGCCAGGGCGCGGGCTTCCGCGCGCCCTGCTTCTGGCCGCGCTTTGCTCTGCTGTTTTCATTGTCGAATCGCGGCCGGCGACGGCCTTCGAGTTCTTCGGCATCAAGCTCTGGGGCTCTGCCAGCGACGAAGACGCCGATATTGTCGATCCGCTGCGCTATTCCGTGACCATCGAGGCGCCCGATGCGGACAAGGACTTGGTCAAGAATCTGGAAAATGCCTCGACGCTGAAGGCGGACGAGGAGCGCCCGGTCTCCGGCTCGCTCGGCCTGCTGGCCAAGGCGCGGGCTGACCGCGAGGGGCTGGTCGCCGCCCTCTATGCCGACGCCCGCTACGAAGGCGTCGTCACCATAACCATCGAAGGCAAGCCGCTCGACGACCTGCCGCCCGACGCCGAGTTCAAGGGGCCGCAACCGATCCCGGTGGCCATTTCCATCGTCGCCGGGCCGAAATTCACGCTCGGCAACATCAGGCTCGAAGGTGACGCCGCGGGGCTCGCCAGCGCCGATTTCGGCCTGATCGCCGGCGGCGATGCCGGGTCGGGCGCCGTGCTCAAGGCCGAAGCGCTGATCGTGCGGGCACTCAAGCAGGAGGGGCGGCCGCTGGCGACGATCACGGACCGCCAGATCGTCGCCGAGCACGCCACCTCGACGCTCGACGTGACGCTGACGGTCGCGGCCGGCCCGGTCGCCGGCTATGGCGACACGACGGTCGAAGGCACCGAGAAGGTCGATCGCGACTTCACCGAATACATGACCGGGCTGAAGCGCGGCCGCCAATATTCGCCCGACGAGATCGACGACGCGCGCGACCGGCTGCTCGGGCTGGAAGTGTTCAACAGCGTGACGATGAAGGAAGGCGAAAGCCTCGACGCCGAGGGCAATATCCCGATCAACGTCCAGGTCAGCGAGCGCAAACCGCGTTATTTCGGGCTTGGCGGCACCGTCTCCAACACGGAAGGGCTTGGGTTGGAGGGCTATTGGGGCCACCGCAACCTGTTTGGCCGCGCCGAAAAGCTGCGCATCGAGGGCGCCATCAGCGGCATCGGCAGCAACGATCTCGGCGAGCTCAACTACAATGCCGGCATCATGTTCGAGAAACCGGGCGTGCTCGGGCCGTCATCGAAATTCTTCACTGGCGTGAAGACGGTGTTCGAGCATCCCGACGCCTACGACCATTTCTCGGTCAAGGGCAACATGGGCGTCTCCTATGACCTGGACAAGAAGCAGAGGGTATCGGCGGAATTCGCCCTCGACTATTCACGGATCACCGACACCTTCGGCAAGCACACCTATCTGATCGCCAGCGTTCCCTTGCAATATGTCTATGACGGCAGGGACAACCGGCTCAACCCGACCAGCGGCTTCCGCGTGCTGGCCTATGCCGAGCCCAGCTACGACCTATTGAACGGCGCGACGTTCCTCAAACTGAAGGGCGAAGGGTCGGCCTATCAGTCGCTCGACACGGCGAGCAAATTCGTTCTCGCCGAACGCGCCACCATCGGTTCCATCGTCGGCACCGGCCTGCAAAACGTTCCGGCCGACCGGCGCTTCTATTCCGGCGGCGGCGGCTCGGTGCGCGGCTATGCCTATCAGGGCATCGGCCCCAAGGACATCGACGGACAGCCGATCGGCGGGCTGTCATTCTTCGAGACTTCGGTCGAGATGCGCATCGCCGTCACCGACACGATCGGCATCGTGCCGTTCGTCGACGCCGGCACCGTTTCGACGAAGTCGTTTCCGGACTTTTCCGGTATGAAGGTCGGCGCCGGCGTCGGCGTGCGCTATCTTACACCGTTCGGGCCGCTGCGTGTCGATGCGGCGGTGCCGCTCAACCGCGGTCCGGGCGACCCGCATTTCGGCATCTATGCCGGCATCGGTCAGGCCTTCTGATGAAGACGTTCCGGCGCATCCTTCGCATTGTTCTCTACACGCTGCTCGTCGTGGTGGCGGCGGTGGTCGGCGCGCTGGTCGTGCTGACCAAGACCGAGCGCGGGCGCGACAATCTCGCCGGCATGATCTCGAATCTGGCGTCGAGCGACGAGCGCAAAGTCACCGTCAGCGGCATAGACGGCATCTGGTCCGGCGCGCTCAGGCTCGACCACGTCGTGGTCGAAGACCGCGGCGGGCCCTGGCTGGTGGCGCGCAAGGTGGCGCTCGACTGGTCGCCGCTGGCGCTGCTGTCGAAGAATTTCAGCGCCGAGCGCCTCGCTGCCGGGCGGATCGAGTTGGCGCGGCTGCCAGTGGCAAGCAATCAGCCGGCGGAGAGCGGCACGACATCGCTGCCGGTTTCGATCGACGTGAAGCAGATAGACCTGCCGGAGATCGCGCTGGGCGAGGCGCTGGCTGGAAGCGGCATCGCCGAACTTGCCGCCAAGGGATCCGTCAAGGCCGACGCCGCGCCGCTCTCGGTCGATACGGTTCTCAACGTCATCCGCCACGACGGCAAGCAAGGCAATGTCGACGCCAAGCTGCATTTCGCCCCCGCCGACAACAAGCTCGACCTCGATCTCAAGGCATCGGAGCCGGCCGGCGGTATCATCGCCAATCTGCTCCAGCTGCCGGGCCAACCGCCGGTCGAGATCGTCGTCTCCGGCACAGGACCGCTGGCCAACTGGAGCGGCATCGGCACTTTCGTCGTCGACGGCCAGATCGTCACCCAGCTCACCGGACGCCACCAGCTCACCGACAAGGGCCATATGGTGGAGGCCAAGGGCGACGGCGATTTCGAGCGCTTCCTGCCCGAAAAGCTGAAGCCGTTGTTTGCCGGCAAGACCAGCTTTGATCTTGCCGGCATCGCGACCCCCAGCGGCGGCGTCGACATCGAGCGGGCGGTCGTCGAGAGCGGCTCCGTGCACAGCGCCGCCGCCGGTTCCGTCGATCCCAAGGGCGCCAGCGACCTGTCGGTCGAATTCGCCGCCAAGGGCGAGCCCGTGGTGCTCGACGTCGGCACCAAGGCGCAGCCGGTCACGGTGGCGGTCAGGAACGCCACCGTCCGCGCCTTCGGCGACGGCAAGGCGCCGATGGTCGATATCGGCGCGTCGCTGGTGTCGGTGGCGGCGGGCGGCACGCAGCTCAACGACCTCACCGCCGCGATCCATTCCGACGGCTTCGATATAGAGGATCGCAGCGGCCCGATATCCATCAAACTCGCGGCCGGCGGCCTCAAGACCGACGTGGCGACACTGGAGCCGCTGGTGACCGGCAAGCTCGTCGCCGATCTCGCCGGCAAGATCAGCAAGCAGGAGATTTCCCTCGACGAGGGCACATTGCGCAGCGATGCGCTGAATGCCTCGCTGACGGCCACGGTTTCGCTCACCGACCTGGCGATGAAGCTGAAGATGAATGCCGACGCGGTGTCGAGCGCGTTGCCGCCGCAGATCCGCTCGGTGCTGGGCGAGCGCGTCACGTTCTCGGCGGCCGCCACCCGCGATCCGCAAGGGGCGTTTGCCGCCAATTCGCTGTCGCTGACCTCCGGCTCGCTCAGCGCCAGCGGCACCGCCAGCGCGCAAGGCTCGGACATCCAGGCCGACGTCAAGGGAACGCTGGGCGACGTCTCGACGCTGTCGCCGCTGGCCGGCACGCCACTCGCCGGCGGGATCAATTTCACCCTGACCGCGAGCGGTCCGCGCTTTGCCCCGGACTTTTCGGTCTCGGCCGACAGCGCCAGCCTGACGGCGGCCGGGCGCACGGTGAAGGACGTCAAGCTTTCGGCGAAGGGCAAGGCCGACATCGCCAGCCCCCAGGCCGACATCGCGCTTACCGGCGCCGTCGAGGAGCAGGCGCTGGACATAAGGGCGTCGCTGGTGACCAGCGAGGGCAAACGCTCGATTAAGGGGCTCAGCCTGGCGCTCGGCGACAACAAGATCTCCGGCGACCTTGCGCTGGATGATCATTTGCTGCCGCAAGGAACGCTGACGCTGGCGGTGCAAGACATTGCGCCGCTGGCGGCGCTTGGCGGTCAAACGGTGACCGGCGACATCAATGGCACCATCGTCCTCGCCAAGGAAGGCGAGGCGCCGACCGTCACCATCAACGCCGCCAGCGGCTCGATCGCGCGCGGCGACGTGGCGGCGAAGACGATCACGGTCAACGCGCTGATCGCCAACTATCTCAAGAGCCCGGCGATCTCGGGTACGATCAAGGCCAACAGCGTGACATCGGGGACCACCGTCGTCAGCGGCATCGGCGTCGACCTGAAGCGCGACGGCGACTGGACCAATTTCAGCGGCGGTGCCACGATTGCCGGCATTCCGGCCACCGCCGCCGGCCGGGTCAAGATCGCGAACGGCACCACCAATGTCGAGATCGCCTCGGGCGAAGCCACCGTTCGCGGCATCAAGGCGGCGATCGCCGGGTCGTCGAACCTCACCATCGCCAATGGCGTGACCAGCATCGAAAGGCTGGTGCTCGATCTTGGTGGCGGTTCGGTGACGCTTTCCGGCAAGGCTGGCCAGACGCTCGACCTCGCGGCCACGGTCTCGGCGCTGCCGGCCGCCCTTGCCAACGATTTCTCGCCCGGCCTCGACGCCGCGGGCACGCTCGACGGCACGGCCGAAGTCACGGGCCCGGCGGCAAATCCGGACGTCCGCTTCAATGCCAAGTTGACCGGCGGCGAGACCAGCCAGACCCGCCAGGCGGGGCTTGGGCCGCTCAGCCTCAATGCGATGGGAAGCTTCACCACCGCGGGCGGTATCGTCCTCGATCAGGCGACGCTTTCGGGCGACAAGATTTCCGGTAAGGCTTCCGGCACCATCAATCCGAACGGCGCCAGCGATTTCGCCCTCGACCTTGTCTCGACGGGTCCCAGCCTGCCGCTGTCGTTCGGGAGTGCGGAAAGCCCGATCAAGCTTGGATTGCAGGCGCTGTCGGTGAAGGCGGCCGGGCAGGGCACCCAGCCGAAGCTCGACATCTCGGCCGTGCTGCCTTCGGTCACGACGAATTTCACCAAGTCGGAAGGCATCACGCTGGCGCTGCATTCCGATGCCTTCGATGTGAAGAGCCGCACGGGACCGATTTCCGGCACGGTGACGGTGGAGACGATCGGGCTCGACAATCCGACGATCGCGCCGCTGATCGCGGGCAAGATCACCGCCAAGGTCGCCGGCACCCTTGCCGCCGACGCGATCACGATCGACAGCGGCTCGGTGCAGGGCGCGGCGCTGGACAGCGCCTTCAACGGCCGGGTGTCGTTCGCGGATGGCGCCATCGACCTCAACCTCAAGGCGGACGCCCTCTCGGCGGCTTTGCCGGCGGCCGCGCGCGGCGTGCTGGCCGAGCGGACGCAGCTCAGCGCCACGCTGAAGCGTGATACCCATGGCGGCGTCACCATCAGTCCGGTCAAGCTTGCCTCCGGCGCGTTGACGGCCGACGGGCAAGCCAGCCTCGCCGACAACAAGCTCAGCGCCGACATCAAGGGCGCGCTGGCCGATATCTCGCTGCTGTCGAAGGACGCCAAGGGCGCGATTGCCTTCGCGCTCAATGCGCAAGGGCCAAGCCTGGCGCCGGACCTGTCGTTGACGGTGGACAGCGACCGGCTTTCGGTAGCGGCGCGCGAGATCACCGGGCTGAAGCTGACCGCCACCGGCAAGGCCGATGCCGCCAACCCGGCCGCGAATGTGCAACTGACCGGCAATGTCGCCGGACAGGCACTGCAAGGCAGCGCGGTGCTGGCGACAACCGACGGCAAGAGCGCGATCAACGGGCTGCTCCTGTCGCTCGGCAAGAACAGGATCTCCGGCGACCTCGCGCTTGACGAGGCCTTCGTGCCCGCCGGCACCATCGCGCTCGACCTGCCCGATATCGGCCCGCTGGCGGCGCTGGCGCTGGAAAAGGCCGAAGGCGACGTGCGCGGCACCATCGCCTTCACCAAGACGGCCAACGGCCCCAACGTCACCGTCAAGGCGACGACCGCCGCAATTTCGCGTGGCGATCTCTCCGCCCGCAACGTGGCGATCGACGCGCTGGTCGCCAACTACCTGGCCGCCCCGGCGATCTCCGGCAAGGTCCGCGCCGACAGCGTCACTTCGGGCGGCACCGTGGTCAGCGGCATCAATGTCGACCTGAAGCGCGACGGCGACTGGACCGGCTTTTCCGGCGGCGCCACCGTCAAGGATATTCCGGCCAAGGCCGCCGGGCGGGTGAGGGTGGCGAATGGCACCACGACCATCGAGCTCGCCTCGGGTCAGGCGACCGTGCAAGGCATCAAGGCGGCGATCGCGCAGGCCTCGACGGTCAGTATCGCCAACGGCACGACGAGCCTGGACAGGCTGGTGCTCAATCTCGGCGGCGGCACAGCGACTGTGACCGGCAAGGTCGGACAGGCGCTCGATATCAATGCAGCGCTGGCCAAGGTGCCGGCTTCGCTCGCCAACAGTTTTTCGCGCGGCCTCGATGCTGCAGGTTCCATCTCCGGCACGGTCAAGGTGACCGGCGCGCCGGGCAATCCGTCGGTTGCCTTCAAGATCGACGCCGGCGGCGTGCAGATCGCGCAGACGCGGAGCGCCGGCCTCGGCGGCATGAACATTTCCTCGTCGGGAACATTCGCCGGCAAGAAACTCACCTTCGACGCCAACATCAGCGACGGCGCAGGGCTTGGCCTGAAGGGCGGCGGCTCGGTGACGACGGCGGGAACGCCGGCGCTGGTGCTCGACTTCTCCGGCAAGGTGCCGTTCTCCTTCCTTGCCGCCAAGCTCGCCGCGCAGGGCCTGTCGCTGAGCGGCACCGCCAACGTCAATGTCCAGGTGCGCGGCCCGGCGACGTCGCCGGTCATCGGCGGCACGGTCAGCACGTCGGGCGCCCGGCTGGTCGACGCGCGCTCCGGCCTTGCCGTCAACGATATCGCCGCCGACGTCTCGATCGGCTCCGGCGTGGCCAGGATCAATCGCCTGACCGGCACGCTGTCGACGCGCGGCAGCCTGTCGGCCAGCGGCACGGTCGGCATCAATCCGGCGCAAGGGTTCCCGGCCGATCTTTCGGTCAAGCTCACCGACGGCCGCTACACGGACGGCCGGGTGGTGACCGCCAATCTCGGTGGCGACCTGACCATCAAGGGGCCGCTCGTCTCGGCGCCGGTGGTCGCGGGCACCGTCAACCTGGCCAAGACCGTCATCACCGTTCCCGAGAAGCTGCCGGGCTCGCTGGCGGCGCTCAACGTCAAGCACAAGGGCGCGCCGGCCGCGGTGCGCGCGCAGGACAAGGCGCTGCGCCCGGCGACGACGAGCGGCGGCGGAGGCGGCAGCGGCCTCGCCCTGGACGTCACCGTCAATGCGCCGAACCAGATCTTCATCCAGGGGCGGGGCGTCGACGCCGAGCTTGGCGGCTCGCTCAAGCTGACCGGTCCGGCATCCTCGCCGCATGCGGTCGGCACCTTCACCCTGCAGCGCGGGCGGCTGTCGATCCTCGCCAAGCGGCTGACCTTCACCGAAGGCACGGTCGGCTTCTCCGGTTCGCTGGTGCCTTATCTCAACCTGACGGCGACCACGACGACGAGCAGCGCCACCGTCACCATCGTCGTGTCGGGCGAGGCGACCAACCCGAAATTCACCTTCTCCTCGGTTCCGGCGCTGCCGGAGGACGAGGTGCTGGCGCAGCTGATCTTCGGCCGCTCGATGTCGAACCTGTCGCCGCTGCAGATCGCGCAGCTGGCGGAGGCCGCCGCGCAACTGGCCGGCGTCGGCGGCTCGACCTCGCTGCTCGAGAACCTGCGCAGCGCGATCGGCGTCGACGACCTCGACGTGACCACCGACGAGAAGGGCGGCACCGCCGTCTCGGCCGGCAAATACCTCAACGACCGCACCTATGTGACGATCCAGAAGGGCGACAAGCCGGGTTCCGGCAAGGCGGCGATCGACCTCAATGTCGGGCGCGGCGTCAAGCTGCGTGGCGAGGCCACCGATGCCGGCGAAGCCAAGGGCGGCATCTTCTACGAGCGCGAATACTGAAGCGGGAGCAGGAAGGGCAGCCTTTGGCGCTATCGCAGCAGGCGGCTGGCGCTGTCCTATGCCGCTTGAATGTCTCAGTTTATTCGTTTGCGCATATTCGAATGAAATCTGCGACGCAGTAGCAAATTTGCGTCAAGACTGTCGCTATCGCGCGAACCGCCCTCCTTCCAAAGTTGCACATTCGCCAACATGTTCCCAGTCCAGACCGTCTTTGACATCACGGTCCGGATGCGGAATGTTACAAGGCGGAAAGCCAACAATGGGAGTTAATCATGGCAATCTACAAATCTAACGGTGACCGCGTTCCGGATCTCATCCTGGCCATGGCCGAAGAAGCCAAGGCAGGCAAGGTGGACCGCCGCGAATTCCTGGCGCTCGCCAGCGTCTTCGGCGCCACCACGGCGATGGCCTACGGCATGCTCGGCCTCGCCGATCCGACACCGGCGAGGGCCGAGGACGTGCAGGGCAAGAAGGGCGGCACGCTGAAGGTCGCGCAGTGGATCAAGGATCCGAAGGATCCGCGCAAGTCCGACTGGTCGGAAATCGCCAATGCCGAGCGCCAGGCGCTCGAGCCGCTGGTCAAGTACACCACCGAATACACGTTCCGCCCCTATCTGCTGGAAAGCTGGGACGTGAACGACGACGCCACCGAATACACGCTGCATGTGCGCAAGGGCGTGACCTGGTCGAACGGCGATGCCTTCACCGCCGATGACGTCATCTTCAACCTGAAGCGCTGGGCCGACAAGAAGGCCGAAGGCAATTCGATGCCTGGCCGTCTCGGCACCCTGGTCAAGGACGACAAGCTGGACGAAAGCGCCGTCACCAAGGTCGACGACCTGACGATCAAGCTGAAGCTCGGCAAGCCCGACATCGCCCTGATCCCGAACATGTGCGACTATCCGGGCCTGATCGTCCACAAGACCTTCGACGAGAAGGGCGGCGACTTCAAGGCCTGCCCGATCGGCACCGGCCCGTTCGAGCTCGTGTCCTACGATGTCGGCCAGAAGGTGGTCTACAAGCGCCGCGAGGACAACAAGTGGTGGGACGGTGAAGTCTTCCTCGACGGCATCGAGTTCATCGACTACGGCACCGATCCGGCGGCCATGGTCAGCGCCTTCGAGGCGGGCGAAGTCCACACCAATTTCGAGACCTCGGCCGACTATGTGTCGATCCTCGACGGCATGGACCTGGTGAAGTCGGAAGTTGTGACGGCGTCGACGATCGTTTGCCGCACCAACGTCAACAACAAGCCTTACGACAACCAGAAGGTCCGCAACGCGCTGCAGCTCGCGGTCGACAACAATGTCGTCCTCCAGCTCGGCTACGGCAATGCGGGCACGGTCGCCGAGAACCATCACGTCTGCCAGATCCATCCGGAATACTTCGAGCTGGCAAAGGTGGCGCGCGATCCGGCCAAGGCCAAGGCACTGCTGGCGGAAGCCGGCCAGGCCGACTTCGAGCATGAGCTGATCACGGTCGACGAGGACTGGCACAAGAACACCGGCGATGCGATCGCCGCGCAGATGCGCGACGCCGGCATCAAGGTGAAGCGCACGGTGCTGCCGGGCTCGACCTTCTGGAACGACTGGACCAAGTATCCGCTGTCGATGACCAACTGGAACATGCGTCCGCTCGGCGTCCAGGTGCTCGCGATCGGCTACCGCTCCGGCGAGGCGTGGAACGAGACGGCCTTTGCGAACGCCGACTGGGATGCCAAGCTCAATGCCGCGCTGGCCGTCGCCGACGCCGCCAAGCGCAAGGAGATGATGAAGGACATCGAGCAGATCCTGCAGGATTCCGGCGTCATCATCCAGCCCTACTGGCGCAAGCTCTACAGCCACTCGGTCAAGGCGGTGCAGAACTACAAGATGCACCCGACCTTCGAACGCGACTATGGCAAGGTCTGGCTCGACCAGGCGTGATCGGACCGATTGGGGAAGGGGCTTGCCCCTTCCCCTCACTCCCCGCACAATGCAGGAACCGGAAGCCGGCGCCTTGAGACGGCGTGGATTCATCCGGCAACGGCGTGCAACGAAAAACAGGGTTGATCGCATCCGAGGGTCCGTTTGAAAGGCAGCCCGGCCGCTAGAGGCCGATCTGGTTCGCAGACAGGCTCCAACCCCAACCAGACCGGCAGGGGGCCGCCATGCTTTCTTTCATCCTCAGGCGTCTTGGCACGATGGCATTGACGATGCTGTGCCTGACACTGATCGTCTTCTTCCTGATCAATCTCAACCCGAACCTGAAGAAGCTGGCGATCAGCCAGACCGAAATGCACACATCTGCCGAGCAGCTCGAGGACTGGCTGGTCAACCACGGCTACCGGCAGAATTTCTTCGTCCGCTATGGCCAGTGGCTGGGCGTGCTGCCCAAGCAGCCGGTGACCGACCCGGCGACGGGCAAGCCGACGCAGCGTTTCGCCTTCTGCAACGATCCGGTCGAGCCGACATTCTCCGGCGTGCTGCAGGGCGATTTCGGCTGTTCGACCAAGTTCAAGACGACCGTGGCCTCGAAGCTGTTCCCGGCGCTCAGCGCCACCGGCATCCTGATGTTATGCGTGCTTGCGGTGATGGTGCCGATCTCGCTCTTGATCGGCATCCTGGCCGGCATGCGCGAGGGCTCGCGCACCGACCGCACGCTGTCGGTCGCCTCGATCGCGTCGACGGCGACGCCGGAATATGTTTCCGGCGTCATCTTCACCGTCATCTTCGCGTCCTGGCTCGGCTGGCTGAACGGCTCGGCCGCCTCGGCTAGCCAAGGCATCACCTTCTATAATTTCACGCTGCCTGTGATGACGCTGGCGATCTACGGCATCGGTTACATTGCCCGCATGACCCGCGCCTCGATGGTCGAGGTGATGACGCAGCAATATATCCGCACGGCCCGCCTCAAGGGCCTCTCCTTCGGCAGCGTGGTGGTCAAGCACGCGCTGCGCAACGCGCTGATCGCGCCGTTCACCGTCATCATGCTGCAATTCCCCTGGCTGCTCACCGGCGTCGTCATCGTCGAGGTGATGTTCCGCTACCAGGGCTTCGGCTACACGCTGGTGGAGGCTGCCGGCAACAACGACATCGACCTTCTGCTCGGCTGCTCGCTGGTCTCGGTGTTCATCGTCTTGATCACGCAGCTCATCTCCGATGTCGGCTACGCGTTTCTCAATCCGCGCATCAGAGTTCAGTAGGGGGCGAAGCGGATGCAGCTCGAATATATCAGTGCCTTCAATGTCGTGCTCGGCGTCATCTCGCGGTTCTGGCCGGTCTGGATAGCGCTCGCCATCGTCCTGGGGGCGAGCTTCGTCTACAAAAAGAAGCTCGGCCTCTACGGCCAGCTCTTCGACAGCGGCGTCGGCATCGTCGGCGTCGGCATCTGCCTGTTCTGGCTGTTCACGGCGATCTTCGCTTCGACCATCTCGCCCTTCGATCCGCTGGCGCAGGTGCCGGTGATGAAGGACGCGCTGCCTGGCGCGATCGAGCCGACCTCGAAACTCATCTACTATTTCGGCGGCGACAAGCTCGCCCGCGACGTGTTCTCGCGCATGGTGTTCGGCAGCCAGATCGTGCTGATCATCGCGCCGGCGGCCACCGGCTTCGCGCTGATGGTCGGCATCACGCTCGGCCTGCCGGCCGGGTACTACGGCGGCAGGATCGACACATTCCTGTCCTTCCTCGCCAATCTGGTGCTCGCCTTCCCAGTGATCCTGCTGTTCTACCTGCTGGTGACGCCCGGCATCATGGACACGCCGATCCCCTATGCGATGGCCGGGCTGTTCTTCCTGTTCCCGATCATCTTCTTCAGCGTCTTGTTCTGGACCCGCTACAAGAACCGCCCCGACCGCCTCTATATCCTGCTAGGGCTGACGCTCGTCATCGGCGGCTGGATCTATGCCGGCCTTGTCTTCGACGCCGATCCGCTGAAGATCGTGCATATCGATCCCAACCAGCTCAACATCTTCGTGGCGGTGGTGTTCGCCTCCAGCCCCGGCGTGTTCCGCATCGTGCGCGGACTGACCATGGATATCAAGACGCGCGACTATGTGGCGGCGGCGCAGACGCGCGGTGAATCGCCGTGGTACATCATGCTGTGGGAAATCCTGCCCAACGCACGCGGGCCGCTGATCGTCGATGCCTGCCTGCGCATCGGCTACACCACGATCCTGCTCGGCACGCTCGGCTATTTCGGCCTCGGGTTGGCGCCAGAGAGCCCGGACTGGGGCACGGCGATCAAGGACGCCAGCCGGCTGCTGCGCTCCTTCATCCACCCAGCGCTGCCGCCGACGATCGCGCTGATGTCGTTCGTGCTGGGGCTGAACCTTCTGGCCGATTCCCTGCGCGAACAGTCGATGAAGGATTGATGGCGGGGGTCGAAGGGCCCCAAGCATGATCCCGAAAGGTGTTACCCGGTTTTCGGACTAGATCATGCTCAACTAGAGAGACCAAGGATTGGAGCGACCCATGAACGAGGCAGTTCGAAATCCCGGCAAGCCGACCCCTGGGCCGATCATCGAGATCGAGAACCTGTCGATCTCCTTCTTCACCCGCAAGGGCGAGATACCGGCCGTCATGGACTTTTCCTGCACGGTCATGCCCGGCGAGGCGATGGGCATCGTCGGCGAGTCCGGTTGCGGCAAGTCGACCGTGTCGCTCGGCATCATGCGCGACCTCTCCAACATCGGAAAGATCGTCGGCGGCAAGATCAAGTTCCAGGGCAAGGACATGGGCGAGTTGTCCGAGGATGAGCTGCGCGCCATCCGCGGCAACAAGATCGCCATGATCTACCAGGAGCCGATGGCGAGCCTTAACCCGGCGATGAAGATCGGCCAGCAGCTGATGGAAGTGCCGCTGATCCACGACAAAGTGTCGAAGGAGGAGGCCTACAGCAGAGCGCTGGAAATGGTGCGCGCGGTGAAGCTGCCGGATCCCGAGCGCATGATGCGCTCCTACCCGCACCAGCTCTCGGGCGGCCAGCAGCAGCGCATCGTCATCGCCATGGCGCTGTTGTCGAAGCCGGCGCTGCTTCTGCTCGACGAACCGACCACGGCGCTCGACGTGACGGTGGAGGCGGGCATCGTCGACCTGGTCAAGGGGCTGGGCGAGAAGTTCGGCACCTCGATGATCTTCGTGTCGCACAATCTGGGTCTCATCCTGGAGACCTGCGACAAGATCACGGTGATGTATTCGGGCGAGGCGGTGGAGACCGGCAAGATCAAGGACGTGTTCGACCGGATGCGCCACCCCTATACGCAAGGGTTGTTCCGCTCGATCCCGCTGCCCGGCGCGGACAAGAATTCCCGGCCGCTGATCTCGATCCCCGGCCAGTTGCCGTTGCCGCACGAGCGGCCGAAGGGCTGCAACTTCGGCCCGCGCTGCCACCATTTCGTCGAGGGCGTCTGCAACGCCGCCGAAATCCCGATGATCGCAGTCGATGGCCATGAGGGCCATTTCTCGCGCTGCGTGCGCTTCAACGAGATCGACTGGGAGGCGCTGCCACCGGGCGCCAAGAAGGTCAATGAGAAGGTCGAGCCCGGCGCGCCCGTGCTCAAGATCCAGGACCTCAAGAAATACTACAGGGTCGGCGGCAGCGAAGTGTTCGGCTCCAGCGAGGGCCGCGTCGTCAAGGCCAACGAGACGATCTCCTTCGAGGCGCGCGAATCCGAGACGGTGGCCATCGTCGGCGAATCCGGCTGCGGAAAGTCGACGCTGGCCAAGGTGCTGCTCGGGCTGGAGACGGCGAGCTCCGGCAGCGTGACCCTCGGCAACAAGGAGATCCAGTCGACCGGCATCGAGAGCCGCAACGTCGAGACGGTGTCGTCGATCCAGATGGTGTTCCAGAACCCGTTCGATACGCTGAACCCCAGCCACTCGGTCGGTTCGCAGATCATCCGCACGCTGGAGAAATTCAATGTCGGCAAGACGGTGGCCGAACGCCGCAAGCGGATGCTGGAGCTGCTCGACCTGGTGAAGCTGCCGCGGGCCTTCGAGACCCGCAAGCCGCGCCAGCTTTCGGGCGGCCAAAAGCAGCGCATCGGCGTGGCGCGCGCCTTTGCCGGCGATGCCAAGGTGGTGGTGGCCGACGAGCCGGTCTCGGCGCTCGACGTCTCGGTGCAGGCGGCGGTGACCGAGCTGTTGATGGACATCCAGCGCAAGAACAAGACGACGATGCTGTTCATCAGCCACGATCTGTCGGTGGTACGCTACATCGCCGACCGCGTCGTCGTCATGTATCTCGGCTATATCGTCGAGCAGGGGACGACCGACCAGATCTTCTCGCCGCCCTACCATCCCTATACCGAGGCGCTGCTGTCGGCGATCCCGATCGCCGACACCAGCGTGGTCAAGAAGCACATCGTGCTCGAGGGCGACATTCCGTCGGCGATGAACCCGCCGACCGGCTGTCCGTTCCAGACGCGCTGCGGCTACAAGAAGCTGGTGCCGGACAATCTATGCGAGACCAAGGTGCCGCCGGTGAAGAACCTCGGCGACGGCCATATGAGCCTGTGCTGGCTTGCCGATGACGTGCTGGCGAAGATGGATCAGGTGATCAAGTTCGACAAGGAGCACGCCGCGCATGAGGGCGTGCCGGAAGATGTGCACGGCGCGGGGCCGGGTTTGACAGGAACGGCGCCCAACCGACCACGTGGCAAATCGTCGACTCCCGAAGCGGACCAGATCGGCGAGGCCGTGGAGCAGGACCAGGCTGGAATGCGAGCCCGTCGCAACAAAGTGCGCGACGAGACTTCCGAAACCGGTGCTAAAAAGCCGAAAGATACGACAAGGCGGCACTAATACCGGAAGGGGCTAGTTTCCACATTGCCGTAGCTGCGCCGCATAGTCCTGCGCCATCTTGTCGGTGGCGCGGGCGTAGTTTTGCACGCCGGCATCGCCGCGATTGCCGCGACCGTAAGCCGTCCAGCCAAGATAATAGGCGAGATAAAGATTGTAGGTGTCGGTGCGGGCGACGCCGTAGGTGTCGGCGGTCTTGGAATGATACCAACCGACGAAGTCGACCGCGTCGGCAAAGCGGGTGCGGCGCGCCGCCCAGTTGCCGGTCTCGCTCTGGTACTGCGACCAGGTGCCGTCGAGCGCCTGCGAGAAGCCCGTGGCCGACGAGACGTGTTTCCACGGGATGAAGCCAAGCAGCTTGGTGCGCGGCGGCCTGGCATTGCTCTTGAAGCCGGATTCCTTGCGCACCGTCGCCATCAGCACCGGCACCGGCACGCCATATTTCTGCTCGGCGCGCTCGGCCGCCGCCTGCCAGTTGTCGAACCAGCCGTCATTCTGGTCGAAGACGGCGCAGACATCGTTGATATGGCTCGGCGGCGTCGCGCAGGCCGAAAGCGCCAACGCCAGCAGCACGGTGAAGGCTACAATTTTACTAAAACTCGACCTACGCATCGGCAGACGAATAGGCCGAAAACATAAAGGGATTCTTGCGGCGTTTCTTAACGGCTGGGGAGCCACCGTCGCCGCTCCGGGCCGGTATTATAATTTCGACTCTCGATGTCGCTTTTGTCGCAATGGAATTCCAGAAATGCCGCCTTGGCTAAAATCACGCCCGCAAACGGCGGATTTCTGACAGCCGCGCTTTCGTGCCGGCGCTCTGATGTGCGGCATGACCGAACCAAGACGCAAGCGCGGCACTGAGCGAACCAGCAACCGGGGGCCGTCCGCGATCCCGCAATTGCCGGCAAGGCGGGTGACCAACCCCTATCCGCCGATGGCGCTGCTCTCGGCCGACCAGATCGAGGCGATCCATGAAGCCTCGATGCATATCCTTGAAAATTTCGGCATCGAGGTGATGAGCCCACGGGCGCTGGCGCTGTTCGAAAAGGCGGGTGCCAGGGTCGATCACGCATCGATGAATGTCCGCATCGATCGCGGCATGGTCGCCGAGGCACTGAAGACGACGCGTGCCAGCTACGCGCTTACCCCACGCAACTCGGCCCACGCCATTCATCTCGGCGGCAACACGATCAATTTCACGCTCGTCGCCGGGCCGCCCAACGTGCACGACATGGAGCGTGGCCGCCGCGCCGGCAATTTGCGCGACTATCAAGACCTCGTGCGGCTGGCGCAGCATTTCAACTGCGTCCACATGCTCGGCAACCAGGTTTGCGCGCCGATCGAACTGCCGGCCAATTCGCGCCATCTCGACACCTACTTCGCCAACCTGACGCTGACCGACAAATGCTTCCATGTCTCGGCGATCGGCCGGGGGAGGGCGCTCGACGGCATCGAGATGATGGCGATCGCGCGCGGGCTGACGCTTGATCAGATGCGCGACGACCCGGGCATCGCCACCATCATCTCGGTCAACTCTCCGCGCCGTTTTGACGAGATGATGGCCGAGGGTCTGATGACCATGGCCGAGTTCGGCCAGTCGGTGGCGGTGACGCCGTTCACGCTGATGGGGGCGATGAGCCCGGTGACGCTGGCCGGCGCGCTGGCGCAGCAGAACGCCGAGGCGCTGTTCGGCGTCGTGCTGACGCAGCTCGTCCGGCCCGGCGCGCCGGTCATGTATGGCGCCTTCACTTCCAATGTCGACATGAAGTCGGGCGCCCCGGCCTTCGGCACGCCGGAAAACACCAAGGCCAACATTGCCTCCGGGCAATTGGCGCGGCGCTATGATTTGCCGTACCGCACGACGCCGGGTTCGGCCTCCAACGCCGCCGACGCGCAAGGCGCCTACGAGACGCTGATGGCGCTATGGGGCGCGGTGCTCGGCCACGGCAACCTCGTCTACCACGCCGCCGGCTGGCAGGAGGGCGGGCTGACGGCATCGTTCGAGAAGTTCATCATCGACGTCGAGATGATCCAGCACATGATGGAGTTTCTGCGCCCGATCGTTGTCGACGAAGGGGAACTCGCGGTCGAGGCATTGGGCGCGGTGCCGACCGGCGGCCATTTCTTCGGCGAGCCGCATACGCTGGAGCGCTACGCCACCGCCTTCTACCAGCCGATGCTTTCCAACTGGCAGAATTACGAAGCCTGGCAGGAAGCCGATGGCCTCGACGCGACCGCGCGCGCAACGCGGCTGTGGAAGAAGGCGCTGGAGGAGTATGCCGAGCCGGCGATGGATCCTGCCGTGCGCGAGGCGCTCGAAGCCTATATGGCGCGCCGCAAGGAAGCGATCGGGCAGGGCGAGCCGTGAGTTCCTTGGCGTCGGCGCGAGGCGCTGCCTTTCCGATTCATCTTATCTTCCCAACTCACTGAAATAACGAGAAAACCCCATGAAATCGCATGCAAAGGTCGTGGTCATTGGCGGCGGTGTCGTCGGATGCTCGGTGCTGTTCCATCTGGCCCGGCACGGCTGGACCGATGTCGTGCTGCTGGAGCGCGACGAACTGACCTCGGGCTCGACCTGGCACGCGGCCGGCGGCATGCACACGATCAATGGCGACCCCAACGTCGCCAAGCTGCAGAAATACACGATCTCGCTCTACAAGGAGATCGAGGAATTGTCCGGCCAGGCGACCGGTGTGCACCTGACCGGCGGCGTGCTCTTGGCTGCGACCGAGGCGCGGCTCGACTGGCTGCGCGGCGTGGTCGCCAAGGGCCGCTATCTCGGCATCGACCTTGAGGAGATCTCGCCCAATGAGGCGGCGGAACTGATGCCGCTGCTCGATCCAAAGCAATTCGTCGGCGCGGTGCGCAACAAGGAGGATGGCCATCTCGATCCGTCCGGCGTGACGCATGCCTATGCCAAAGCGGCCCGGAAACTGGGTGCGGAGGTCGAGCGCTTCACCAAGGTCGAGGACATCGTGCGCCGGCCCGACGGCTCATGGCGCGTCATCACCAACAAGGGCGAGGTGGTGGCCGAGCATGTCGTCAATGCCGGCGGCCTGTGGGCGCGCGAGGTCGGCCGCATGGTCGGCCTCGAACTGCCGGTGCTCGCCATGGAGCACATGTACCTGATCACCGAGGACATGCCCGAGGTCGCCGCCTGGAACCGGAAGACCGGCACCGAGATCATCCATGCGGTCGATTTCGACGGCGAGCTCTATCTGCGCCAGGAGCGCGGCGGCATGCTGATGGGCACCTACGAGAAGGCCAACAAGCCGTGGTCCGAGTTCCAGACCCCGTGGAATTTCGGCCATGAACTGCTGGAGCCGGACATCGATCGCATCGCGCCGTCGCTGGAGGTTGGCTTCCGGCATTTCCCCGCCTTCCAGAACACCGGCATCAAGCAGATCATCAACGGCCCCTTCACCTTCGCGCCGGATGGCAATCCGCTGGTCGGGCCGGTGCGTGGCCTGCCGGGCTTCTGGGTCGCCTGCGGCGTCATGGCTGGTTTCTCGCAGGGTGGTGGCGTCGGGCTGGCGCTGTCCAACTGGATGATCGAGGGCGACCCCGGCGCCGACATCTGGGCCATGGATGTCGCGCGCTACGGCGACTGGGCGACAATGGCCTACACCAATGCCAAGGTGCGCGAAAATTATTCGCGGCGCTTCTCGATCCGCTTCCCCAACGAGGAACTGCCGGCCGGACGGCCGCTGAAGACGACGCCGGTCTATGACGCCCTCTCGGCCAAGGGCGCGCAATGGGGCGTGTCCTACGGGCTGGAGGTGCCGCTCTGGTATGCCCCTGACGGCGTCAGGGACGAGTTCTCTTGGCGGCGCTCGAGCGATTTCGACCATGTCGCGAAGGAAGTGGCGGCGGTGCGCGGCGGCGTCGGCCTGGCGGAGATTTCCAACTTCGCCAAATACGCGGTGACCGGCGAGGGCGCAGCCGCCTGGCTCGACCGCATGCTGGCCTGCAAGCTGCCGAAGCGCGGCCGCATGACGCTGGCGCCGATGCTGAAGAATGACGGCAGGCTGATCGGCGATTTCACGCTGGCCAACATCGACGACGGCGAGTGGTTCATCGCCGGCTCCGGCATCGCCGAGCAATACCATATGCGCTGGTTCGAGGCGCATCTGCCGAAGAACGGTTCGGTGCGCATCGAGGCGCTGGGACAGAAGTTGACCGGGCTGGCGATCGCCGGACCGAAGGCGCGGGATGTTCTGGCGAAAGTGACGCGCGCGGATGTCTCCAACGCCGCATTCCCCTTCATGGCGGTGGCCAGGATGGACATCGGCATGGCGCCCTGCCTGGTCGGCCGCGTTAGCTATACCGGCGATCTCGGCTACGAGATCTGGGTGGCGCCGGAGTATCAGCGCGCCGCATTCGGGGCGTTGACGGCGGCGGGCGAGGAATTCGGCATCGGCCTGTTCGGCTCGCGCGCCCTCAATGCGCTGCGGCTGGAGAAGAACTACGGCTCATGGGCGCGCGAGTACCGGCCGATTTACGGGCCGCTGGAAGCCGGCCTCGACCGTTTCGTCGCTTACGGCAAGGAGGCGGACTTCATCGGCAAGGCGGCAGCGCTGGCCGAGCGCAAGCAGGGCGGCAAGCTGCGGCTGCGCGCCTTCATCGTTGATGCGGCCGATGCCGACGTCATCGGCGATGAGCCGATCTGGTTCGATGGCGCCGTGCGCGGCTGGGTCACCTCGGGCGGCTACGCGCATCACGCGAAAAGGTCGGTCGCCATGGGCTATGTGCCGAGGGAGATCGCCGACGAGGCCGACGGCTTCGAGATCGAGATTCTGGGCAAGCGCCATGGCGCGCGCATCCAATCGGCGCCGCTGTTCGACGCCAATTTCGAGCGGATGCGCGCCTGAAACCAGGCGCGCATCCGTTTCGCAGGTCATGCGTTGCGGCGGTTGTCCAGCGCGAAGGCGCCGGCGCCGGCAAACACCAGATAGAGGAAGATGAAGCAGAACGAGATCGCCGAGTCGCCGCCATTGTTGACCGGGAAGAAGTCGCGCGGCGCATGCGCCATGAAATAGGCGATCGCCATCTCGCCAGCGAGAAGGAACGCCACCGGCCGGGTGAGCAACCCGAGAGCGAGCAGGATGCCGCCGGCGAATTCAAGGATGCCGGCAGCCAGAGGCAACCCGCTCAAGGCGCCGGCGTGCTCGCCGACGGGGAAATTGAACAGTTTCTGGGTGCCATGCTCGATGAATTGCAGCGCAGTCACGATGCGCAGCACGCCGAGCGCCTGTGGCCGGTACTGGGAAAGACCTTCGAAAAGCTTCATCTAAAACTCCATTTTGCCTCCCCGCCTGGCCATAAAATATCGCCCGGCAATGGACCACTCACTTCCGATGCCCTGCCTTCAACAATCGGTGAGTGAAAATGGTTTCATCTCCCAAAAATGTTTCCCTTCATGGTTGCATAAGTATCGCTATGGTTGTATTGATGCCGGTACGCCAACCATGCGAGTTCCCTTCACCATGAAAACAATCGTCATCAGCCTGTTCGCAATCCTTGCAGGCACCAGCTTCGCCATGGCAGCCGACAGCGGCTGTGATGCCTTCAAATGGCCGGTGGCACGCGAGCAGGCACTGTTTGCGGCAGCGCCGGCCGCGCAGTCCGGTGCTGCCCTGACGGTCGGCCAGGCGATGGATTTCACGCTCGCAGCGATCGACACGATCAGCTTTGAAGTGCCTCCGGACCGTGCCCCGGCAGCCGGCACGTTCGGCGCGACCGCAAGCATCGTCGTGCCGCCGGAGGGAGAGCTCCAGGTCAGCCTGTCGGATGAGGCCTGGATCGATATCGTGCAGGACGGCCATGCCGTGAAGTCGGCTGGGTTCAGCGGCGTGAAGACCTGCCCGGGCATTCGCAAGAGCGTGCGTTTCAAGCTGTCAGCCGGTCCGGCCACCGTTCAGCTCAGCGGCAGCGAGAAGGCCGACCTCAAAGTCGCCGTTCTGACGCCGGAGTAACGCACTAGGGTGAGGTCGGCGGGATGGCGCCCTCTCTGTCTTGCCCGTCCTCCGCAGCAGTTGCGGAGGAGGGCCGGACAAGCCGTCCAAGCGGGAGATCGGCCGCTGCTGTCGCTTTCACCAATCGCAATCGGTTTTACCGCGCCGGCGCGATCAGCGCGAAATGCGCGCCTTGCGGATCCGTGCACTGCACGATCCAATCGCCGCCGGGCACCTCCATCGGACCCATGATGACCTTGCCGCCATTGTCGGTCACGCGCTTGGCCGCCGCGTCGATGGCGGCGACGTTGAAGTAGAACTGCCAGACCGGCACCGGGATCTGTTCGGGCTTGTTCATCATGCCGCCGACGGGCTCGCCGACAAAAGCGAAGACCTGGTAGGTGCCCATCGCTGGGCCCATGTCGAAGTCGCCGGCCTTTGTCCAGCCGAACTGCTCGGCATAGAAATCGAAGGCTGCCGTCCAGTCCGTCGTGTAGAGCTCATGCCAGCCGATGTGGCCTGGCGTTCGCGCCGGCACCGGCGGCTGATCGGGCTGGTTCGGCTGCAGGAACATGAAGGTCGCGCCTTGCGGATCGGCAACGACGGCGAAGCGCCCGACGCCCGGAATGTCGTCGGGTGCGCGGTGCACGGTGCCGCCCGCGTCCTTGAGCGACGCGGTCGCGCCGTCGGCATCCTTGCTATGGATATAGCCGAGCCAGGCGGGCGGCATGCCCATCTTGGCGGCATCCTCGGGCAGCGTCATCAAGCCCGCGACGCCGCGCTCGCCGACATTCATGACGATGTAGCGCGGCATGCCGGGCGAGGTATCGAAGGGTTGCCCCTTCCAGCCGACAACGGCTGTGTAGAAGGCCTCGGCGGCGTCGAGGTCGGTGGTCATCAACTCGTACCAGAAGAACGGCATCGGGGATTTCGGCATCGTCATGCTCCTTCGGTTTCCTCGGTTGATCGTCTCGTGACCGATCTTAGGACGATCCCGGCGACAGGAATCCGACATGGGCCGGAAATCGACGGCGGCAAGGCACTGTGCCTGCAATCTTGCGCGCCATGCGGTTTTCGCCTTTGCTTGTCCGTCAATGAGGGGATCACGATCCATGCGGCAGATGTCGCTCACGCCGGAGCTTGTGGCGCTCTGTCATCGGGAGGAAGCCGATCCAGGTCCGGACGGCAGCTGGACGCAATTGAACGACGATGATTTCCGCGCGCTTGCCGAGCGTCTGTCAGGCGAAGCCGACGAAGGGCCGCTGTGGGTGTTCGCCTATGGCTCGCTGATCTGGAAGCCGGCCTTCGATTCCGTCGAGCAGCAGCGCGCCTCGGCCCATGGCTGGCATCGGTCGTTCTGCCTCGACATGGTTCGCTGGCGCGGCAGCGCCGCGCAGCCCGGGCTGATGATGGCGCTGGAACGGGGTGGCCGCTGCGACGGCGTCATCTATCGCCTGCCGGACGGTG
Source organism: Mesorhizobium sp. M4B.F.Ca.ET.214.01.1.1 (assembly GCF_004791545.1). NCBI lineage: Bacteria > Pseudomonadati > Pseudomonadota > Alphaproteobacteria > Hyphomicrobiales > Phyllobacteriaceae > Mesorhizobium > Mesorhizobium sp. M4B.F.Ca.ET.214.01.1.1. The sequence continues at coordinate 131,650 of NZ_SRUX01000005.1, forward strand.
ACAAGCCGGCCCAGATCGAAAGGCTGCTGCGGCGCGAGATCGATGATCACGAAAGCGTCGCCTCGGTCCGCTGGGTTCCGGTGCGCACCGCGCAAGGGCCGCGCAAGGCGCTAGGCTTTTGGGTCGGGGTGACCGGCAGGGGTACCTCGCTCGGGCAGCCGCTGGAGACGGTGGCGCATGTGCTGGCCCGTGCCTGCGGCCATGTCGGCTCCGGCGCCGAATATCTCTACAACACCGTCAGTCACCTCGAGACGTTCGGCATCCACGACCGCAATCTGTGGCGGCTCCAGGAACTGGTCGCGGACGAGATCAGGTCGATCCATGGCCCGGGCAGCGAAAGCGCCGGGTCATTCGAGCCCTCCGTGCTTGCCATAACATGAGTATAATTATCATGTTTTTATAGAGCCTTTTCAGCGACTTGGCCGAAAATTGACCAATTGATAAAAAAATAAAACGTGCTAGCCTTCCCCAAAACAAAACAAGGGGAACCGGAATGGCGACTGGTCATTTCAAAGAGGGCATAGCCGGCGGCCGGCTGTCGTCCGAACAGTATGCCGACAATTTTTCCGACCTGCATCCGCCGCTCGACCATCACGAGGCGCTGGTCGAAAGCGATCGCTGCTATTTCTGCTACGATGCGCCGTGCATGAATGCGTGCCCGACCTCGATCGACATTCCGCTGTTCATCCGCCAGATCTCGACCGGCAATCCGCTCGGCTCGGCCAAGACCATCTTCGACCAGAACATCCTTGGCGGCATGTGCGCCCGCGTCTGCCCGACCGAGACGCTTTGCGAGGAAGTCTGCGTGCGCGAGGTGGCCGAGGGCAAGCCGGTGCAGATCGGCCGGCTGCAGCGCTACGCCACCGATGTCGCAATGAGCGAGGACAGGCAGTTCTATGCGCGCGCCGAACCGACCGGAAAATCTGTCGCCGTCGTCGGCGCCGGGCCGGCCGGGCTTGCCGCCGCGCACAGGCTCGCGCGCCATGGCCATGACGTGACCATCCTTGAGGCGCGGCCGAAGGCCGGGGGCCTCAACGAATACGGCATCGCCGCCTACAAGAGCGTCGACAATTTCGCCCAGGCCGAGGTCGACTACGTCACCGCGATCGGCGGCATCGACATCCAGAACGGCAAGGCGCTCGGCCGCGACTACCAGCTGTCCGACCTGATCCGGAACTACGATGCCGTGTTCCTCGGCATGGGGCTTGGCGGCGTCAACGCGCTGCGCACCGACGGCGAGGGCAGCGATGGGGTCACCAACGCGGTGGAGTTCATCGCCGAACTGCGTCAGGCCAGCGATCTTTCCGGCCTGCCGGTCGGCCGGCGCGTCGTCGTCATCGGCGGCGGCATGACGGCGATCGACGCCGCGGTGCAGTCGAAGCTGCTCGGCGCCGAGGAGGTGACGATCTGCTACCGGCGCGGCCAGGCGCACATGAATGCCTCCGGCTTCGAGCAGGATCTGGCCGCTGCCAATGGCGTCACCATCCGCCACTGGCTGCAGCCCAAGCGCGTCATCGCCGAGAACGGCAAGGTGTCGGCGATCGAGCTCGAATATACGGCGATGGACGGTGACAAGCTGGCCGGCACCGGCGAGCGGCTCACGCTCGCGGCCGACCAGGTGTTCAAGGCGATCGGCCAGAGCTTTGTCCCGGCCGCGCTGAACGGCAGCGGCGCCGAGATCGAGCTGGAAGGCGGCCGCATCAAGGTCGATGCCGAGGGCCGCACCTCGCTGGCCAAAGTTTGGGCCGGCGGCGACTGCATCTTCGGCGGCGACGACCTCACCGTTTCGGCGGTGGCGCAAGGCCGCGACGCGGCCGAAAGCATCAACCGGGCACTGACCTCTAACGGGAGGGCATGAGCATGGCAGATATCAGGAACAATTTCGTCGGCATCAAGTCGCCCAATCCGTTCTGGCTGGCCTCGGCGCCGCCGACCGACAAGGCCTACAATGTCATCCGCGCCTTCCAGGCGGGCTGGGGCGGCGTGGTCTGGAAGACGCTCGGCGAGGAGGGGCCGCCGGTGGTCAACGTCAACGGCCCGCGCTACGGCGCGATCTGGGGCGCCGACCGCCGCTTGCTCGGCCTCAACAACATCGAGCTGATCACCGACCGCGAGCTGCAGACCAATCTGCGCGAGATCAAGCAGGTCAAGCAGGACTGGCCGGACCGCGCCGTCGTCGTCTCGCTGATGGTGCCCTGCGTCGAGGAAAGCTGGAAGGCGATCCTGCCGGTGGTCGAGGAGACCGGAGCCGACGGTATCGAGCTCAATTTCGGCTGCCCGCACGGTATGTCGGAACGCGGCATGGGCTCGGCGGTCGGCCAGGTGCCGGAATATATCGAAATGGTGGTGCGCTGGTGCAAGGCAAACACCCGCATGCCGGTCATCACCAAGCTGACGCCCAACATCACCGACATCCGCAAGCCCGCGCGAGCGGCCCACGCAGGTGGAACGGACGCGGTGTCGCTGATCAACACCATCAATTCGATCACAGGCGTCGATCTCGACAGTTTCGCGCCGCAGCCGACCATCGACGGCAAGGGCTCGCATGGCGGCTATTGCGGCCCGGCGGTGAAGCCGATCGCCATGAACATGGTGGCCGAGATCGCGCGCGATGCCGAGACCCGCGGCCTGCCGATCTCCGGCATCGGCGGCATCACCACATGGCGCGACGCGGCGGAATTCATGGCGCTCGGCGCCGGCAATGTGCAGGTCTGCACAGCGGCGATGACCTACGGCTTCAAGATCGTGCAGGAGATGATCGCGGGCCTCGAGAACTGGATGGACGAGAAGGGCCACGCCTCGCTCGCCGACATCGTCGGCCGCGCCACGCCCAACGTCACCGACTGGCAGTATCTCAACCTCAACTACGTCGCCAAGGCGCATATCGACCAGGATGCCTGCATCAAATGCGGCCGCTGCCACATCGCCTGCGAGGACACTTCGCACCAGGCGATCACTGCGATGGTCGATGGCGTCAGGCATTTCGAGGTGATCGAGGCCGAGTGCGTCGGCTGCAATCTGTGCGTCAATGTCTGCCCGGTCGAGGGCTGCATCACCATGGAGCCGCTGGCCGTCGGCGCGATGGACGAGCGCACCGGCAAGCCGGTGTCGCCGGTCTATGCCAACTGGACGACGCACCCGAACAATCCGATGGCCAAGGCGGCGGCGGAATAGGGCACGTATGCGACGAGAAAAGCGGCATCTTCGGATGCCGTTTTTCATTTTGCTATTGCAGATAAAAAGTATCCACGATAAATGATATCCATGAACTGGAGCGTGGCATCATGAAACTGGGAGAAGGCGTCGAGGCGGCGATCCACTGCGCCGCGATGCTCGCCGGGGTGGATGGCGCCGCGACGATGCCGGGCGCCGCCTTGGCGGAGGCCTTCGGTGTGTCGCCGAGCTATCTGCTCAAGCATCTCAACATGCTGACGGCCGCGGGCATTCTGGAATCGGTGCCGGGACCGGCCGGCGGCTACCGTCTGGCGAAGCCGTCCGAGCGCATCACGCTGCTCGACATCGTGCTCGCCGTCGAGGGCAGGGAACCTGCCTTCCGCTGCGGCGAGATCCGCCAGCGGGGCCCTGTGCGGCTCGATGCTTCGGCCTATGTGAAGCCATGCGGCATCAATGCCGCGATGCTCAAGGCCGAGCGCGCCTACCGGGCGGCGCTCGCCGAGGTCAGGCTGTCGGCGATCGTGGCTGACTACGTCAGCGAGGCCGATCCGCGCTCGGTCGCGGCGGGATGCGCCTTCGTTGCCCGTTATCAGCGGCCGCAGAAGGTTCATCCAAACCAAGTTCCCCCAAGCAAGAGTGAAAGGTAAGAACCATGAAACAGAGGCTGCAATTCTTCGCCAAGGCGCCCGAGATCATGAAGGCGGTGTCGGCGCTCAACAAGGCGGTCGACGAATGCGGGCTGGAGGTGAGCCTGCTGCATCTGATCAAGCTCAGGGCCTCGCAGATCAACGGCTGCTCCTTCTGCGTCGACATGCACAGCCGCGAAGCGCGGCAGGACGGCGAGAGCGAGCAGCGGCTCTATCTTGTCGCCGCCTGGAAGGAATCGCCGCTGTTTTCCGAACGCGAGCGTGCCGCGCTCGCCTGGACCGAAGCGGTGACGAAGATTTCCGAGAACGGCGTCTCGGACGAGCTCTATGCCCGTACGCTAACGCATTTTTCGGAAGAGGAACTGGTCAAGTTGTCGGTCGCGATCGGCATGATCAACACCTGGAACCGGCTTTGCGTCCCGTTCCAGGCCATTCATCCGGTGCCGGCGGCCAAAGCCGCTTGATCGGAAGGAACAGCGCGCGGGTCCGAGAGCGGACCCGCGCCTTTTTGTTTTAGGATCAATCACATGTTTGCAAATTTTCAGAACGAGATTCTGCTTGCTGCACGACTGCTGCTCGGCGGCGCCTTTGTCTTCGCCGGCTTGCGCAACATCCGGAACAGGGCGTTCCTGACCAAATTGATGACCGAACGCGGCGTGCCGCAGGCGGGGCTGGCGCTGTGGCTCGGCATCCTCCTGCAGGTCGTCGCCGGCGGCCTGATCGTGGCGGGCGTCTGGGCGGCACTTGGGGCTGCTTGCCTTATCCTGTTTCTGGTCGTCGCAACGATCATGTTCGACAATTTCTGGGATCATCAGGGCCCTGAGCGAGCGGCGCGGATCAACGGCTTTGTCGCCAATGTTGCGCTGGCCGGAGGGTTCCTGGCGCTGATGGCGCAGCCGCTTTGAGCGCGGCTGCGATTGTCTCCGTCACGCGGCGTATCGCAGGCCACCGTCGCAGGTCAGCACCTGGCCGGTCATGAAGCCGTTGGAGACCAGGAAAGCGATCGCGTCGGCGACGTCCTCGGCGCGGCCGATACGGCCGACGGGCGTCTTGCCGGCATATTCGGCAAAGACCGCTTGCCGCTGGTCGTCCGGCAGGAAATCCCACCACGGCGTGTCGATAACACCCGGAGCTACGACATTGACGCGCAGCGGCTTCAACTCCACGGCCAGGATCGGCGCCACGGTCAGAAGCATGCCGTTGATGGCGCCGATGCCGGCGATGCCGGGCGCGGCGAGCTGCGCCGAAACGGCCGAAATGAAGGTCACTGATCCGTGGTTGCTCAACGTCGGCAGGGCCGCCTGGAGGCAGGAGAGCTGCGGCCGGATCTTTTCGTCGACGCCGCCGCCTATGTCGGCGAGATCGAGCGTCGCGAACGGCCCAAGCCCCTTGCCGCCGCTTGCCGCCAGGACAAGATGATCGAAAGGCCCAAGGCCGTCGAAGAAATGCCGGACCTCATCCGGCCTGGTCGCGTCGAAGGCGGCCTTGCCGACGCTGCCGCCAAGGGTCCTCCAGGCGTCCCTGAGCTTGTTCTCGTTGCGGCCGGTGATCGTCACTTTCATGGCGGGACCGACCAGCCGCCTGGCCGTGGCCAAGCCGATGCCGGATGAGCCGCCGATAATGACGCAATGCTCGATTTTCTCACTCATGACTGTCTTTCCCTGGTTGTGGCTGAGGCGCGCTCGATCAGTTCGAGGCTCAATGAGTGCAACTGCCGGCGGGCCTTTTCGTCGTAGGCCTGGACGTCGGCGCGGGATTCGCGCTGGCCGTCGAAATAGAGGCCGCTGCGGCCCTCGAGCGCCGGCGACGTCGCAAGATTGAGGATGGCCTCGGCGCCGGTCTCGACCGAGCTCCACGGCGTGATGCCCGCCTGCCGGACCATGGTCGTGTTCATGTAGCTTGCCGGATGCAGCGCGTTGACGGTGACGCCGCTGCCTTCCAGATCCTCGGTTAGATCGACGGTGAACAGGATCTGCGCCAGCTTGCTCTGGCAGTAGGCGCGCACGCCGCTATAGTTGCGGGTCAGCATGACGTCGTCGAAATCGATCGCCTGCTGGCCGGCCGAGGCGACATTGACGATGCGCGCCGGCGCGCTCGCCCTGAGCAGCGGCAGCAGCTCCGAGGTCAGCAGGAAGCCGGCGAGATAATTGACGGCGAAGCGCAGCTCGTAGCCGTCGGCGCTGACCTGCCTTTTCGACGCTTCGCCGGCAGTGCCGATACCGGCATTGTTGATCAGGATGTCGAGTCGGTTTGTTCTGGCGCGCACGGCTTCGGCGAGGCGCCTGACCTCGGCAAGCGACGAGAGATCGGCGACGACAAGCTCGGCATTGCCGCCCGCGGCCTCGACGGCAGCGACGACTGCCTTGCCGCGCGCCGCGTCGCGGCCATGCACCAGGACATGGGCGCCGCTTGCGCCGAGCCGTTCCGCGACCATGCGGCCGACGCCGTCGGTCGATCCGGTGATGAGGACGGTCTTGTCTTTCAAGTCCATGTTCAGAGCCTCCATGTTTTGCTCTGAACGCAAGATGGGGCGCGGCGCGCATCCCAAACAGTTCAAACTTTATCCTGGTATCAATACTGCTATAATAAACCCCATGGATGCGATCTCCCACTCGCCGGAAGACAGCCGCCGGCGCGAGCTTGGCGCCTTCCTGCGCTCGCGCCGCGAAAGGCTTTCGCCCGGGACCGCCGGCATCGCCTGCGGCGCGCGCCGGCGCACGCCGGGGCTGCGGCGCGAGGAGGTGGCGATGATCGCCGGCGTCGGCACGACCTGGTACACCTGGCTTGAACAGGGCAGGGACGTCCGCCCCTCGGTGGAAGTCCTGACGGCGCTGTCGGAGGCGTTGCGCCTCGATGCAGTCGAGAAGCGTCATCTGTTCATCCTTGCCGGCCGCCAGCAGCCGGAGCGGCGCCTGGCGGCGCCGGAAAAGGTCGACGGCGCGCTTCTGCACATGCTGCAAAGCCTCGTCCTGCAGCCGGCCTATGTCGTCGGCCGGCGCTGGGACGTGTTGGCCTGGAATCCGGCGGCGGTGGCCGTGTTCGGCGATTATGGGTTGCTGGAGGGCGATGCCCGCAACATCGTCCACATGGTGTTCACCAGCCCGCACCATCGCCGCCTGCTGGTCGACTGGGAGGAACTCGCACGCGTGGTGCTGGCTTCGTTTCGGGCGGAGAGCGCCAAATATGTCGGCGATCCGGATTTCGACCGGCTGATCGCGTTGATGATGCGCTCAAGCCCCGAGTTCCGCGACTGGTGGCCGCGGCGCGACGTGGCGCGAAAGCTGACCGGCGTGAAGCACGTCCGGCATCCGACCGCGGGTGCGATGGTGTTCGAGCATATGAGCCTGTCGATCGATGACGGTTCCGACATGCGGCTGATCGTCTACACGCCGCTTGCCGAGCAGAACTCGATCGCCAAGCTGCAAAAGCTGCTCGATGCGCTGCCCCCTGAACGGCGCAGCGCCTGACGCCATCCAGACGTTCAGCCCTTCGGCTTCAGTCCATCGATGAACAATTGCTCGAGGAACCGGGCGGCATCCTCGAAGCGGCCGTCGCCGCCGCGGTCGGGGCCGAGCACGGCGCGCACCTGGACGTCGAAATCGGCATAGTGCTGCGTCGTCGCCCAGATCGAGAAGATCAGGTGCCAGGGGTCGGTGCGGGCGATCTTGCCGGCGCGCATCCAGCCCTTGATGACGGCGGCCTTCTCGTCGACCAGCGCTTTCAGCTCGCCTTCCAGCAGCGGCATGATGCGCGGCGCGCCCTGCAGGATCTCGTTGGCGAAGAGCCGGCTTTCGCGCGGGAAATCGCGCGCCATTTCGAGCTTGCGCCTGATGTAGCTGCGCAGCTCGGTGAGAGGGTCGCCGATGTCGTCGAGTTCCCTGAGCGGCGCCAGCCAGGTCTCGAGCAGCCGCTCCATCAGCGTTTCGTGAATGTCTTCCTTGCGGCGGAAGTAGTAGAGCAGGTTCGGCTTCGACATGCCGGCCGCTTCGGCGATCTGGTCGATGGTCGAGCCGCGAAAACCGTTGGTGGAGAAGACCTCGAGCGCTGCTTCCAGGATCAGCTCGCGCTTTTCCTGCTGGATGCGGGTGCGGCGGGGAGCGGAACCTTCCATGGCGGCCGTCACCCCTGCAAACCTTCGCCGCGAGCGCCATCTGGACCAATTCTCTGGACCAGTTTTTCCTTGGCCTGTGGAGCGCGCTTCGGATGCGGCATTTCCGTTAGTAATCCCTTGACCGCCGACATGGCGGTGCTAACGTTTGTCCAATCGGTCAAAATTTGCGTAGCACGAAAACGCAGCTGAGACCAAGTGCTGGGAAGACCAAGCGTTAGCCGCACCGAAACAGGTTACAAGGGGAAGTCTTGGTCATGTCCAACCGGCTGAAAGTCACGCCGAACGATCTCAGCGCATTCTGGATGCCGTTCACGGCGAACCGGCAGTTCAAGCAAGCGCCTCGCATGTTCGTGTCCGCCAAGGACATGCATTACACGACCAGCGACGGCCGCAAGGTGCTCGACGGCACCGCCGGTCTCTGGTGCGTCAATGCCGGCCACTGCCGGCCGAAGATCACCGAAGCGATCCAGCACCAGGCGGCCGAGCTCGACTATGCGCCGGCCTTCCAGATGGGCCACCCGATCGTCTTCGAACTGGCGAACCGCCTGGTCGACATCGCACCGAAGGGCATGGACCATGTCTTCTTCACCAATTCGGGTTCGGAATCGGTCGATACCGCGCTGAAGATGGCGATCGCCTACCACCGCGCCAGGGGCGAAGGCTCGCGCACCCGCCTGATCGGCCGCGAGCGCGGCTATCACGGCGTCAATTTCGGCGGCATCTCGGTCGGCGGCATCGTCAACAACCGCAAGATGTTCGGCACGCTGCTCGGCGGCGTCGACCATATGCCGCACACGCATCTGCCGGAAAAGAACGCCTTCTCGAAGGGCGTGCCGGAACACGGCGCGGAACTCGCCAACGAGTTGGAGCGCATCGTCGCGCTGCACGACGCCTCGACCATCGCGGCCGTCATCGTCGAGCCGGTGGCCGGCTCGACCGGCGTCATCCTGCCGCCGAAGGGCTATCTGCAGAAGCTGCGCGAGATCTGCACCAAGCACGGCATCCTGTTGATCTTCGACGAGGTCATCACCGGCTTCGGACGCCTCGGCACGCCGTTCGCCGCCGACTATTTCGGTGTGACGCCTGACATCATGACGACCGCCAAGGGCGTCTCCAACGGCGTCATCCCGATGGGCGCGGTATTCGTGACGAAGGAGATTCACGACGCCTTCATGACCGGACCCGATCACATGATCGAGTTCTTCCACGGCTACACCTATTCGGGCAATCCGATCGCCTGTGCCGCCGCGCTCGGCACGCTCGACACCTACAAGGAAGAGGGCCTGTTGACCCGCGGCGAAGAACTGGCGCCTTACTGGGAAGACGCGCTGCATTCGCTGAAGGGCGAGCCGAACGTGATCGACGTCAGGAACATCGGCCTGATCGGTGCGATCGAGCTGGCGCCGATCGCCGGGCAGCCGACGAAGCGGGCCTTCTCGGCCTTCGTCAAGGCGTTCGAGCACGGCTTGCTGATCCGCACCACCGGCGACATCATCGCACTGTCGCCGCCGCTGATCATCACCAAGGGCCAGATCAACGAATTGATCGACCATCTGCGGGATGTGCTGAGGTCGATCGACTAGACCTGCTTTGTCCGGTGTGGCGGCGTCGGGAACCGCCGCCCCACCGGGTAGTGAAATGAGAGGACTTTGAATGGCCGCCCCCGGCGAGAATCTGCGAATCAATTCAGACCGTTTGTGGGATTCCATCATGGAGATGGCGAAGATCGGCCCCGGCATTGCCGGCGGCAACAATCGCCAGACCGTGACCGACGAGGATGGCGAGGGCCGGCATCTGTTCAAGCGCTGGTGCGAGGCCGCCGGCCTCGAAATGGGGCTCGACGAGATGGGCACCATGTTTGCCCGCCGTGAGGGCACCGATCCCAGTCTGCCGCCAGTCTATGTGGGCAGCCATCTCGACACCCAGCCGACCGGCGGCAAGTATGACGGCGTGCTCGGCGTGCTCGGCGGGCTGGAAGTCGTGCGCTCGCTCAACGATCTCGGCATCAAGACCAAACACCCGATCGTCGTCACCAACTGGACGAACGAGGAAGGCGCGCGCTTCGCGCCGGCGATGATGGCGTCCGGCGTCTTTGCCGGCGTGCTCGACCAGGCCGATGTCTACGAACATGTCGACAAGGACGGCAAGAAGTTCGGCGAGGAATTGGAGCGCATCGGCTGGAAAGGCGCCGAGAAGGTCGGCGAGCGCAAGATCCACGCCTTCTTCGAACTGCATATCGAGCAGGGGCCGATCCTCGAGGATGAAGGCATCGACATCGGTGTCGTCACGCACGGCCAGGGCCTGAAATGGCTGCAGGTGACGCTGACCGGCAAGGAGGCGCATACCGGTTCGACGCCGATGCCGAAGCGACGCAATGCCGGCCTCGGCATGGCGCGGGTGATCGAGCTGGTGCACGAGATCGCCATGGACTACCAGCCGGACGCGGTCGGCGCGGTCGGCCACATGCAGGCCTATCCGAACTCGCGCAACATCATTGCCGGGCGCACCGTCTTCACCATCGACATCCGCTCACCGGAAAAGGAGGTGCTCGACGCCATGGACGCGCGCGTGCGCGAAGGCATCGACACGATCTGCGATGCGCTCGACATCAAATACCAGATCGAGCAGGTCGGCCATTTCGATCCGGTGACCTTCGACAAGAACTGCGTCAAGGCGATCCGCGATGCCGCCGAACGGTTGGGCTACACGCATCGCAACATCGTCTCGGGTGCCGGCCACGACGCCTGCTGGATCAACCGCGTTGCCCCTACGGCGATGGTGATGTGCCCATGCGTCGACGGGCTCAGCCACAACGAGGCTGAGGAGATATCCAAGGAATGGGCCGGCGCCGGCGCCGACGTTTTGTTCCATGCGGTGGTGGAGACGGCTGTCATCGTCGAGTGAGGTCCGGAATCTAGAATTCAACGCTGCTCGCAAAGAAGCGCGATTAGAACAGGGGAACATGAAAATGACCAAAGTCATCAGGAACGGCACCATCGTCACGGCCGACCGCACCTGGAAGGCCGACGTGCTGATGCAGCACGGCAAGATCGTCGCCATCGGCTCGAACCTGCACGGCGACCATGAGTTCGACGCCACCGGCTGCTACGTCATGCCGGGCGGCATCGATCCGCACACCCATCTCGAAATGCCGTTCATGGGCACCTATTCGGCCGACGATTTCGAATCCGGCACCCGCGCGGCACTTTCCGGCGGCACGACGATGGTGGTCGATTTCTGCCTGCCGGCGCCGAAACAGTCGCTGCTCGAAGCGTTGCAGATGTGGGACAACAAGACCTCGAAGGCGGCCTGCGACTATTCATTCCACATGGCGGTCACCTGGTGGGGAAAACAGGTGTTCGACGAGATGGCGACCGTCGTCGACAGGGGCATCACCTCGTTCAAGCACTTCATGGCCTACAAGGGCGCGCTGATGGTCGACGACGACGAGATGTACGCGTCGTTCCAGCGCTGCGCCGATCTCGGCGCGCTGCCGCTGGTGCATGCCGAGAATGGCGACGTGGTTGCAGCCCTTTCTCAGAAGCTGCTCGCCGCCGGCAACAACGGCCCCGAGGGGCATGCCTATTCACGCCCGCCGGAAGTGGAAGGCGAGGCGACCAACCGCGCCATCATGATCGCCGACATGGCCGGCGTGCCGCTCTATGTCGTGCATGTCTCCTGCGAGCAGGCGCATGAGGCCATCCGCCGCGCGCGCCAGAAGGGGATGCGGGTGTTCGGCGAGCCGCTGATCCAGCACCTGACGCTCGACGAGACCGAATATTTCAACAAGGACTGGGACCATGCCGCGCGCCGCGTGATGAGCCCGCCCTTCCGCAACAAGCTGCACCAGGATTCGCTGTGGGCCGGCCTGCAGGCGGGATCGCTGCAAGTGGTGGCGACCGACCATTGCTCGTTCACCACGCAGCAGAAACGCAACGGCGCCGGCGACTTCACCAAAATTCCGAATGGCACGGGCGGGCTCGAGGACCGGTTGCCGGTGCTGTGGACCACCGGCGTCAACACCGGCCGGCTAACGATGAACGAGTTCGTCGCGGTGACCTCGACCAACATCGCCAAGATCCTCAACATGTATCCGAAGAAGGGCGCCATCGTCGAAGGCGCGGACGCCGACATCCTGGTCTGGGATCCGAAGCGCAAGAAGACGATCACCTCGAAGAAGCAGCAGTCGGTGATCGACTACAACGTGTTCGAGGGCTTCGAGGTGACCGGCCTGCCGCGCTTCGTCTTCTCGCGCGGCGAATTGTCGATCGAGGAGGCGGAGGTCAAGGCCAAGGTCGGCCATGGCGAGTTCGTCGCCCGCGAGCCGAACGCCGCGGTCAACCGGGCGCTGTCGACCTGGAAGGAGATCAGCGCGCCGCGCAAGGTGGAACGCACCGGCATTCCGGCGACCGGGGTCTGAGCGTGCGCGTTTCTCATTTTGCGTTTGCGGCCGCAGCGCTGCTCGTCGCCGGCCAGGCTTCCGCGGCGGCAATCGACCTGTCGAAACCCTATGGCAACAAATCCGGCTGCATCAACAAGAACGGCCAGGAAATCTATGCCGAGGACATGCTGCTGTTGACCGACGAGGCATTCGTCACGGTGGCGAGCGCCTGCACCTTCACCGAAAAGAAGGCACAGGCCGACGGCTCGCTGCTGGTCAAGGCGCAATGCCAGGCGGAAGGCGAGGAGGGCGAGTCACCAGCCCAGTTCACCATCAAGCGCAGCGCCAAGAACGCCAAGAGACTGGTGATCGCCGATGAGGACGGCAATGTCATGGGAGAAGTCTCCCGGTGCAAATGACGGAGAAAGTGTTTCCGTCCGCCTCAGGCGACCAGCGCATCCAGTTCCGGCAGCAGGACGACGCTTTCCTGCTCGTTGGGATCGGTGCGGGCGATGACCGCCGACGAGGGCGCGCCGCTCAGATTGGCGGGCAGATGCGGCACGCCGGCGGGGATATAGAACAGGTCGCCGGCCTTGACGACGATGTGATGCTCAAGGCGGTCGCCATACCAGGTGTGGACCTCGCCGGAGAGCACGTAGATCGCCGTCTCATGGTTCTCATGCATATGCGCCTTGGCGCGGGCACCGGGCGGCATGGTGAGCACGTGCATGCAGATGCCGGACGAGCCGACCGACTCGGTGGCAATGCCGGCGAAATAGGTCAAACCCTGCTTGCCTTCATAAGTGCTTTCGGGGCGGATAAGATGACAAGTCGGTTTGAGCGACATCGGGGAAACTCCGGGCGTCGGGCTGGCGGGACAAGGCCAATGGGGCAGGGTGAGTGGAAAACAACGTCGCGATAAAAGCAATCGGAATCCAGCCGGCGCCGCAGGCACGGGAACGGGCAGGCGCCAGCCAATGACCGGACAGTCGCCAGCCGTCGTTTCGGCAAGCAAGCTAGGCCTCACCTTCCAGACCAATGACGGTCCGGTGCAGGCGCTGTCCAATGTCGACCTCACCATCGGCAAGGGCGAATTCGTCTCCTTCATCGGCCCGTCCGGTTGCGGCAAGACGACCTTGCTCAGGGTCATCGCCGACCTGGAGAAGCCAACCTCGGGAGCGATCTCGGTCAACGGCATGACGCCGGAGCAGGCGCGCGAGAAACGCGCCTATGGCTATGTCTTCCAGGCAGCCGCCCTTTTCCCGTGGCGCACGATCGAGCGCAATGTGGCGCTGCCGCTGGAGATCATCGGCCTGTCCAAGGCAGAGCAGGCGGAGCGCATCAAGCGCACGCTGGAACTGGTCAACCTCGCCGGCTTCGAGAAGAAATACCCCTGGCAGCTTTCCGGCGGCATGCAGCAGCGCGCCTCGATCGCCCGTGCGCTCGCTTTCGACGCCGACTTGCTCCTGATGGACGAACCGTTCGGCGCGCTCGACGAGATCGTGCGCGACCATTTGAATGAACAGCTTCTGGAATTGTGGGAGCGGACCAACAAGACGATCTGCTTCGTCACCCACTCCATCCCCGAGGCGGTGTACCTCTCGACGCGCATCGTCGTGATGTCGCCGCGGCCGGGCCGCGTCAGCGACGTCATCGAATCGACGCTGCCAAGAAAGCGGCCGCTCGACATCCGCGAGACGCCGGAGTTTTTGGCGATCGCCGCGCGCGTGCGCGACGGCCTCCGGGCAGGGCACAGCTATGATGATTGAGCGCCGTCAGGAGCGAGCGCCTGCCCGCGCCTTCGTCATCCCAGGGCGGAGCGCCCGCGATGCGGCGTGCGTGAAGGGAGCGGCCAACCACGCCTTCGGCCTTCGCTTCGCTCCGGCCACCCTCTCCCCGGCGGGGAGAGGAGAGGGGCAGCGCTGATGGACTCCTTCCGCTCGAAAATCATCCCCGTCACAACCATCCTCGCGGCCGTGGTGGTCGCCTGGTACGTTTTCGCCGTCGTCCTCAACGCGCCGTTCCAGCGCGATCTCGACCAACGCGCCAACGAAACCCCCGGCACCGCCGAATTCATCGGCAAGACGCTGTCGCAGCCGAAGCCGACGCTGCCGGCGCCGCACCAGGTTGCGGTGAATTTCTTCGAGAACACCTTCCTGCGGTCCGTCACCTCGAACCGCAGCCTGGTCTACAACGCCTGGGTGACGCTGTCGTCGACGCTGCTCGGCTTTGCCTTCGGCACCGCGCTCGGCATCGTCATTGCCGTCGGCATCGTGCATGTGGCGACGCTCGACCGTAGCCTGATGCCGTGGGTCATCGCCTCGCAGACCATCCCCATCCTGGCCGTTGCGCCGATGATCATCGTGGTGCTGGCGGCGGTCGGCATCACCGGGCTGATCCCGAAAGCGCTGATCTCGACCTACCTGTCTTTCTTCCCGGTGACTGTCGGCATGGTGAAGGGTCTGCGCTCGCCGGAACTCATGCATCTCGACCTGATGCATACCTACAATGCCAGCCGCGCGCAGACCTTCTGGAAGCTGAGGGTGCCGGCATCGGTGCCGTTCCTGTTCACCTCGATGAAGGTCGCGGTGGCGGCAAGCCTGGTCGGCGCCATCGTCGGCGAGCTGCCGACCGGCGCCGTCGCCGGCATCGGCGCCAAGCTGCTTTCCGGCGCCTATTACAGCCAGTCCATCGACATCTGGTCGGCGCTGGTCGCCGGTTCCATCGTGGCGGCGCTGCTGGTGATGGTGGTCGGCGTTGCCGGCCGCCTGGTCGACCGCGCCATGGGCGGGAGGCCGGCATGAGTTGGCTAAAACCATCCTGGCAAGGGCTGCTGGCGATCCTGCTATGCCTGATCGCCTTGGCACTCGGCGCGATGTCGAAGCCGGAAGCGGCGGCGCTGGCGCAACCTGAAGCGTCTTTCGACTATCCCTACCTTGCGACGAAGGGGCTGATGTTCGGCTTGCTGCTGCTGGCAGCTCTTGCCTCGATGGCCAGGCTGTCCACGATCGTCGAGGCCCTGGTGCTTTTCATCGGCGCGCATCTCGCCGCCTGGCTGCTGATCACGGGCATAAACGGCTATGAAGGCACGGCGCTGGCGCCATTCTTCCTGCTGCTCGCCGCGGCCTGGCTGCTGGGATGGCGCTGTGTGGCGGTGCTGTCTTCGCTGCGCCCGGTGGCGAACTGGGTGCGGACCGCCCTGCGGCTGATCATCCCGGCGATCTTCGGCGCCTGGATCCTGATCATCTGGGAAGCGGTGACCCGGGGAGCCGGCATTCCCTTCATCCTGTTGCCGCCGCCAAGCGCCATCGGCGCGCGCATCGCCGGTTCGCTGCCGGTACTCGGCGCCGATGTCCGACAGACCATCTTCAAGGCGGTGATCTTCGGCTATGTCGTCGGCAGCGGCGCCGGCTTCCTCGCGGCGATCGCGGCCGACCGCGTGCCGTTCCTCAGGCGCGGGCTCTTGCCGATCGGCAACATGGTCTCGGCGCTGCCGATCATCGGCGTGGCGCCGATCATGGTGATGTGGTTCGGCTTCGACTGGCAGTCAAAGGCGGCGGTCGTCATCATCATGACCTTCTTCCCGATGCTGGTGAACACGGTCGCCGGGCTTGCCGCTTCCGGCCATATGGAGCGCGACTTGATGCGCACCTATGCGTCGGGCTATTGGCCGACGCTCATCAAGCTCAGGTTGCCGGCCGCCGCTCCCTTCATCTTCAACGCGCTGAAGATCAACTCGACGCTGGCGCTGATCGGCGCCATCGTCGCGGAGTTCTTCGGCACGCCCGTCGTCGGCATGGGATTCCGCATTTCGACCGAGGTCGGGCGGATGAACATCGACATGGTCTGGGCCGAAATCGCAGTTGCAGCACTGGCGGGTTCGGTCTTTTATGGCGTGGTCGCTCTTGTCGAAAGAGCCGTCACGTTTTGGCATCCCTCTGTCCGTGGTGGATAGGGGCGGTGGGTTTAAGGGTGCTAACTTCAGAGGGTAAAAACATGAAAAGACTGATTATTCCTGTCCTGGCCGGCGCGATGTCGCTGGCCGCTTTCCAGGCGATGGCCGCCGACAAGGTGACGCTGCAGCTGAAGTGGGTCACGCAGGCCCAGTTCGCCGGCTACTATGTCGCCAAGGCCAAGGGCTTCTACGAAGCCGAGGGCCTCGACGTCGACATCAAGCCGGGCGGCCCCGATATCGCTCCCGAGCAGGTAATCGCCGGCGGCGGCGCCGACGTCATCGTCGACTGGATGGGCGGCGCGCTTGCCGCGCGCGAGAAGGGCGTGCCGCTGGTCAACATCGCCCAGCCCTTCAAGAAGGCCGGCATGGAGTTGGTCTGCCCGAAGGACGGCCCGATCAAGACCGAAGCCGACTTCAAGGGCCACACGCTCGGCGTCTGGTTCTTCGGCAACGAGTATCCGTTCTACGCCTGGATGAACAAGCTCGGCCTCAAGACCGAGGGCGGCCCGGACGGCGTCACCGTGCTGAAGCAGAGCTTCGACGTGCAGCCGCTGATCCAGAAGCAGGCGGACTGCATCTCGGTCATGACCTATAACGAGTACTGGCAGCTGATCGACGCCGGCTACAAGCCGGAACAGCTCACCGTGTTCAACTACTCGGCCATGGGCAACGATTTGCTCGAAGACGGGCTCTATGCGTTGGGAGACAAGCTCAAGGATCCGGCCTTCGAGGACAAGATGGTGCGTTTCGTGCGCGCTTCGATGAAGGGCTGGAAATATGCCGTGGACAACTCCGACGAGGCAGCCGGCATCGTCATGGACAATGGCGGCCAGGACGAGAATCACCAGAAGCGGATGATGGGCGAAGTCGCCAAGCTGATCGACAATGCCGATGGCAAGCTGATTCCGGAAGCCTATGAGCGCACCGCCAAGGCGCTGCTCGACCAGAAGATCATCACCAAGCAGCCGGAAGGCGCGTACACCACGGCGATCACCGACAAGGCGATCAAGTAGGCCGGCTGAACGCTGACATCCCGATCTCGAGAACGGCGCCTCAGAGGCGCCGTTCCTTTATGGTGTTCATGACGAAGCTGGTCTCGATCGAGGCGACGCATTTCAGTCGCGCGATCTTTTCCTTGATGAAGCGCTCGTACTGCTCGAGGCTTCCTGCCACCACCTTCAGCACATAGTCGCGCGAGCCGGTGACGAGGTGGCATTCCAGCACCTCATCCCAGCCGCGGATCGCTTCCTCGAACATGACGATCTCGTCCTCGTTCTGGCGGCTGAGCCGGATGGTGGCGATGGCGACCATGCCCCAGCCGAAGGCGGCCGGATCGACCAAGGCGGTATAGCCTCTGATGACGCCGGCTTCCTCCAAACGCCGCACGCGCCGCAGGCAGGGCGACGGCGACAACCCGATCCGCTCGGCAAGCTCGTTGTTGGTGATGCGGGCGTCGGCTTGCAGTTCACGCAGGATCTTGCGGTCGAAATCGTCGGCTATCTTCTGCTGCACTTTCGGGCTCTCCAGGCAATTCATTGCGGGAACGCAGCCACGCGAGCCCAAAAATAGCAAGGACTGCATGATGGGGATGGCATAAATTGCGGGGCAACACTCCTCGAAAGCAGGAAATAGCCATGACCGCGCCGCGCCCGTCGAAAACCCACATCGGCAACCACAAGCTCCATCCGGAGACGCTGATGCTGAGCTATGGCTTCGATCCGCAGCTTTCGGAGGGCGCCGTCAAGCCGCCGGTGTTCCTCACCTCGACCTTCGTGTTCAAATCGGCGGAAGAGGGACGCGACTTCTTCGACTACACCTCCGGTCGCAAGGAACCTTCGAGCGGCACGGCTTCGGGTCTGGTCTATTCGCGCTTCAACCATCCCAACAGCGAGATCGTCGAGGACCGGCTGGCGGTCTACGAGGGCACGGACGCCTGCATCCTGTTCTCGTCCGGCATGTCGGCGATCGCAACGACCCTTCTCGCCTATGCCCGCCCGGGTGACGTCATCCTGCATTCGCAGCCGCTCTATGGCGGCACCGAAACGCTCCTGACGCGCACGCTCGCCGGCTTCGGCATAGAGGCGGTCGGCTTCGCAGACGGCGTCGACGAGGTGGCGGTTCGCGCGGCCGCCGATACGGCAATGGCCAAGGGCCGGGTGTCGGTCATCCTGATCGAGACGCCGTCAAATCCGACCAACAGCCTTGTCGACATCGCGCTGATGCGCAGGATCGCCGACGAAATCGGCGCAGGGCAAGGGACGAAGCCGATCATCGTCTGCGACAACACGCTGCTGGGTCCGGTGTTCCAGCGGCCGATCGAACACGGCGCCGACGTTTCGGTCTATTCGCTGACCAAATATGTCGGCGGCCATTCCGACCTGATCGCCGGCGCCGCGATGGGCAGCAAGGCGGTCACCAAGCCGATCAAGGCGCTGCGCGGCGCGATCGGCACGCAGCTCGACCCGCATTCCTGCTGGATGCTCGGCCGCTCGCTGGAGACGCTGTCGATCCGCATGGAACGCGCGAACGACAATGCGCGCCTGGTCGCCGAATTCCTGCGCGACCATGCCAAGGTCGAGAAGGTGCATTATCTGCCGTTCCTGGGCGAGGACACGCCTTCGGGCCGCACCTATCGGGCGCAGTGCGGCGGCGCCGGCTCGACCTTCTCCTTCGACATTCGCGGGGGGCAGAAGGCGGCGTTCGCCTTTCTCAACGCCCTGCAGATCTTCAAGCTGGCGGTAAGCCTCGGCGGAACGGAATCGCTCGCCAGCCATCCGGCGGCCATGACCCATTCTGGTATTCCCTTCGAAGTGCGCCAGCGCATCGGCGTGCTCGAGACCACGGTGAGGCTGTCGATCGGCGTTGAGCATCCGGACGACCTGCTCGCCGACCTGACCCAGGCGTTGGCAGCCGTCTGATCACCGCCTTCGTGGACTCCAAAAAGGGGCGGGTAACCGCCCCTTTTCGGCGCGATGTCAAATCGGCGTTACCGGGCGGAAACATCGGCTCCTCAAGCCGTTGTGGCGGTGCATCCATTTTGGGATGTCACAACGGAGGTTTCCATGCGCATTCAACCCCTCGCGCCGATGCTCTCGGCGCTGGCCATTTCCGCGTCGGTCCTGCTTGCCTTTCCTGCCTTGGCCGAAACGGTGAAATACACGGCGACGCTCGATGGCAGCCAGCAGAGCCCGCCTGTCACCACCAAGGGCAAGGGAACCGCCACATTCACCTTCGACACCGCCAAGAAGAAGCTGAGCTGGAACGTCAAATATTCCGACCTCAGCGGACCGGCGATTGCGGCCCACATCCACGGCCCGGCTGCGATGGGCGCGAATGCGGGACCCGTCATCCCGTTCAAGAAGCTCAAGAGCCCGATCAAGGGATCGGCGACGCTGACCGATGCGCAGGCGGCCGATCTGGAGGCCGGCAAATACTATGTCAACGTCCACACCGCCGCCAACAAGGACGGCGAGATCCGCGGCCAGATCGAGAAGGCGATGTAAGGCGCAAAGGGGCGGTTCATCGCCCCTTTTGTCGTCAGCCGACAGAAAGGGCGGTTTGCCGCCCTTTCGCAGTTGAGCGCAGAAAGGCAGGAGGCTGCCTTTCGGCTTAGCTCTTGTCGCGGATCTGCGTCAGCGTGCGGGTCGGCGTGATTGCCTCGGGATCGAGCCTGATCTCGACGATCGCCGGCTTGCCGCTGGCGCGCGCGCGCTCGAAGGCCGGCGCGAAGTCGGCGGTCTTCTCGACCGTCTCGCCATGGCCGCCATAGGAACGGGCAAGGGCGGCGAAGTCCGGGTTTTTCAGACTGGTGGCGACGACGCGGCTCGGATATTCGCGCTCCTGATGCATGCGGATCGTGCCGTAAATGCCGTTGTTGACGACGATGACGATGATCGGCAGATCGTACTGGACTGCGGTGGCGAACTCCTGCCCGTTCATCAGGAAGCAGCCGTCGCCGGCGAAGGCGATGACTTCGCGCTCCGGGTTCAGCGCCTTAGCGGCGACCGCCGCCGGCGTGCCGTAGCCCATCGAACCGGAGGTCGGTGCCGCCTGCGTGCCGTAGCGGCGGGAGCGGTAGAAGCGATGCACCCAGGTGGCGTAGTTGCCGGCGCCGTTGGTGAGGATGGCGTCTTCCGGCAGGACCTTTCCGAGATGCTCGATGATCGGCCCCATCTGAACTGAGCCCGGGCCGGTCTGCGGCGGCGTCGACCATTCGAGATAGGCGGCATGCGCCTTTTCCGTCTCGGCCGCCCAGGAGGGCTTGGCCGAAGGCTTGCGCTTGGCGAAAGCCTCGACGAAGGCGGCGGGCGAAGCGTTGATGGCTATAGTCGGCCGGTAGACGCGGCCGAGCTCGCCGGCATCGGCATGGACATGCACCAGTGCCTGGTCGGGGTAGGGGCTTTTCAGCAACGTGTAGTCGGAAGACGGCATCTCACCCAGGCGGCCGCCAAGCATGAGCACGACATCGGCTGCCTTGACCTGCGCCGCCAGCTTCGGATTGATGCCGATCCCGACATCGCCGGCGTAGTTCGGATGCAAATGATCGAACAGCATCTGGCGGCGGAAGGAGCATCCTACGGGCAATGACCATGCCTCGGCGATGGCGTGCATCCGCGCCACCGCTTGCTCGTCCCAGCGCGTGCCTCCGAGGATGACGAACGGGCGCTTGGCGCCGGCGAGAAGCTTTTCCAGCGCGTCGAGCTCAGCCTCGCCGGGGCGTGTCTCGACCGGCGTGTGCGGCAGTGCTTCAGGCGCCTCGACGACGCTGGTCAGCATGTCCTCGGGCAGCGAGATGACGACCGGGCCGGGGCGGCCGGAGGTCGCGACGGCAAAGGCGCGGGTGACGAATTCGGGGATGCGCGAGGCATCGTCGATCTCGACCACCCATTTGGCGATGTCGCCGAAGAAGCGCTTGTAATCGACCTCCTGGAAGGCCTCGCGCTCCTTGGCGTGGCTGGCGACCTGGCCGATGAACAGGATCACCGGGACCGAATCCTGCATCGCGATGTGGATGCCGGCCGAGGCGTTGGTGGCGCCGGGGCCGCGGGTGACGAAGCAGATGCCGGGCTTGCCGGTCAGCCGGCCCTGGCAGTCGGCCATCATCGCGGCGCCGCCTTCCTGGCGGCAGACGATGGTGCGGATCGGCGAGTCATGCAGCGCGTCGAGCACCGCGAGATAGGATTCGCCGGGCACGCAGAAGATGCGGTCGGTGCCGTTGGCTTCAAGCGCCTCGACGATCAGTTGTCCGCCGGTTTTCATTTCGCTGATCTCTCCAGTTCGGCCAGGATTTCCTCGGTGTGTTCGCCAAGACGCGGCGAGGGGCGCTCATAGACCAGCGGCGTGCCGGACATCACCATCGGCGCGCGCACCGAGGGCAGGCGATTGCCGTGGCCGTCGTCGAGATCGAGCCGCATGCCGCGCGCAATCGTCTGCGGATCGTCGAACATCTGGCCGATCGTGTTGATCGGGCTCGCCGGCACGCTTGCCGCTTCGAGCTTCGTCAGCAGCGGATCGCGATCAAGGGCCTTGAGCGCCTCGATGATGCGCTCGCGCAGTCTCGCCCGGTTGGCGACGCGGGCGGGATTGGTAGCGAAATCCGGGTTCGACGGCAGATCGTCGAGGCCGACCGCCGCGCAGAATTTTTGGAACTGGCCGTCGTTGCCGACGGCCAGGATGATGTGGCCGTCCTTCACCGGCAGCACCTCGTAGGGCGCGATGTTCATATGCGCGTTGCCCATCTGCACCGGCGACTTGCCGGAGACCAGATAGTTGAGGTTCTGGTTGCCGAGCGCCGAGATCTGGCTGTCGAACAGCGCCATGTCGATGTGCTGGCCCTCGCCGGTCTTCTCGCCATGGCGAAGTGCGGCCTGGATGGCGATCACCGAATAGAGGCCGGTGAACAGGTCGGAAATGGCGACGCCGGCCTTCTGCGGCTCGCGGCCGGCCTCGCCGGTGATCGACATCATGCCGGCCATGGCCTGGATGATAAAGTCATAGCCCGCGCGTGGCGCATACGGTCCGTCCTGGCCGAAACCGGTGATCGAGCAATAAACGAGGCGCGGGTTGATCGTCTTCAGGCTCTCGTAGTCGAGCCCGTATTTCTTCAGCCCGCCGAGCTTGAAGTTCTCGATCAGCACGTCGGCATTGGCGACCAATCGGCGCAGCGTATCGGCGCCCTCGGGCTTGGAGAAGTCGATGGCGATGGAGCGTTTGCCGCGATTGCAGGAGTGATAATAGGCGGCCGACAGGTTCTCGCCGTCATGGCTCATGACGAAGGGAGGGCCCCATTTGCGGGTGTCATCGCCGCCGTCCGGGCTCTCGACCTTGATGACATCGGCGCCGAGATCGGCGAGCAACTGCCCCGCCCAGGGCCCGGCGAGGATGCGGGCGAGTTCGATAACGCGTATGCCTTTCAGCGGAGGCTCGGCCATGGATCACCGTGTTGGGTCGAAAGCGCAGCCTCTATCAATCCCCGCCGCTGCTGTCACGGCCCTTGCGATGGGCCAACCGCCTCACGCTTTGAGAACTTTGTCCGCCCATGCGGCAAAATCGGCCATCACGATGTCCCGGTTCACCTCGTTCAGGCTTTCGTGGCGGGTCTCCGGGTAAACCTTTGAAACCAGATTCGAAAAGCCCATCCCCCGCATGCGCCCGGCGAGGTGGTTGACCGCCTTGCCGTAATCCGAGGCGGGGTCTTTCTCGCCGCCGAGCAGGTTGATGGGGAGGGTGCGGCGCACGCCGGAAAAATTGCCGTCGCTGCCGCCGTAGATCGCCATCTGGACGACGTCCCGCCACATCGACACCGAGGCATCCCAGCCGCAGAGCGGATCGGCGACGTATTTCGCGACCTCGGCCTCGTCGCGCGACAGCCAGTCGAACAGCGTCTTGTGGTTGGGCACGGCCTTGCCCCAGGCCTGGAAGGTCAGCCTCGGCAGCAGCCTTGACGGCACGTCGGAGCCCAGCCGCATCCTTTCCCAGCCGAGGATGGCGAGCGCCAGCTGCCCAAGCAGGCCCTGCGAGAAATTGCCGTTCCAGATCGCGGTGGCATGGACGCGCGCCGAATGACGCAGAAGGAAGTTCAATGCCACCGACGCGCCCATCGAATGGCCGAAGAGGATGACCGGCAGGCCCGGCTGCTCGCCGGCGATCAGGTCATGAATGGCGGTGACATCGGCGATGACCTTGGCGCCGCCATCCGCATCGGCGAACTTGCCGAGCGGTGCGTCGGGCGCTCTGGTCGCGCCATGGCCACGGTGGTCATGCACGTAGACATGAAAGCCGCGCTCGGCGAGGAAATCGGCGAAGCGGGCATAGCGCGCCGCGTGCTCGGCCAGTCCGTGGTTGATCTGGACGACGGCGCGCGGGTGGCCGCTCGCCTGCTTCACATAGAGGTTGAGGTCGGCGCCGGTCGGCGACTTGACCATGCGCTGCTGGCTGAATGGCATTTCGCTTCGTCCCCCCGACGCCCTTCTCGTGCTCACGAGAGTTTTGTTTGCGCTGGCGCCGGTTTTAGGTCAATGCGGCCCGGCTGATTTTGCGCTGTGGGCTTCTTCTCCTGCGGCGCGGGCCATCGCAATTCTGACACGGAGACAGCGGCAGTGTGTGCCGCGACATTTTGAGCCGAGGTGCGGGGATGCGGACAGGTTTTGCTTTTTTGTTGGCTGCCGCCGTCACGGCGCTCGCCGGAGCAGCGCGGGCCGATGTGAAGATGAGCGGCAGCTTCGTGGCCGATGCCGCCTGTCCGGCGACGCAGGCGATCAAGAGCGGCAAGAACCCCGGGAACGTATCGACCGCGGCCGGGCAAAGCTACCAGCTGCTAGCGGGCAACAAGGACGAGCCGACGCATTACCTCATCCTCGTGCCGGGCGCCGATCCGGATCGCCGCTGGGTGAAGATCGGCTGCGGCCATGTCACCGGCGCCAGTGCTGCGGCGACGCCGGCGCCCGTCGAGCAGAACAAGCCGGCGCAGCCTGGCTCCGGCAAGCCGGAATATGTCTTCGCGCTGAGCTGGCAACCGGCCTTCTGCGAGACCAAGTCCAGCAAGCCCGAATGCCAGGCGCAGTCGAAGGCCGGCTTCGACGCCACGCATTTCGCCTTGCATGGGCTGTGGCCGCAGCCGAACGGCAACTTCTATTGCCAGGTGTCGGCAAGCGACAAGGCCAACGACAATCCCGCCCATTGGCAGGACCTGCCGAAGGTCGACCTCGATGCGAGTACCCGCGCCGAGCTCGATCAGGTGATGCCGGGCACCGCCTCCAAGCTGGAGCGCCATGAATGGATCAAGCACGGCACCTGCTACGGCAAGAGCCAGCAAGAGTATTTCTCGGATGCGTTGAACCTGATGCGGGCGGTGAACGCGTCGCCGGTGCGCGATCTCTTCACCAAGCATATCGGCAAGCAGCTGACGTCGGATCAGATCCGCAATGCTTTCGACAGCGCCTTCGGCGCCGGCGCCGGCAACCGGGTCCGTGTCTCCTGCCTGGTCGACCCCTCGAGCGGCAGGCGCATGATCGGCGAGCTGACGCTCGGGCTGTCGGGCACTATCGGCCCCGACAGCACGCTGGGCAGCCTGATGCTGGCTTCCGCGCCGACCTCCAAGGCGGGCTGCCCGAAGGGCACGGTCGACCCGACCGGTTTCCAGTAAGCCGGGCGGGGGCGCTTCGCTCCGCCACCGGCGCCTTACGCCGATCTCGTCCAGATGCCGGGATTTTCGGCCTCGTCGTCGCCCAGTTCGCCGATGACGCGGTCGCGCCCCGCCGATTTGGCCTTGTAGAGACGTTCGTCGGCCAGCGCGAAGATATCGGCCAGCGAGTTGCTGGCCTCGCCAAGGGTGCAAACGCCGACGCTGACGGTCAGCTCGAACCTGCTGGTGCTGGCGGATGCCTTGACCGCATGCCTGATGCTTTCGCCGAGCAGCCTTGCGACGGCGTGCGGCTGCTCGGTCAGGATGGCGAATTCCTCGCCGCCTATCCGGAATACCTTTTGCTCGGCGCCGGCGACGTCGGTCAGCACGGTGGCGATCGACTTCAGCACCTTGTCGCCCTCGGCATGGCCGAAGCGATCGTTGATCGATTTGAAATGGTCGACGTCGACGATCAGCAAGCTGAGCGGCCTTAAGGTGCTCCGGCTGCGGGCGACCGCGGTCTGGCCGTCGGTCTCGAAGCTGCCGCGATGCAGCAGGCCGGTCAGGCCGTCGCGTCCCACATGCTTGACCAGCGCTTCGTAACGCTCGCGATAGGTCAGCGTGTCGAAAATGTCCGAGAGGCCGCGCGGCAGCGCAATGTCGTGGTCCTCGACCCATCTGAGATAGGCGACGAGCATGCCGCTATAGGCCAGCGCCGCCGCCATCTTGGCGAACCAGCCGCCGAAGAAGACCTCGATCGGCGCGCCGGCGACGAAATGGAGTGCGGTAAAGAAGCCGGCCTGATCGAAGGTCAGGACGCAGGCGACAGACACCAGGATGCGGGCGAAGGGTCGAGCGCGAAGATAGCGGCCGAGCTTTTCGTAGAGCAGGATGATCAGAATGGCGTCGATGAACAGCAGCGACGTCCCCCACACCATTAGCCAGCCCATCTGGTCGATGAAACCGATGTCGGGAAGCTTGCCGTCGGGAAGCGGTGAGATCGAATGCAAGCGCAGGATCAGCACCAGGCCGATCATCAGGGCATTGCCGAGCAGCAGGCCATAGATCGGCTGGCGCACCGTCGCCGCGTCTTCCTTGACGTAAAGCAGGAGCAGCATCACCAGCTTGCCCGAGAACAGCACCGCCGAGCCCGGCGAGACCATGCCGAAGGGCAGGGCGACATAGAAGACGCTGGCCAGATAGGTTTCCAGGAAATGCATGACGCCGAGCGCGCAGACGAAGACGCCGAGCCCGATGCGCGCCCTGAAGCGGAACAGCGTGACCATGACGCCGAAATAGAGAACCGCTTCGGCAAGGAGCAGGAAACCGTTCAACACGCCGTCGATCCGTCCTTTTCGCTGAAATCGCCAGCAACCGGCGATTGTCATCCACCTCCGTTTTGCCGGGAAATGATTAATCGGTGCTTGCGCATCGACGCTTGGCGCGCCGAAAAAGGGCGATGGCAACCGAATGCTTGCAGGCAGACGAGCGTTTCCTGATCGGGCCGCGGCGCCGAAAGCGATTGCCGATCGGCACGGCATCGCCTACATAGCGCGCAATCCCATTCATTCCGACATCCAGCAACTCTCAGGGAAAGCGCGCGTGGCTCGCCAGTTCATCTATCACATGTCCGGCCTGTCGAAGGCCTATGGCACCAAGAAGGTGCTCGATAACGTTCATCTGTCCTTCTACCCGGACGCCAAGATCGGCATTCTCGGGCCCAACGGCTCGGGCAAGTCGACCATCCTGCGCATCATGGCCGGGCTCGACAAGGAGTTCCAGGGCGAAGCGTGGCTGGCCGAAGGCGCGACCGTCGGCTACCTCGCGCAGGAGCCGCACCTCGACAACAGCAAGACCGTGCGTGAAAACGTCATGGACGGCGTCGCCAGGAAGACCGCCATCATCGAGCGCTACAACGAGCTGATGATGAACTATTCCGACGAGACGGCGGACGAGTCCGCCAAGCTCCAGGACGAGATGGACAGGCTGAACCTGTGGGACCTCGAGCAGCAGGTCGAGATGGCGATGGACGCGCTGCAGTGCCCGCCGGCCGATTCCGAGGTGACCAACCTGTCGGGCGGCGAGCGCCGCCGCGTGGCGCTGTGCCGGCTGCTGCTGGAGCAGCCCGACCTGCTGCTGCTCGACGAGCCGACCAACCACCTCGACGCCGAGACCACGCAATGGCTGGAAAAGCATCTGCGCGACTATCCGGGCTCGGTGCTGATCATCACCCACGACCGCTACTTCCTCGACAACGTCACCGGCTGGATCCTGGAGCTCGATCGCGGCCGCGGCATTCCCTACGAGGGCAACTACACCAAATATCTCGACGCCAAGGCCAAGCGCCTGATCCAGGAAGGCCGCGAAGACGACGCGCGTCAGAAGTCGATCTGGCGCGAGCGCGAGTGGATCCAGTCCTCGCCCAAGGCGCGCCAGACCAAGTCGAAGGCGCGTATCAAGGCCTATGAGGAACTGGTCGAGCAGTCGCAGAACCGCAAGCCGACCGACACCCAGATCGTCATTCCGTCGAGCGAGCGGCTCGGCAATGTCGTCATCGAGGTCGAAGGCCTGAACAAGGGCTTTGGCGACGAGCTGCTGATCGAGGACCTGTCGTTCAGGCTGCCGCCGGGCGGCATCGTCGGCGTCATCGGCCCGAACGGCGCCGGCAAGACAACGCTGTTCAAGACCTTCACCGGCCAGGAAAAACCGGATGCGGGTACGGTCCGCATCGGCGAGACGGTCAAGCTCGGCTATGTCGACCAGAGCCGCGATGCGCTCGATGGGAACAAGACGGTGTGGGAAGAAATCTCCGGCGGCGCCGAGGTGATCAAGCTCGGCAAGCACGAGGTCAACAGCCGCGCCTACTGCTCGTCCTTCAACTTCCGCGGCGGCGACCAGCAGCAGAAGGTTGGCAACCTTTCGGGCGGCCAGCGCAACCGCGTGCATCTGGCCAAGATGCTGAAGGGCGGTGGCAACGTGCTTCTGCTCGACGAACCGACCAACGACCTCGACACCGAAACGCTGGCCGCGCTGGAAGACGCGCTGGAAGCCTATGCCGGCTGCGCCGTCATCATCAGCCACGACCGCATGTTCCTCGACCGCATGGCGACGCACATGCTCGCCTTCGAGGGCGATGCGCATGTCGAATGGTTCGAGGGCAACTTCGAGGAATATGAGAAGGACAAGCTGCGTCGCCTCGGCGCCGAAGCGGCAACCCCGCACCGCATGACGCACAAGCGGCTGACGCGGTAATATTGGCCGAGGGCGGCGAACGAAGCGGTTCCGAAATGGCCGACTGGTCCGCCGCCCAATATCTGAAATTCGAGGACGAGCGCACGCGGCCCGCGCGTGATCTCGTCGCGCAGGTGCCGGTGGACTTCCCGCGCCGCGTCGTCGACATCGGCTGCGGGCCGGGCAACTCGACCGAGCTTCTGGTCCAGCGCTGGCCGGATGCCGAGGTCAGCGGCTTCGACACTTCGCCCGACATGATCGAGAAGGCGAGGGCGCGGCTGCCGAACGTGACCTTCGGGCTCGCCGACGCTTCCGCCTGGCAGCCGGAGAAGCCGGTCGACGTCATCTTCGCCAATGCGGTGTTCCAATGGCTGCCGGAACATCCTGCCGTGTTCCAGCGGCTGATGGGGTTCTTGAGCCCGCACGGCACGCTGGCCGTGCAGATGCCCGACAATCTCGGCGAGCCGTCGCACCGGGCCATGCGCGAGACGGCGGCCGAGATGCCGTTCGCCGAAAAGCTGAAAGGTGCCGCGCGCGAGCCGCTGCCGCCGGTGTCGTTCTACTACGACCTGTTGTCGCCGCACTCCGACCGGCTCGACATCTGGCACACAATCTACAACCACCCGCTCGCCGATGCCGAGGCGATCGTCGAATGGGTGAAGTCGACGGGGCTGAAGCCGTTTCTCGATCCGCTCGACGCGGAGGAGCGCAAGCTGTTCCTCAAGAGCTACACGGCAAGGATCGCGAAGGCTTATCCGAAGACGGCGAACGGCAAGGTGCTGCTGCGCTTTCCCCGCATCTTCATCGTCGCGCGCCGTCCGATCTAAGTTCTTGTTTCTGCGCAATTCCGGACGGAAGGCTACGGCGAAGTCGCCGAGCCTAACCGCTACACACTTTTCCTGGAATTGCTCTAAGAAGCGTTAGCCGCACCGCGTCCGCGCTCATCACGAGTACTTGACCGGAATTCGTCGCCATGCGCAGTCTTCAGCCTAGATCGTGACCGGTGGTCCAGGTGGCGGGGGTAGACTATGGCGCTGGGGAAGATTGTCCTGGGCGGCTGCGTGGGCGTGGCCGCGCTGCTTGCCTTTTCGATGTCGGCAGAGGCAAAGCGGGCGCGCTGCTACACCACGGATGACGGCTATTTCTCCTGCAATTACAGGACTATCGGCAGCGACGGCAGTTTCCGCATCTCAGCGCCCGGCTATCCCACCTATGTGCTTGAAATCGACGGCCCGGGCTTTGCCTATGGCTATATCAATTTCGGTCGCCGCAACGTGTCGCTGCCTGGGCAGTTCGTGCGCAGCCGCGACGACGGCGCCTGCTGGAACAATCCGCAGACCAACACCAAGGTCTGCGCCTGGTAATTCAAAGCATTCGATTTAAGCTGGCATAAACCGGCCAAATGCGACAAGTGTTGCGCCGGGAGCCCTGGCGCTCACATCAAGCCGCAACGCCCGCGCAGGGGACGGATTGGAAATGCATCGCGTCATCATCAGCGGCATCGGCGCTGAAATCCCTAGACCTGTCATCACCAATGAAGAGCTGGTCGCCAGCTTCAACGCCTGGGTCAACACGGAGAATGCGCGCCGCGAGGTCACCGGCGAGGCGCTGCTGCAGAAGTCGGACAGCGACTTCATCGTCCATGCCTCGGGCGTCCGGACCCGTCATGTGGTCGAGCGCGAAGGCATTCTCGACCCGACCCGCATGGCGCCGCGCATTCCGGCGCGGCCGGACGATGCGCTGTCGCTGCAGGCCGAGTTCGGCATCGCCTCGGCGAGGAAGGCGCTGGATCATGCCGGCCTGCAACCATCCGACATCGACCTTGTCATCTGCTCGGCCTCGCACCAGCAGCGGCCCTATCCGGCGATCGCCATCGAGATGCAGCAGGCGCTGGGCACGAAGGGCGCCGGCTTCGACATGGGGCTCGGCTGCTCTTCCGCCGCGGCTGCGCTGCACATAGCGGCCAACCTCGTGCGGGCGGGCGCGCACAAGCGGGTGCTGGTCTCGACGCCGGAGATCATCACCGGCCATCTCAATTTCCGCGACCGACAGACGCATTTCATCTTCGGCGATGCGTCGGTCGCCATGATCGTCGAGGGGCTTGAGCAGGGCGAGAAGCGGCCGGGGCGCTTCGAGGTGCTGGACACGCGCACCTGGACGCAGATGTCGAACAACATCCGTACCAATCTCGGCTACCACACCCGCACCGCCCAGGACGATCCCTACAGGATCGATCTCGAGGGCAATCTGATCAAGCAGGTCGGCAACAAGGTGTTCAAGGAAGTCACCGTCGCCGGCCACAAATTCATCGTCGAGTTCCTGGCCGAGCACGGGCTGACGCCGCAGGGCATCCGGCGGTTCTGGCTGCACCAGGCCAACGCGCGCATGAATGCCATGATCCTCAAGCTCGCCTTCGGCCATGAGGTCGACCATGACCGCGCGCCGATGGTGCTGGAACGGCTAGGCAACACCGCCGGCGCCGGCGCCATCGTCGCGCTGTCGGAAAACCACGCCGACATGAAGGCCGGCGATTTCGGCCTGATCTGCGCCTTCGGCGCCGGCTATTCGATTGGCGGCGCCTTGCTGAAGATGCTGTGAGGTAGGTGAGGCCGGCCTGCAAACGGCGGCTTCAAACACACTTTGGCGCCAAGTTTGGTGCAAACGGCAGCAGCATCGGCACGCGCCTGGCATAGTCGTCATAGGCCGTACCGAGCTCGCCGCGCAGGAAGCTCTCCTCAAGCCTGGCCTTCACGACGATGCCCACGATGAGGAAGGCGGCGCCGGCCACGCCCCAGACCGTGCCCTTCGCCGCCATGGTGGCGAGTATCGCCACAAGCAGGCCGGTGTAGATCGGATGCCGGACCAGCCTATAGGGGCCGGTATCGACGACGCGGTGATCGGCCTTGGCGGTGACGGTGCCCGACCACAGCTGGCCGAGATGCAGCCTCGCCCACCAGGAGAAGGCGAGGCCGACCGCGACCAGGGCGACGCAGATCCAGGCTTCGGTGAGGGTCGGCATCCAGAGCCGAAGCCTGCCGACATAACCATGCGGCGGCACGAACAGTAGGATCGCGCCGATCGTCCACAGGGCGCGGTAGCGCGCTTCCTCCCGAAAGCCGGCGCGTTTTGCCGCCGGGTCGGCCCAGAAGGCGGCCGCCAGCCAGGACACGACCCAGAACAGCCAGAGCGCCGCGATTGCCGGTGCGGGATGCATGGAAGCCTCCTCCGTGACATCACTATCGGATCGTCATGGCGCGGCGGCAATGCGGCGCAAGGCGAAAATCGGGGTAAGAAGATCGTGATCGGCGAGATCGGCATAAAGGCGCTTGATTGGATCATCAGTGCTTTCGACTGGACCCTGTCCGGCGACATCGGCTAAGTCAGGGCATGCAAGAGACGGCAAGCACACTGGATCTGTTCCCCGCGGCGGAGACCCCTGCCGAGATCGTCCCCGCACGCAAGCTCGCAGCGAAGGTTTCGGCACTTTACGTCGCGCCGTTCGATCATTTCGAGACGCGGGCGGTTGAGGAGCTGCGGCTCGGCTTCGACGGCATAGACGGCGACTTTCATGCCGGCGCCACGCGCCGCTCCGGCGGCCGCGAGCCCTGGTATCCGCGCGGCACCGAGATGCGCAACGAGCGGCAGTTGTCGATCGTGGCGGCGGACGAATTGGCCATCGTCGCGGAGCGAATGGGCCTGGCCGAGATCAAGCCGGAATGGATCGGCGCCAATCTACTGATCGAAGGGCTGCCGCATCTCTCCATGCTTCCGTCCGGCACGCTGCTGTTCTTCAAGGGCGGCGTCACGATCAAGGTCGACGCCCAGAATGGGCCATGCCGCATCGCCGGACGCTCGGTCGCCGAGAATGCCGGCATGGCCGACCACGAGGCCGGCGCGCTGTTGTTCCCGAAAGCGGCGAAGCGGCTGCGTGGCATCGTCGCCTGGGTCGAGAAGCCGGGCACGATCAGGACCGGCGAGGAGATCTCGGTGCGGGTGCCCGAGCAGTGGATCTATCGAGCCTAGCATCCGCTGAGATTCAGGTGAGGCCGGCCTGACCTCAATCGCTGCGCACCTTGGGCGGCGAGCTAGGGATATCGCACCGGGCTCGACCAGGCCGGGTCCTGGTGCTTCTTCCAGTAGAGCCCCATCAGCCGGCTGGTGATCGGGCCGACCTTGCCGTCGGCGACCGGGGCGTCGTCGATCGCCGTCACCGGCATGATGCCGCCAGCGGTCGAGGTGATGAAAACCTCGTCGGCTGCTTTCAGGGCGGCGACGCCGACATCGACCGCTGCAGCGGAAAGGCCGGCCTCGGCGCAGAGGTCGAAGACGGTGCGGCGGGTGATGCCGGGCAGCACGCCGACCGCCGGCGTCGACAATTTGCCGTCCTTGACCAGGAACACGTTGAAGCCCGGGCCTTCGGCGACATTGCCGTTGAAATCGAGGATCAGGGCGGTCTCGGCGCCGCGGTCATAGGCGTCGTAGAGGCCACGCACCAGGTCGAGCCAATGGTAGTTCTTGATCGACGGGTCGATCGAGGCCGGCGGGATGCGCACCTTGTCGCTGATCGCGACATGCAGGCCGCGGCGCAACTGTTCGGCATTGGCGACCGAGCCGAACGGCACGGCGAAAGCCATGAAGCGGTTCACCGCCTGGCGCGGGTCGCGGCTGAAGGTCGGCGAGGCGCCGCGCGTGCACAGCATCTCGACATAGGCGGCGCGGTGGCCGGACAGCGCGACGCAATTGTGCAGGATCTCGGTGACACCGTAGCGGTCGAACGGGATCGTCATGCGCAGCTTCTCCAGTCCGCCGAAGAAGCGGTCGAGATGCAAGTCCAGCCGGAAGAAGCTGCCGTCCCAGACATGGACGGTGTCGTAAGTGGCATCCGAATGCAGGAAGCCCCAGTCGAGCACCGAGATCTTGGCCTGCGACATCGGCAGGTATTGGCCATCGAGGAAGGCAACGCCCTGGGGATAGGCATGCGGATCGACGTGGCGATCGGACAGCAAGGGCAGCGCTCCGGTGGGTGTCCTTGCAGCGTTCTGGCTCATCGCATTCGTCCCCGCTCGATAGTCGAGGGCAGGCTAGCGCGCCGCCCCGAATGAAATAGAGCCAGCCAACCGGTGCTGTTTGGCCTCGTCAGAGGCTCAAGTGGCGCCGACAGTGCGCCCGTGGCGCTGCTTCATTCGTCGTCCTCGTCTTCCGACTCGAGCAGGCGCGTGGCGCGCCAGCGGGTCAGCACGATGTTGGTCTGTTCGATGACGAAGAAGCGCGCGGAGTCGCGGTCATAGCCCTCGGCCAAGAGCTTCTCGTAGTCGGTGTGGACGTGGCGGATATGGGCGATCGTCGCCAGCCAGACGGAGATCGACGCCGGCAGATTGTGCAGACGCGCCGAGCCGGCGTCGGCGCGGATCTTCTCGATGTCGGCGTAGGGTGCCAGCGGCAACAGCGTGGTCAGCGCCTTGGCGATGGCGCGGCGGCGATTGGTCGGCGCTTTCATCGCTCGTCGCGTCCGGCAATGACTGCCTCGGCAAATGCATCGGTCGAGGCGAAATAGGGTTTGACGTCGATGACCGGCGTACCGTCGAGCACGTCTATGGCATCGAGATCGAGACGTCCGGCTTCGATGTCGAGCGCGACGAGCTTTGCCACGTGCAGCCCGATCGGATTCGGCCGGGCAGGGGAGCGCAGCGAAAAAACGCCTTTCGGCTCAGCCGCATGACGAGGTTTCTGCAAAATCAGATTCCGTGGCGCCTGATCGAACCAGGACAGGATGATGACATGGCTGGCGCGATCCAGCCCGGCAAGGCCCTCGCGATAGGCCGGGTCGATCGTCAGCACCGCGGGCTGTCCCGCCTCCCGCGCGGCCCGCATGTTCTTCGGGCAGGTCTCGCGGCTCGTCCATGGCGAGGCGATGCGGCCGATGAAGACGACATGGCCGTCCGACGACATGGCGGCTGGATCGGCTTCCAGTTGCCTTTCGCCCTCGCGTGTCTCGAACATGCTTTTCGCCTCGCTCATCCCTGGATCATGCATGCGTCATTTTCTTGTCAGGAAGCGACATTGGCCTTGCATGGTTGTCAAAATCGACATAAACATATGTTTATATCTTGTTCAAAGAGAAACACGCATGCACGTCGCGCTCGATACGATGGTGGATACATTGAAGGCAGCGGCCGAATCCAGCCGGCTGCGCATCCTCGCGCTCCTGTCGCGCGGCGACCTTACCGTTTCCGATCTTACCGAAATTCTCGGCCAGTCGCAGCCACGCGTGTCGCGCCACCTCAAGCTGCTGCTGGAGGCGGGGCTGATCGGGCGCTACCAGGAGGGGTCGTGGGCGTTCTTCCGGCTTTCCGACACGGACGCCGCGCGCGATTTTGTCCTCAGGCTCGTTTCCGGCATCCGCGGCGCCGACCCGCAGGTGGAGCGCGACCTGGAGCGGCTGGCGGCGGTCAAGCGCAAGCGGCAGGACCGCGCCGCCGAATATTTCTCCGAGAATGCCGCGAGTTGGGATCACATCCGCTCGCTGCATGTGCCGGACCGCGCGGTGGAGGCCGCTCTGCTCAAGCTCGTCGGCAAGCGGCCGTTCCAGTCGATGCTCGACCTCGGCACCGGCACCGGGCGGCTGCTCGAGATCTTTTCGCCGCTCTACCGGCGCGGCGTCGGCATCGACATGTCGCGCGAGATGCTGACGGTGGCGCGCGCCAATCTGGACAAGGCGGGCATCGCCAACGCGCAGGTGCGGCAGGGCGACATCTTCGCGCCGCCGGTTGAGCGCGACGCCTTCGATCTCGTCACCATCCATCAGGTGTTGCATTATCTCGACGATCCCGCCCGCGCCATCCGCGAGGCGGCGCGGCTGCTGCGCCCCGCGGGCCGGCTGGTGATCGTCGATTTCGCGCCGCATGCGCTGGAGTTTCTGCGCGACCAGCACGCGCATATGCGGCTCGGCTTTTCCGACCGGCAGATCGCCGAGTGGTTCGCCGAGGCGGGCCTGGCGGTCGAAGACAGCCAGGAGTTCGAGCCGCGCGGCCAGGCCGAGGCCCGGCTGACCGTCAAGCTGTGGCTCGGCCGCGACCGCCGCATGCTGATCGCCGATCCTTCCAACGACACTCTTCCGGCAAGGGAAACCGCCTGATGAACCAGTTCCGCTTTTCCCGCCGCCCCGACATTGGCGACAAGGTCCGGGTTTCGTTCGAGTTCTTCCCGCCTAAGACGGACGAGATGGAAGCCAGGCTTTGGGACACCGTCACCCGGCTGGAGCCGCTCAAGCCGAAATTCGTCTCGGTGACCTACGGCGCCGGCGGCTCGACGCGCGAGCGCACGGCCCGCACCGTCAAGCGCATCCTCAACGAGACGACGTTGACACCGGCAGCGCACATGACCTGCGTCGACGCCGCCCGCGATCAGGTCGACGCCGTGGTGCGCGAATTCGCCGATATGGGCGTCACCCGCTTCGTCGCGCTGCGCGGCGATCCGGCGGCGGGCGTCGGCACCGCCTACAGGCCCCATCCGGACGGCTATGCCAATGGCGCCGAGCTGGTCGGCGCGATGAAGAGCGCCGGCGATTTCGACATCTCGGTCTCCGCCTACCCGGAAAAGCACCCGGAAAGCCCCGACTTCGCCACCGACTTCGACATGCTGAAGCGCAAGGCCGACAATGGCGCGACCCGCGCCATCACCCAGTTCTTCTTCGACAACGATCTCTACGAGCGCTATGTCGAGCGGGCGCGGCGGGCAGGCATCTATATTCCGATCGTGCCGGGCATCCTGCCGGTGCACAATTTCACCCAGGTCGCCAATTTCTCGGCGCGCTGCGGCGCGCTGGTGCCGGCATGGCTGGCCGAGCGTTTCGAGGGGCTTCAGAACGACCCGCAGACGCATGCGCTGGTGGCCTCGGCGGTGGCGGCCGAGCAGGTGCTCGACCTCGTCGAACGTGGCGTCAGCGACTTCCACTTCTACACGATGAACCGCGCCGATCTGGTCTTTGCCATCTGCCACATGATCGGCATCCGCTCGCATGAAACGGAAGCGGCGGGTTCTGCCGCGGCCTGATCTGTCGTCGTGACGTGAAACGCAAAAGGCCGGGTGAAAACCCGGCCTTTCGAAATGGATTGACTGTCAGCTGCTGATTTCTTCCGCTCTGGCGGTTACGGAAGAACGCCTATGATTAGGGCGCCGATGAATGCGAACGCTGCACAAATCATCAATGCGTTGATTGGCCTCGTCAGTCCCATGTCATAGCCTCCTCTTAAGAGCTATGGCAGGAGTCTAGGGTCATTTGTGCCACAGGCAAGCGGAAAATGTGCTGCAATGCGACGTGAATGTGGAATTTGCGACCTGGCTTTTGCCGTTAGGCATTGAAACTCTTCGGCAAAAGCGAGCTCAGGGCTTGTGAATAAATTATGGCGGCCCTGCGGCGGAAGCTGGGCATGGCAGCGCTACCAGGGTCGACTCGGACGGCCTTGCAGCATCGGCGTCCGGTAGGAATGCGCGATGCGGGAGTCAATCAAAGGATCTAGATCGCCGTTTCGTTCTAACGAACAACGCGCCTTCAGCGTTGGCCGAACAAGCGCCCGTCTATGGTGATCAGGCCAAGTCCGATCAATGCCATGCCGCCCATTTCGAACAGTTCGAGTCGCTCGCCAAGGAACAGGAAGCCGAGCAGCATGGCGCTGACCGGCACGATGAGCGTGACCAGCGAGGCGTTGGTGGCGCCGGCCGAGGCGACGAGGTTGAAATAGAGAATGTAGGCGAAGGCGGTTGAGAGCAGAGCCAGCCCCAGCACCGCCGCCCAGACTGGCGGCGAGGCCGAGAACAGACCGGCAGGGCCATGGGCGATGAGCACGACCGGGATCATGATGATGGTCGAGGCGGTCAATTGTCCGGTGGCGATCACCGGCGAGGGCACGCCCTTGAAGCGGCGGGCAATCATCAGCGCGACGGCGTAGGATAGCGAGGCGCCGATCAGCGCGAACTTCGCCCAGACCGGACCGCCAAGCCCGGCGAGCAGGCCGGGACCGATCATCACCGCCGTGCCGGCGATGCCGAGCGCAATGCCGGCAAGCTTGTTCCAGGACAGTTTCTCGTCCGATGTCAGCGCATTGGCGAGGACAAGGGTCCAGAACGGCGTGGTGGCGTTGAGCACCGAGGCGATACCGGCGCCAAGTTCTGTCTGGCCGGCGAAGATCAGCGAGAAGGGGACGACGTTGTTGGCGAGCGCCAGCAGGAAGAACAGGCCTGCATGCGGGAAGGCGAGGCGGAACGACGGGCCGCGCACGGCGAGATAGAGCTGGAGCGCTGTCGCCGCGATGGCGACGCGAAACAGCACCAGAACAAGGGGCGAAAGCTCCGAGACGGCAATGCGGGCGAAGAAGAACGAACCGCCCCAGATTGCGCCGAGCAAAAGCAACTGTCCCCAGTCAGCGAGCGTCATCGGACCGCGTGCCGTGGCGGTGGCTGCTGCTGTTGCCATATGCCTGCCCTCCCGGACCGTCGGAATGCCGGTCCTGTCGAATGTCCTTCAAGCCATATGCGGTTCCGAAGCAAGGGCCACCCGAAACCTGACGGCTGGCCTAGCTCCTCCCGCAACAGGCGTAACCCAGCAGCGTTAACAAGCCGAGACACAGAATTGTTTTCTTTAGCCGCTAGCTTGGATTAATTGTGCGCAGCCTAGTTCGAAGGATTCGTCCATGCAGCGATTCGAGAATGCCCGCGAGGCGGCGTTGGCGCTTCGCCCGGACGATCCGGTCTATTGCTTTCGCCCTCAGGTGTTGAAGGCCGACGCCCTGCAGTTCATGGGCATGTTTCCCGGCAAGACGGCCTATGCGGTCAAGACCAATGGCGAGCAGATCGTGCTGAAGGCGCTGGTCGAGGCCGGCGTCACCGCTTTCGACGTGGCTTCGCCCGGCGAGTTCGCCGCCGTGCGTGCCGTCTCGCCCGATGCCGAGATGCTCTACATGCATCCGATCAAGGCGCAGTCGGACATCAAGTTGGCGCTGGAGAAATACGGCATTCGCGTCATCTCGCTCGACCATGAGGACGAGATCACCAAGCTGACCAGGGTGGTGCGCGCGCTCGACATCGATCCCGGCGCAATCACCGTCTTCGTGCGCATCCAGACGAAGGGGTCGGCGGCCTACGAACTGTCGAAGAAGTTCGGCGCCGGTCCGGCCTATGCGGTGGAACTCGCAGAGCGGCTCAACCGCACCGGCTACAAGGTCGGCCTCTGCTTCCATGTCGGCAGCCAGATCGAGGATCCCGACACCTATGAGCGGGCGCTGGCCTCGGCCGACTGGGTGCGCAACCGGCTGACCTTCGACATTGCCGGGCTCGATGTCGGTGGCGGCTTTCCGGCCGAGTATGGCCATGATCCCAACCGCAAGCAGGTCGAAATGCCATCGCTCGGCCAGATCATGTCGCGGCTGTCGGGAGACATCAAAGAATACCAGTTCGACGAGATGCCGCTGGTAGCGGAGCCGGGACGGGTGATCGTGGCGCGCTGCCTGTCGCTGATCGTGCGCGTGCTCTTGCGCAAGGGCAAGCGGCTCTACATCAATGACGGCATCTGGGCGTCGCTGTCGGATTCATGGACCGGCAAGATCACACTGCCGGCGCGTTTCATTCCGGACCCCGCGATCCGTTCGCGCAATGGCGAGGAGAAGAACATCGTGCCGTTCAAGGTCTGCGGCGCGACCTGCGATTCCGTCGATATCCTGTCCAGGCCGTTCTGGCTGCCGGAGACGGTCGACACCGGCGACTGGATCGAGATCGGCCATATCGGCGCCTACTCGCTGTCGCTGAGGACACGCTTCAACGGCTTCTTCCCCGACACTTTCGTCGAGGTGACGACACCGTTCGACGAGGGCGACGCGCCGCAGGGATTTGCGAGTTTGGAGACGATGGCGAGTTAGGCAGTAGGCAGTAGGCAGTAGGAGGTTCTCCAGTCTCTGCTTCAGTTCCTATTGCCTACTGCCTAATCCCTCATCTTACAATCTCGCCAGAAGCTCCGGCGTCGGCCAGCCGTCCACCGGCAGGCCAAGCCGCATCTGTTCCTTGCGGATTGCCTCGCGGGTGTTGGTGCCAAGGATGCCGTCGACGGTGCCGACGTCATAGCCCTTGGCTTCAAGCTTCGTCTGCAGCGCCTTCATCTGATCGCCGCTGAGGCCGGGTTCGGGATTGCGTGGATTGAGCTGCGGGGCGCCCGCCAGCCGGGCGGCGAGGTTGGCCGCGGTCAGCGCGTAGGTGAAGGACTGGTTCCATTCGAGATAGACATCGAAATTGTCGTAGGTGAGGAAGGCCGGTCCCTTGCGGCCCATCGGCAGGGCCAGGCCGGCCTTGAGGCCATTGTCGACAAGCGGGGAGCCGTCCGGGTTGGTGACGCCCCATTGCGTCCATTGCGATAAAGGCAGCTTGTTGGTGCGGCCGGTCTGGTCCCAGGGCATGTCGTCGGGCGCCCGGACTTCCTCGATCCAGGGCTGGTCGCGCTTCCAGCCGCGCGACAGCACCTTGTTGGCCGTGGTCATGATCACGTCCGGTACGCTGTGGCGCAGGTCGACGATGCCGTCGCCATCGCCGTCGACGCCGCGGGCAAGGTAGTCGGTCGGCAGGATCTGCGTCTGGCCGATCTCGCCGGCCCAGGCGCCGGTCACGTCGGCCGGCAGCACGCCGCGATCGATCAGCGTCAGCAAAGGCACGAGCTGGGGGCGGAAAAGCTGCGGCCGGCGGCAGTCATGCGAGAGCGTCACCAGCGCGCTCAGCGTGTGGAAATCGCCCTGGACGGCGCCGAAGTCGGTCTCGAGCGCCCAGAAGGCGGCGATGACGGGCGCCTGGACGCCGAATTCCTGGTCGGCGCGGGCGAAGACGTCGGCGTATTTCTTCAGATTGGCCGCGCCCTGCTTCAGGCGGTAGGTCGAGATCATGCGGTTGGAGAATTCGGTGAAGGTCTGAGTGAAGACGCCCTGGGCGCGGTCGCGCGCCAGGACCTTGTCGTCGAGGCTCGCCTTTTCCAGCGCGCTCAGGCCGACGGCGCCGACGCCGGCCGCCTTGGCTTCCGCCGCCACGCCCTGTTTCCAGGTGTTGAAATCGTCCCCGCACTCCTGCGCCGCCGCCGGCCAGGCAAGAGCGCCGACAAACAGCGCCGCCAAGATTTCAACACGCAATCGCATCGCTTCCCTTTCGAAACCGGCGCACGCCCCGCCGAACCCGAACCGGTTCTGGCCAGGACCATGCGTGAATTCAAAGCTCAGGAGCGTCCTCGGGCACCCGCCTGGTACGCCGCTCCGGACTGCCAGCAGCTCAATACATCGCCGCTGGTCGTGTCGAAAAGCAGGCAGGACGGCTTATGTCAACGGGTGTTCTGCCGCAGCCACCTGTTCCAGGCGGCTTCCGAGCCGTTGAAAACGTTGATATCGGATTTGCCGGTCATGCCCGGAACGATGCCGGTTCCGGTATATTGCCAGAAGGTGAAGGGGTGGCTGCCGTACTTCTGGCGCGGATGGCCGGCGACCGAGCGCAGCCAGTAAGGGTAGCCGCGGAAGTTCGCCAGGCCGTTGTCGTCGAAGAAGTCGATCGAGGTGTAGATGATCGGCTTCTTGCCGTAGTGCCGCTCGACCATTTCGAGGAAAGTCGTCATTTCCGCGCGCACGGTGGCCGGGTCGGGACGCAGCCGGCAGGTCGGCGATTTCGGGTTCCATTCCATGTCCAGCACCGGCGGCATCGCGGAACGGTCTTTCGGGACATTGGCGATGAACCAGCGCGCCTGGGTGGCGGCGGGCGTGCAGAAATAGAAGAAATGATAGGCGGCGCGCGGAATCGCCGAGGCCTTGGTGCGCGCCCAATGCTCGTTGAAATACTCGTCGAAGCGGTCGCCGCCTTCGGTCGCCTTGATGAACGCGAAGGAAATGCCGCTCGCCTTGGCCGCCGGCCAGTCCACGGATGTCTGGTATTTGGAGACATCGGTGCCGTGGATGGCGTAGTTCCACGGCGCGCCGCTGTCCCACTCGTGCGGCTTGGAGTCCTCGAAGCGCGGCGCGCGCACCGCAACCATCGGACTGCTCGAGGACATCACCGGCGTGAGGTCGTCGACGGTCGAGCAGGCGCCCAGCAGCGTCAGCATGATGAGAGCCGCAAGACGGCGCATCGCTACTCCTGAGCCGGGTTCAGCCGGCCGCTGATGGGTCGTTGCAGATGGCCCCCTTTGTCAGGCCCGCCGGACGATCGCCCCACAGGATCGTCCAGCCCTCTCCGTTGATCGCCGATCATGGTTGATATTCGGTTGACGGCGCTCGACAACAGCCGCGATTTTGAGGCAGCAATGGCGGCAAATCGATGGCATAAATCGGGCGCCACACGCAGGGGGTGAGATGCGGATCGTCGTCAAGATCGTCAAATGGCTGTTCGGCCTGGTCGTGCTGGCGATAGTCGCGCTGGTCGCCTGGCTCTATGTCGCGCCGCCCGAATTGATCCGCGTCGGTTCCGGCTATTCGGCCAAGATCGTGTGCTCGAACGTCTTCATCGCCGGGCGCGACGCCAACGAGGTGCTCGCCGTCGACGTCCAGGCGCCGGGTCATCCGCTGCTCAGGCTGATGAAGGTGTCGGTCGACAAGGAACGCGGCATGGTGTCGGCAGGCCTGTTCGGCGTGCTCGGCAAAAGTGTCGCCGTCGCGCGCGACGGACTGGGCTGCGCTACGGTTCCGGACGGCAACACCGGCAAGGCGAGGCAGACGGCGATCTACGCCGAGCCGGCCGCTACCAGGCAGGATGCGCTGTGGCCGGAGGGCGAGCGGGTGGACGCCCCGCAGAATCCAGAAATCGCGAAAATCGTCGACGACGCGGCCATGGCCGGCGCCGGCATGCGCGCCGTGGTCGTGGTGAAGAACGGCCATATCGTCGCCGAGCGCTATGGCGAGGGCTTTTCGGCAAAGACGCCGCTGCTCGGCTGGTCGATGACCAAGACGGTCAATGCCGCAATCGTCGGCACGCTGGTCAAGGACGGCAAGATGGCGATCGACAACAAGGGCCTGTTCGCGCCGTGGAAGGCGGACGGCCGCGCCGCCATCAGCCTCGCCGACCTGATGGCGATGTCGAGCGGGCTGGAGTTCAACGAGGATTACGGCGACGTCGCCGATGTGACGCGCATGCTCTATCTCGAACCCGACATGGCCGGTTTCGCCGAAGCCAAGCCGCTGACCGGCGAGGTGGGCAAGGTGTTTTCCTATTCGAGCGGCACGGCGGTGATGCTGTCGCGGCTGTGGCAGGACGCCGTCGGCGACAAGGCGAAGGCGCTAACCTGGCCGCGGAAGGCGCTGTTCGAGCCGCTCGGCATGCACAGCGCCGTGCTCGAGACCGACGAGCAGGGCAGCTTTGTCGGCTCGTCCTATCTCTACGCGACGGCGCATGACTGGGCGCGCTTCGGCCAGTTCCTGCTGCAGGGCGGGGTCTGGAACGGCAATCAGCTCCTGCCCGCCGGCTTCGTCGACTGGATGCGGGAGCCGGCGGCGGCCTCGAAGGTCTACGGCAAGGGCCAGGTATGGATCGAAGGGCCGGGCGATGAGGAGAACCCCGGAGCCGGCGCTGCGGCCGGCCTGCCCAAGGACACCTATTGGATGGAGGGGCATGACGGACAGACGGTCGCCATCATCCCGTCGGAGCAGTTGGTGGTGGTGCGGCTTGGCCTGACGCCGGCCAAGCTTGGCTATCGACCGCAGGCGATGCTGGGAGCGCTGGTCAAGGCGCTGCACTGACTACTTGGCTGCGCCTATCACCCCAAGCCAGGCGTAGCCGCGATAAAGCGTTCTGAAATGGAAGCTTGCGCCGGTTCGCCGAGATTCCGATTCCAGGACTTCGCGCAGCGTCTCACGCGGCGTGACGTGGAATTTCTTGAGCCAGCCGCGCAGCAGCGCGCGGAACCAGCGCGGCAGGCCTTCCTGCTGGCCGAAATCGACGACATGCAGCGAACCGCCGGGCGCAAGCGCGGCGAGCGCCTCGGAAACCGTCTTTTCCCAGCCGGGGATCATCGACAGAGAATAGGACACGAACACGCGGTCGAAACGCGCGACGCCAAACAGTGCGCCGGCGTCGAAATCGGTGGCGTCGCCGCGCTTGAGCGTGACGCGGGCGGACAGGTTTTCGCGAGCGATGGCCGCGCTCGCGGTCTCCAGCATTTCCGCCGAAATATCGAGGCCGAAGAAGCGCGCCTCGGGATAGCGGCAGGCGGCAAGGATGATGTTGCGGCCGGTGCCGCAACCGAGCTCGAGCACCGTGCCTCCGGGCGGCACGTCCAGCCCTGATATCAGCCGGTCGCGGCCGAGCAGATAGTATTTGCGGGTCAGGTCATAGATATGGCGCTGCCAGCGATAGACGCCGTCCATCAGCTCGGCATGGCTGGCGGGCAGTTCGGTGGTGCTCATCAGCGCTTCACATAAAGGTGGAAGCCGCCATAGATGGCCGAACGGTCGCGCGCCGAGAAGTCGCGCGAGGCCTCGGCCTCGTAGCTCCACTGGTCAAGCAGCGAGTTGGAGACGCGACCGGGCAGCAGGCTGGGCTCGGCCGCCGTACGGAAGATGACACGGGCGCCGGCCGATGCCGTGCGGGTGATCTCCGCCCACAGCGCGTTGAGCTGGTCGTCGGTCATCCAGTCCTGCGCGTCGAGCAGGATGAAGCGGTCGACCGCGCCCGCATCCTTGCCGGCGAGGAACTCGATCAGGTTGGTGTGGTTGATGGCGACGCGGTCGATGTTGTCGCGGATCACCTTGTAATTGCGCTTCTCCAGATAGGCGGGGAGTGCTGCCTCGCCGGGCTCGGGATAGCGGCGGGCAAAGGCCTGCCAGGCGAAATAGTTGGTGTTCAGCGGGAAATCGCAGGCGAGCTTTTCCAGCCTGGCCTTGAGCACGCTCGCCATCGTGCCGTCGCCCGAGGTGATCAGCGAATCGTACTGCGCCGGCGGAATGCCGAGACCGAACAGCGAAGCCTTGCGCGATGTCGCCCATTTCAGCAGCGGCTTTTCGAAAACCGGCGCCAGTTCCTCGTTGAAGAAGCGGCGCTGCTCGCCGATGTTGCTGGCCTGCATGATGCCCGCGGGGTCGACGCCAAAGAACTTGCCGACGCGATGGCCCATGGCGATGAACAGGCCGAGCAGGCCGGTCTGGTAGAAATTGCGGTCGAAGACCTCGATGCGCCGGCGGCCGCGCCAGTTACGGCGCTCCCAGTAGTGGCGGCTGACCGGATCGAGATGCGGGGCGATGAAGCGGTCGTAGGCTTCCGAATTGTGGCTGGTGTCGGTGGCGCCGAAGAAGCGGAACAGGTCGCCCTGCGAGGGCAGGCGGCGCACCGCCTCGAGCTTCATGCGGTTCAGCGCGATATGGGCGGCGTTGAGGTCGACGGCGTCGATCCGTTCGGGCGAACGAGTGAGATATGCAAGGATGTTGCAGCCGCCCGAGGCGATGGTGACGATGCGGTGGCCGGCGCCGAGCTGCATGGCCTCCATGTCGACATCGGGGTCTTCCCAGATCTGCGGATAGACGAGGCCGGAAAACAGGAAGGCGAA
Organism: Mesorhizobium sp. M4B.F.Ca.ET.214.01.1.1; assembly: GCF_004791545.1. Taxonomy (NCBI): domain Bacteria; kingdom Pseudomonadati; phylum Pseudomonadota; class Alphaproteobacteria; order Hyphomicrobiales; family Phyllobacteriaceae; genus Mesorhizobium; species Mesorhizobium sp. M4B.F.Ca.ET.214.01.1.1. The sequence continues at coordinate 176,315 of NZ_SRUX01000005.1, forward strand.
GAGCCGCTCCGACATGCCGGCCTTCGACAGCGGGCGATTCTGGTAGACGGCTTTTCCAACTTCCTTGCCGCGGCGAAAAACCAGATCTCCGGAAACGTCCGTCATGGCAAGGTGATTCCCCGTTTGCTTTGGCGCAAGCGGGTAGCGCAGCGTTATGACAGGCCGGTGACAGACGGAGGCCTCGATAATTCTACTGCGGCGGTCATCTGACGCGACTTTCTGCGCTTACTACAGCGCCGCGCGTCCACAAGGACGCGCAAAGGAAGCTGTAGCATCTTTGTTTGCGCATGATCCTTTCCGAAATCGATTTCGATTTCGGGGTCATGCGCGAAGCTCACGGACTTGTGTCCGCTCCGCTCCGGTTCTCGAAAGCCACGCCACCTGACTTGCCGTGGCGAATTCTCGAAGCCTCCTTATGCCTTGCCGAACCCTCCAGGCGTCGGCGTGGTGACGATGACGGCCTCGCCGGCGTCGAGCACGGTCTGGTCACAGGCCTTCAGCACGTCGACAGCGCCGCTGTTGCGACGGACCTTGGTCGAGCCCGCTTCGCCGTCGCCGCCGCCGTCCAGGCCCTGCGGCGGCCGGTTGCGATGCGATGACAGGATCGCGCATTCCATCTTTTCGAGGAAGCGGATGGTGCGCTTCGTGCCGTCGCCGGCATCCCACTTGCCCTTGCCGCCGGAGCCTTCGCGGATGTGGAAATCCTCGAGCAGCACGGGGAAGCGCAATTCCAGCACTTCCGGGTCGGTGAGGCGGGAGTTCGTCATATGGGTATGGACGCCGGAGGTGCCGGCAAAGCCGCGGCCAGAGTTCATCCGCCCGGCGGGCGAGCCGGAGCAGATCGTCTCGTAATACTGGTACTGCTTGTTGCCGAAGGTGAGGTTGTTCATCGTCCCCTGCGCATTGGCCATCGCGCCCATGGCGCCGAACAGCGCATTGGTCACATGCTGCGAGGTCTCGACATTGCCGGCGACGACGGCCGCCGGATAGGCGGGCTTCAGCATGCAGCCGTCGGGAATGACGATGTTGATCGGCCTGAGGCACCCCGCATTCATCGGGATCATGTCCTCGACCATGACGCGGAAGGCATAGAGCACGGCGGCGCGGGCGACGGGTTCCGGCGCGTTGAAATTGTTCTTCTCGACCGGCGAGGTTCCGGTGAAGTCGACGATCGCCTCGCGCTTTTCCCGGTCGACCGAGATCCTGACCTTGATCACCTGACCGGTGTCGGTCGGATATTCATACTCGGAGGTGTCGGGCAGCCGTTCCAGCACGCGACGCACGCTTTCGGCAGCGTTGTCCTGGACGTGGCCCATATAGGCCTCGACGACATCGAGGCCGAAATGCGCGACCATCTTGCGCAATTCGGCCACGCCCTTCTCGTTGGCGGCGATCTGCGCCTTGAGGTCGGCGATGTTCTGGTGCGGATTGCGCGCCGGGTAGGGGTGGTCGGTGAGCAGCGCCTCCAGCTCCTTCTCGCGGAACCGGCCGCGATCGACGATGCGGAAATTGTCGAACAGCACGCCTTCCTCGTCGACCGTGGTGGCCAAAGGCGTCATCGATCCGGGTGCGGTGCCGCCGACATCGGCGTGGTGGCCGCGCGAGGCCGCCCAGAACAGGATCTCCTTGCGCGCGTCATCGAACACCGGCGTCACCACGGTGATGTCGGGCAGGTGCGTGCCGCCATTGTAGGGCGCGTTGAGGGCGAAGACGTCGCCCGGATGGATGTCGCCGGAATTGAGGCGAATGATGGTCTCGACCGAGCGGTCCATGGAGCCGAGATGCACCGGCATGTGCGGCGCGTTGGCGACCAGCGCGCCATGGCGGTCGAACACGGCGCAGGAGAAATCCAGCCGCTCCTTGATGTTGACCGAATAGGCGGTGTTCTGCAGCGTCACGCCCATCTGCTCGGCGATCGACATGAAGAGGTTGTTGAAGACCTCCAGCATGACCGGATCGGCTTCGGTGCCGAGCGCCGCCTGGCGGCGTTTCTTCTCGGTCCGTCGCAACAGCACATGGTTCCTGGCGGTGATCTCGGCCCGCCAGCCCGGCTCCACGACGATCGTCTGGTTGGGCTCGATGATCAGCGCAGGGCCAGCGACCCAGTTTCCGGGGGCGAGCGCCTCGCGGTGAAAGATGCCCGCCTCTCGCCATTCGCCTTCGGTGAAGATTTTGCGAGTCCTGGAAGGACTTGCGGCCAGATCCTCTGTTGTCGATTCAGTTTCATCACGGCCACCCCCGCCGGTATCGGTGCCTTCGACGCCGACGGTCTCGACGATCATTGGCTTGTCGTCATAGACGAAGCCGAACTGCGCCTTGTGGGCAGCCTCGAAATCGCGTCTGGCCTGGAAGATCGAACCATCGGCGAAATTCACCGGCAGCGCGGTGTCGGTGCCGTCATAGCGGATCTGCAGCACCGGCCGGGAGGCGACGGCTTCCTCGGCAATGCCTTGTGCCGCGAGCTCGGCGATGACGGCTTTCCTCAAGGTCGCGATGAGCGCGTCGATCTCCGTCCTGGATTCGTCGGCGAGCGGCTTGAGCAGCGCCTGCTGGCGCGAGGCAAAGACCGACGACAGGCCGATGCCATAGGCCGAAAGCAGGCCGGAGAAGGGATGGATCAGCACCGCTTCCATGCCGAGCGCATCGGCGACCAGGCAAGCATGCTGACCGCCGGCGCCGCCAAAGCAGTTCAAGAGATATTCGGTGACGTCATAGCCGCGCTGCACCGAGATTTTCTTGATGGCGTTGGCCATGTTCTCGACGGCGATGGTGACGAAGCCTTCGGCGACAGCTTCCGGCGTGCGGCCATCGCCGATCTCAGTGGCAAGCGCGGTGAATTTTTTGCGCACGGTGTCGACGTCGAGCGGCTGGTCCTGGCCGGGACCGAAGATCGCCGGGAAGAAATCGGGCTGCAGCTTGCCCAGCATCACATTGGCGTCGGTCACGGCGAGCGGGCCGCCGCGCCGGTAAGCGGCAGGGCCGGGATTGGCGCCTGCGGAATCCGGACCGGCGCGGAAGCGGCCGGCCTCATAATGCAGGATCGAGCCACCGCCGGCGGCAACGGTATGGATGCGCATCATCGGCGCGCGGATGCGCACGCCGGCGACCTCGGTGTCGAAGGCGCGCTCATATTCGCCGTCATAGTGGGCGACGTCGGTCGAGGTGCCGCCCATGTCGAAGCCGATGACTTTGCCGAAGCCGGCGAGCATCGCCGTCTCGACCATGCCGACGACGCCGCCAGCCGGGCCGGACAACAGCGCGTCCTTGCCCTGGAACATGTCGGCGGCGGTGAGGCCGCCTGACGACATCATGAACATCAGGCGGGGGCCGGCGCCCAATTCGCCTGCCACCCTTTGCACGTAGCGCGACAGGATCGGCGACAGATAGGCATCGACCACGGTGGTGTCGCCGCGGCCGACCAGCTTGATCAGCGGCGACACTTCGTGGCTGACCGAGACCTGGCCGAAGCCGAGCTTGCGACAGACTTCCGCGACGGCCTTCTCGTGGTCCGGATATTTCCAGGCATGCATGAAGACGATGGCGACTGCATCGATGCCGTCGGCCCTGGCCTGTTCGATCGCCGGGCGGCAGGCGGCGATGTCGAGCAGGCGTTCGACGCGGCCGTCGGCGCACACGCGCTCGTCGATCTCGATGACGCGCTCATAAAGCTGCTCGGGCAGCACGATCTCCTTGGCGAAGATATCCGGACGCGCCTGATAGGCGATGCGAAGCGCGTCGCGAAAACCCTTGCTGATGAGCAGGAGCACGCGGTCGCCCTTGCGCTCCAGCAGCGCATTGGTGGCGACAGTGGTGCCCATCTTGATGTCTCCGATCAGGCCTGACGGAATGGCGGCGCCGGATTTCAGCCCAAGCAGGTCGCGAATGCCCTGGATGGCGGCGTCCGCATAGGCTTCGGGATTTTCGGACAGCAGCTTGCGGGGGTGCAGCCCGCCTTGCGGGTCGTGGCCGATGACGTCGGTGAAAGTGCCGCCGCGGTCGATCCAGAAATCCCACTTTTCAGTCATCGCGGCTCCCGGCATTTTCCCTGCGCAATCTGGTGCTTGGCCTGTCCTGTTAGTGTGCAATGCTGCGGCCGGCAACCGCCCGGATGATGTTACATGCGGAAATGCAACGTTACGAAACTCCAGGCCGGCTGATGCATTTCCCCTTCGACTGCTCACCACAATGTGAGCGTCAGGTGAAGGAGAGATATCATGAACAAGCTCATTCTGGCGTCCCTTTCGGCGCTAGCGTTGCTTGGGGTTGCGGCGTGCAGCGACAGCGGCACCGACAACACCACCACCCAGAGCACCAATCCGCCGGCCGCCGAGGAACCGATGAAGCCGGCGGCTCCGGCTGCTCCTGACGCAACGAAGCCTGCCGAGCCGGCTCCGGCAACACCCCCTGCGCAGTAATCTGATGCGTTGACGAAGAAGGCCGGCTTCACGCCGGCCTTCTCTTTTGGAATCGGGCGCCTTGTTGGGCGCCGTCGTCAAATCGGTTGGGCCTGCGGCACTGTCTTCGCTTGATAGCGGCGGCCGGTTCGCACTAAGAAGCCCTCATGTCGATTTGGGACCGCCTTGGCGACTTCATCGCTCGTGTCACCGCTTCAACGTCATCGGGTGTCGCCGATGTCGTCGAAGCCGTGCGGACGGTTTTCTCCGGAGATGCCGATCTGCGCCGCCGCGTCGCCTTTTCGGTGGCGATGATCGCGCTCTCGGCCAAGATGGCCAAGGCCGACGGCGTCGTCACCCAGGATGAGGTGCGCGCCTTCCAGGAAATATTCGAGGTGCCGCCGAAAGAGACGCGGAACGTGGCGCGGCTCTATGACCTGGCCAAGCGCGACGTGGCCGGTTTCGAGATCTACGCGCAGCGCATGGCGCAGCTTTGCGGTTCCGGCCATACGAACTGCATGATGCTGGAGGACATACTCGACGGCCTGTTCCACATCGCCAAGGCCGATGGATTGATCCATGAGCGCGAAGGCCAGTTCCTGCACCGCATCGCCGAGATTTTCCGTATCGACGAGGCGCATTACCAGAGCATCCTGGCCAGGCACGTCAATCTCGGCGCCGGCGACCCCTATGTCGTGCTCGGCATCGAACGGGGAAAGCCCTTCGATGAGGTCAGGAAGCGCTACCGCAAGCTGGTCTCGGACAATCATCCCGACCGGCTGATCGCCCGCGGCCTGCCGCAGGAGTTCATCAAGATCGCCACGACCAGGCTCGCGGCGATCAATGCCGCCTATGAGATGATCGAACGGGGCCTCAGGCACGTATGAGCGGTTTCCTGCCCGACCAGCCGAGCGCCGAGGTCAGGGTATCGCCGAATTTCGGCCCGCGGCGCGATACGCCCAGACCCGATATGATCGTGCTGCATTACACCGGCATGGCCACCGGCGCGGGCGCCGAGGCGTGGCTGTGTGATCCGGCCAGCGAGGTCTCTTCCCACTATCTCGTCCATGAGGACGGCCGCGTCGTGCAGATGGTGCGCGAAAGCGACCGCGCCTGGCATGCCGGCAGGAGTTCATGGTTCGGGCGAACGGACATCAACTCCTGCTCGGTCGGCATCGAGATCGTCAATCCCGGTCATTCGCTCGGCTATCCCGGCTTTCCCAGGCGGCAGATCGATGCGGTGACCGACCTGTGCGCAGGCGTCGTGCAACGCCATGCCATCGCGGCACAGCGCGTGCTCGCCCATTCCGACGTGGCGCCGGGTCGCAAGGTCGATCCGGGCGAAAAATTCCCCTGGAAGACCCTGTTTGCGGCCGGCATCGGCCATCTCGTTCCGGCGGCGCCGATTCGGCGGGGCGCGGTGCTCAAGGCCGGCGACATCGGGGGCGATGTCGAGGCGTTGCAGTCGATGCTGTCGCTCTATGGCTATGGCGTGGAGATATCGGCTGCTTTCGACCGCCAGACCGAAATCGTCGTCGAGGCTTTCCAGCGGCATTTCCGGCCGCGGCTGGTCGATGGCGTGGCCGACGGCTCGACAATCCGGACGCTGCAAAGGCTGCTTGCTTCCGTGAAGGCAATCCCGGCCGCATAGTCCATCTCGCATCGCTAAATTACAATCTGTCACTTAAAGTGACTTGCGCCGCCTTGTTTGCCGCCAAATCGGTCGTCAAAGGCGATCTGTGCAATTTATCGGACGTCTAACCTCCCGAGATGTTCCGATATTGATTTGGTGTCGCCGCGTGAAGTTCTTCGCGCGGTTCTAACAGAACAGGACCACATGCAAAATTTGACCGTCTTGACGGCAGCCGTTGCTGCCGGTGTAATGACTTTTGCCATCGGCGCCGCGAATGCCGCACCCCAGAGCCTGCGGGCCGACAACGGCTTTGTCGCCGCAGCCAGCAAAACCGCGCCGAAAGCCGCAGAGGCCCCGAAAGCAAAAAAGACGACCACCGCGAAGGTGCAGAAGGTCGCCCCGGTGAAAGCCAGGAAAGCGACGGCCAAGCGGCGTGTGCAGCGAAACAGGAAGACGATCGACCTGACCACCACGGCGTCGATCCGCCCGAGCACCGCAGCAGAGTCCACCGCGGCGGCGGCGAGCGCCGACGGCGGCCAGTACTCGGCGATCATCGCCCGCTATGCGGCGGCGGAAGGCGTGCCGGTGTCGCTGGCCAAGGCGGTCATCAAGATCGAGAGCAATTACCGGCCCAACATCGTCGGCAGCGCCGGCGAGATCGGCCTGATGCAGATCAAGCCGGCAACGGCGCGGATGATGGGTTACAGCGGCTCGGTCAAGGGCCTGTTCAATCCCGACACCAACATCAAGTACGGCATGAAATACCTTGCCATGGCGCGAGGCCTCGGTGGCGGCACCACGTGCGGCACGATCCTGAAATACAATGCCGGCCACGCCGCGACGCGGATGAACCCGGTGTCGGCCGCTTACTGCAGCAAGGTCAAGGTGCAGATGGCCGCGCTCGGCTCTCCGGTCTGACGAAGCTGGCATAAGTCTGCTTTTTCGTTTGCGTTTTCAGGCGCGAACCCCTTTATACGCCGTGCCAGCTGGCCGGGCGGCCGCACCCGCGAAGCCGAAAGGCTGCGGGTGAGGAAAGTCCGGGCTCCATGGAGACACGGTGCCGGTTAATGGCCGGCGGGGGCGACCCCAGGGAAAGTGCCACAGAAAGCAAACCGCCACGGCGTTCGGCTCTGCCGGATCCGGGGCAAGGGTGAAAGGGTGGGGTAAGAGCCCACCGCGCGACTGGCAACAGGAGCGGCAAGGTAAACCCCACCGGGAGCAAGACCGAATAGGGGCGGTGCGAGGGAAACCTCGAGGGCTGTTTCCGGCCCACCGCCCGGGTAGGTTGCGTGAGGCGCATGGCAACATGCGCCCAAGATGAATGGCCGCCACGTTCCCGTGCCGCAAGGCGCGGGGGCCATACAGAACCCGGCTTACAGGCCAGCTGGCAATTTCTTTCGCAGTGAAATCCCTTGAGATCAGTGGGTTGCGCCTGCCGGCGCACGCCCTGATTCAACCATCAAGTCTGTCGAGCGATGCCTCGATCGCTTGCCAAAGCTCTTCCACCGGCTCGCAGCCAATGGACAGGCGCACGAAGCCGGACGGCACGGCGTCGCCTCTTTTGGAGCGCCGTTCGGCCGAGGTGTGAACGCCGCCGAAAGAGGTTGCCGACTGCATCAGCGCGCAGTTGTCGATGAACTCCTCGGCCTTCTGCTCCGAAGCGAGTTCAAAGGAGATGAGGAAGCCGAAGCGCTCCATCTGCGCCCGCGCCAGATTGTGCGAGGGATCGCCGTCCAGGCCTGGAAAGCGCAGGGCGCCCACCGCATGGTGATTTTTGAGTCGCTTCGCGATCGTTTCCGCTGAAGAGCACATGCGGTCGAAGCGCACCTCCAGCGTTTCGAGCCCGCGATGCACGAGCCATGCTTCGAACGGTCCGGGAATGCCGCCGGCCATCTCGCGCCAGTCCCTCACCTTGGCGACGATGTCCGGATTGCGGCTCGCGACGTGGCCGAACAGCACGTCGGAGTGGCCGTTCACCGCCTTGGTGTCGGCGGAGACGACGATATCGGCGCCGAGGTCGAGCGGGCGCTGGCCGTAGGGCGTCATCGTCGTGTTGTCGACGACGAGGAGGGCGCCTTGCGCGTGGACAGCGTTGGCGACGGCGGCGATGTCGCAAATGTCGAGCCGCGGGTTCGACGGGCTTTCGGCGAAGACCAACCGGTAGCCGTCGAACCCGCCGTCGAGGAAGGTTGGGGTCGGCCTGGTGTCGCAGGCGACGCCGAACGGCTTCAGGAAGCGTTCCGCCAGCGCGCGCGTGGCGTGATAGCCGTCGGCAGGCAGAAGGACGCGATCGCCCGATTTCAGCAGCGCGAAGAACACCGACGAGATCGCCCCCATCCCCGACGGGAAGGCGAGGCAATGCGCGTCTTCCAGATGACCGAGCGCGTGTTCGACGGCGCGCCAGGTCGGATTGTCGTAGCGGCCATACTGGTCGAAGCCCGCTTCTTCGCCAGGTGTGTGGAAGATCGAGGCCATGGTCAGCGGCAAGGGGATCGGATCGCCCTTGGCGAAATCGCGGCTGCGCAAGTGGGCAAGGGCGGCGGCACGTGACTTCGCCGTTTCGGACATCGACCATTCACCTCCTGTTGGCTGCCAAAGGCAGCGGAGCATTGGCGCGACGCTATGCGTGGGCGCGGCCCGCAGCAAGCCGCGTCCCTTGGGCCACAGCCCTCTAAACGCTTCGTTAGGCTTAATAGACGATAAAGATAAGACGTGCCGTCAGGCTGCTCTTTCTGGTTGTGGCGAGCGCGTTTGTGAAGCTCGTTCCCGTTGACGCCCATAGTGCCCCATGATATCCCATTCCGATACCAAAGCCTTCGTTCCGTGTCAGGGTGAAGCGTACGCCAATCGGGCAGCCGCTGGGCCTGCGCGTTTGCGAGCTTTCGCCTCGTTGAACGAAGCGGAATTTCGGCAAGGGACGCGCTGCGGCGGCGCGGACGGGATGATGGAAAGGGGTGCGGCGGCGGAAGCGGCTGTGGCGCGTGATGGACCGGTTTCTGTCGAACACGGTGAGCAGGATCGATGCGAAGGGACGGGTCTCCGTTCCGGCGCATTTCCGCGCCGTCGTTCAGAAGCGGGGCTATTCGGAGTTCTATGCGCTGCGCTGCCTGGATCTTCCGGCGATGGATGTCGGCGGTCTCGACCTGCTCGACCGCTACGAGCAGCGCATCGCGCAGGAGGATCCCTTCCTGCAGGCGGCGGACGACATGTCGTTCTTCTGCCATGGCGATGGTACGTTCCTGAAGCTCGATCAGGACGGGCGCATCACGATGACCGATTTCATTCGCGAGCACACCGGCATTTCGGCGGAAGCGGCGTTTGTCGGCCGCGGCAATTTCTTCCAGATCTGGGAGCCGGGACGGCTTGCCGCCTATGGGGCGCAGGCGCGCGCCCGGCTGTTGCAGCTTCGGCAGGGGACGAAGCCTGGGGAGCGACCGGAATGATGGCTGGCCACGGCGAGGATATCAACGCCGTCGGCGGACCGGCCCGCCACATTCCGGTCCTTCTTGCCGAAGTGCTGGAGGCGCTGTCGCCCAAGGCCGGCGATCTGATCGTCGACGGCACCTTCGGCGCCGGCGGCTATACCAGGGCCATCCTGGCAAGCGGTGCCTCGGTCGTGGCCATCGACCGCGATCCCGATGCCATCGCCGCTGGGCGCTCGCTGGAACAGCAATCAGGCGGCAGCCTGACTCTTGTCCAGGCGCCGTTTTCGATGCTCGATGAGCATGTCGAAAGCGCCGACGGCGTGGTGCTCGACATCGGCGTCTCCTCCATGCAGCTCGACCAGGCCGAGCGCGGCTTCTCGTTTCGCGCCGACGGACCGCTCGACATGCGCATGGCGCAGGCGGGCCTCAGCGCCGCCGATGTCGTCAACAGCTTCAAGGCGGGCGACCTTGCCCGCATCTTCGGCTTCCTCGGCGAGGAGCGCCATGCCGGCCGCATCGCCCGCATGATCGAGAGCCGGCGCGAGAAGCGGCCATTCGAGCGCACGCTCGATCTGGCCGACGCGATCGAGACGCATATCGGCCGCGCGCCGAAGGACAAGATCCATCCGGCGACCCGCGTCTTCCAGGCGTTGCGCATCTTCGTCAATGACGAGCTAGGCGAACTGGCCAAGGCGCTGTTCGCGGCCGAGCGCGCGCTGAAGCCGGGCGGCCGGCTCGCCGTGGTGACCTTCCATTCCCTGGAGGACCGCATCGTCAAGCGTTTCATCGCCGATCGGGCGGAGGCCGCGAGTGGCTCGCGCCATATGCCAGAGGCGCAGGCGCGTCCGGCGACGTTCAGGAAGTCGGGAGGCGGTGTGACGCCTGGCGAGGCCGAGATCGCCGCCAATCCCAGGGCGCGTTCGGCCAGGCTGCGCGCGGCTATCCGCAGCGAGGCGCCGGCGCGCGCTGGCGATTTTTCGATTTTCGGCCTTCCAAAGCTTCCCGCCGTCGAGCGGCCGGGGGAGAGGTAAGCACGTGTTTCGTACCAGCGACATAGTCCTGATCGCCGTCATGGTTTCGGCGGCGGCGTTGACCTACAAGACCAAGCGCGAGGCCGAGGAGCAATTGGCTTCGGTGCAGAAGATCGAGGCGCAGATCCGCTACGAGGAGGACACGATCGACCTGCTCAAGGCCGACTGGAGCCTGCTCACGCAGCCTTCGCGCCTGCAGAAGCTCGCCGAAATCTACAAGTCGCAGCTCGGGCTGGAGCCGGTCAATGCGCGCCAGATCGTCAATCTCGACGATCTGCCGGCAAAGCCGGTCACCATCGAGGACCTCTCGTCGCAGCGGCTGGGCGGCATGGCCGACAATTCCGACAATGGGCCCAAGGGGGCCAAGGACCCGGTCGTGACCGGAGGCATCGTGCAATGATCGCCAAATTCTCGACGCTCGGAAGTCTGCTGAAGCGCCGCAAGAAGCAGGGCGACGACGGCTCGATCGTCGTCGAGGGCGCCCGCAAGGCGACCGGCGGCAGGGCCAGGACCCGCATCGTGATGACGATGGCGGTGTTCTTCGGCATCTATTCGGCCATCGCCGGCAGGTTGGTCTATCTCGGCTTCCAGAGCCCCGACATGTCGGGCGGGCCGCAGAACCGTGTCACGGCCTCGCGGCCTGACATCGTCGACCGCAACGGCGAGGTGCTGGCGACCGACATCAAGACGGCCTCGCTGTTTGCCGAACCACGCCGCATCGTCGACGCGGATGAGGCGATCGAGAAGCTGTCGACCGTGCTGCCCGAGATCGACTATGAGCAGACCTACCACAAGCTGAAGAGCGGAGCCGGCTTCGTCTGGCTGCAGCGGCAGCTGACGCCGAAGCAGCAGTCCGACATCATGCAGCTCGGCATCCCCGGCTTCGGTTTCCGCACCGAGAAGCGCCGCTTCTACCCGAGCGGCGAAACCTCGTCCTACATCGTCGGTCTCACCAACATCGACAATCAGGGCATCTCCGGCATGGAGAAATATATCGACGACCAGGGTCTGACCGACCTGCAGGCGTCGGGCCTGGCCGTGGCCAGGGACCTGAAGCCGGTGCAACTGTCGATCGACCTGCGCGTCCAGAACGTCGTGCGCGACGAGGTGGCCAACGGCATGGAGCGGTTCCATGCGATTGCGGCGGGCGCCGTCGTCCTCAACGTCAAGACCGGCGAAGTGATGGCGATGGCCTCGGTGCCGGATTTCGATCCCAACAATCCCTACAATGCCCAGGACAAGGACCGGTTGAACCGCATGTCGGCCGGCCTCTATGAAATGGGCTCGACGTTCAAGAGCTTCACCACCGCCATGGCGCTGGATTCCGGCAAGGTGACGCTGGAAAGCCGGTTCGACGCTACGCGCCCGATCAGGATCGGCCGCCAGACGATCCACGACTTCCACAGCAAGGGCCGCGTGCTGTCGGTGCCGGAGGTGTTCATCTATTCCTCCAACATCGGCTCGGCCAAGGAGGCCGAGGCGGTCGGCATCGAGGGACACCGCGAATTCCTGCATCGCCTGGGCGTGCTCGAGAAGATGCAGACGGAACTGCCGGAAGTGGCGCGGCCGACCGAGCCCAAAGTGTGGAAGCAGGTCAATTCGATCACCATCGCTTTCGGTCACGGCGTGTCGACGACGCCGCTGCAGACGGCGGTGGGCTGCGCCGCGCTGATGAATGGCGGCTTCCTGATCGAACCAACTTTCCTGCCGCGCACGGCGCAGCAGGCGATGGAAGTTGCCAAGAAGGTGGTCAGTGAAAAGACCGTCGAAGGCATGCGCTATCTCTATGCGCTGAATGCCGAGAAGGGCTCGGGCAAGAGCGCCAGGGTGCCGGGCTACCGCGTCGGCGGCAAGACCGGCACGGCAGAGAAGGTCGTCAACGGCCGCTACTCCAAGGAGAAGAATTTCAACGCCTTCGTGGCCGCCTTCCCGATGGACGATCCGCAATACATCGTGCTGACGATCGCTGACGAGCCGAAGCCGGAAAAGCCCGGCATGGGAGCGACCGCGGCCTCGAATGCGGGCGTCATGGCGGGAAACATTATCCGCCGTTCGGCTGCCATGCTTGGCGTGAAGCCAGATTTCAGCCATGAAAATGGTGCAACGCTGGTTTCCTATCAGTGATTCTTGGGGCGCGCCGGCAACTGCGCGCTATTTTGTTGCTATGAACGGGACCCGATGCAGCTGAAAGAACTAGCCGGTATCCTGCCTGTCGAGGGAACAGCTTCCCCCGACCTGGAGGTCACCGGGATTTCCTCGGATTCCCGCACGGCCAAGACCGGCGTCGTCTTTTTCGCGCTCGCCGGCAGCAAGGCCGACGGCGCTGCCTACGCCGCTGATGCCGCAAAGCGCGGTGCTCTGGCCATCGTGGCGGGCAAGGGAAGCGCCATTTCCGGCCTATCCGTTCCGGTCTTTTCCGTCGACGACCCGCGGTTGGCATTGGCGCTGAGCGCCGCCCGCTTCTACGGCAAGCAACCTCAAACGATGGTGGCGGTGACCGGCACCAGCGGCAAGACCTCGGTCGCCGCCTTCACCCGGCAGATCTGGGAGCAGGCCGGCCTCGCCGCCGCCTCGATCGGCACCACCGGCGTCGTGGCGCCAGGGCGCAATGAGTATGGTTCGCTGACGACGCCGGATCCGGTGGCGCTGCACCTCCTGCTCAAGGAATTGGCCGATGCCGGCGTCACCCATGCGTCGATGGAGGCTTCCAGCCACGGCCTCGACCAGCGCCGGCTCGACGGTGTCAGGCTTGCCGCCGGCGGTTTCACCAATCTCGGCCGCGACCATATGGACTACCATCCGACGGTCGAGGACTATCACCGCGCCAAATTGCGCCTGTTCGACACGCTGCTGCCCAAAGGCGCGCCGGCCGTCATTTTCGCCGACGATCCATGGTCGGAACCGACGGTCCGTGCGGCAAAGGCCGCAGGGCTCGACGTGCTGACCGTCGGCCGCCATGGCGATTTCCTCAGACTGAAGCGGGTCGAGCACGAACGCCACCGGCAGCGGGCCGAGGTCGAGGTCGACAGCGTGCTCCACGAAATCGACCTGCCGCTGGCCGGCGACTTCCAGATCGCCAACGCGCTGGTTTCGGCGGGACTTGCCATTTCCACTGGAACGCTTGTCGCCAAAGCCCTGATGGCATTGGAGAAATTGAAGGGCGCGCCGGGTCGGCTCGACCTCGTCGGCACGACTGCGAACGGCGCACCGGTCTATGTCGACTATGCCCACAAACCGGATGCGCTGGAAAACGTGCTGGCCTCGGTGAGGCCGTTCACCACCGGCCGGGTCATCGTCGTGTTCGGCTGCGGCGGCGACCGCGATCGCGGCAAGCGGCCGATCATGGGCGAGATCGCCACGCGGCTCGCCGACGTCGTCATCGTCACCGATGACAATCCGCGCTCGGAAGTGCCCGAAACGATCCGCGCCGCGATCCTTGCCGCCGCGCCCGGCGCCATCGAGATCGGCGACCGGCGCAAGGCGATTCACGAGGCGGTGGCCATGCTCCACGCCGGCGACACGTTGATCGTGGCCGGCAAGGGGCATGAGGAAGGCCAGACCATCGGCACCGAGACACTGCATTTCTCGGATCACGAGGAAGTTCGCGCGGCGCTCAGGGAGAGCGCCGCATGAGCCTGCTCTGGACCTCCGATGCGCTGGTCGATGCAATGGGCGGACGGCCGATCGGTGTCATGCCGCAAGGCATATCGGGCATTTCGATCGACAGCCGCAGCCTTGAGTCGGGGGACGCCTTCTTCGCCATCAAGGGCGAGACGATGGACGGCCATGATTTCGCGACCGCCGCCGTCAAGGCAGGCGCCGGCGTGCTGGTGGTCGCCGAAGGCAAGCTGCCGTCGCTCGGACGGCTGACGGCGCCGATGATCGTCGTTGAGGACGTGCTGGTGGCGCTGGAAAGACTGGGCGTCGCCGCGCGCGCCCGCTCCAAGGCCAGGGTCATCGCCGTGACCGGCTCGGCCGGCAAGACCACCACCAAGGAAGCGCTGCGTCATGTGCTGTCGGCGGTCGGCAAGGTGCATGCCTCGGCGCAATCCTTCAACAACCACTGGGGTGTGCCGCTGACCTTGGCGCGGATGCCCGAGGATTGTGACTACGCCGTGTTCGAGATCGGCATGAACCATCCGGGCGAAATCCGGCCGCTGGTCAACATGGTCCGCCCGCATGTCGCGATCGTCACGCTGATCGCCGCCGCGCATCTCGGGTTCTTCCGCAACCTCGACGAGATCGCCGAGGCCAAGGCCGAGATCTTCGAGGGGCTGGAGCCGGATGGCGCGGCCCTGCTCAACCGCGACGATTCCCGCTGGAAACTGCTCGACAAGATGGCGAAGGCGGCAGGGGTCGAGCATGTCTTTGGCTTCGGCGAGAATGCCCGCTCGACCTTTCGGCTGGTCAAATGCGAGCTCAATGCCGACCATTCCGTCATTGCCGCCAAGATCGGCGGGCGGGAGATCGTCGCCCGCGTCGGCGCGCCCGGCCGCCATATGGCGCAGAATGTGCTGGCCGTGCTGGGCGCCGCGCAGCTGGTCGGGGCCGATCTCGACAAGGCGGCCGCGGCGCTGGCCGATCTGTCGGCCGAGCGCGGTCGCGGCAAGCGCCATATATTGCGCCATCCGAAAGGACCGATCACGCTGATCGACGAGAGCTACAACGCCAATCCGGCGTCGATGGCCGCCGCCATGGCGCTGCTCAACGCGACGCCGGTATCGGGCGAGGGCAGGCGCATCGCCGTGCTCGGCGACATGCTCGAGCTCGGCAGCCATTCGGCGAAGCTGCATGCCGCGCTTGCCGAGCTGATCATCGGCACCGGCACGCAAACCGTCTTTCTCGGCGGTCCCGAAATGCGGGCGCTCGCCGACATACTGCCGAGCGACGTGAAGGCCGAATACCGCGCCGGCGCCGAGGAACTGAAGCCGCTGTTGCTGTCGGCGCTGCGGCCTGGCGACGTGGTGATGGTCAAGTCGTCGAAAGGCATCGGGTTTTCAAAGCTGGTCGAAGCGTTGCTCGGCAAATTTCCGGCGCAAGCCACAACCATTGAACAGACCTAGGGGTCGGGTCCGGGGGACAGAATTTCATGTTCACATTGCTCGTCGATTTTGCGGACAAGATTTCTGTCTTCAACGTCTTCCGCTACATCACCTTCCGCACCGGCGGGGCGCTGATCACCTCGGCGCTGATCGTCTTCATCTTCGGACCGACCATCATCAATTCGCTGCGGCTCCGGCAGGGCAAGGGCCAGCCGATCCGCGCCGACGGTCCGCAGACGCATTTCAAGAAGGCCGGCACGCCGACCATGGGCGGGCTGATGATCCTGTCGGGCATCATCGGATCGTCGCTTTTGTGGGCGAACCTCTCCTCGATCTATGTCTGGGTGGTGCTTCTGGTGACCATCGGCTTCGGCTCGATCGGCTTCTATGACGACTATCTGAAGGTCACCAAGCAGTCGCATCTCGGCTTTTCCGGCAAGGCGCGGCTGGCGATCGAATTCGTCATCGCCGGAATCGCTGCCTGGGTGATCATGCACAACGGCCAGGCGCCGTTCTCCTCGTCGCTCACCTTTCCCTTCGCCAAGGAATTTATCATCAACCTCGGCTGGTTCTTCGTGCCGTTCTCCTGCTTCGTCATCGTCGGCGCCGGCAACGCGGTCAACCTGACCGACGGCCTCGACGGGCTGGCGATCGTGCCGATCATGATCGCGGCGGCCTCCTTCGGGGTCATCGCCTATCTCTCCGGCAACGCGGTGTTCGCCGAATATCTGCAGATCCATTTCGTTCCCGGCACCGGCGAACTGGCGGTGGTGCTTGGCGCGGTGATCGGCGCCGGCCTCGGCTTCCTGTGGTTCAACGCGCCGCCGGCCGCCATCTTCATGGGCGACACCGGCTCACTGGCGATGGGCGGCCTGATTGGCACGGTCGCGGTCGCCACCAAGCACGAGATCGTGCTGGTCATCGTCGGCGGCCTGTTCGTGGTCGAGATCCTCTCGGTCATCATCCAGGTCGGCTACTTCAAGATGACCGGCAAGCGGGTGTTCCTGATGGCGCCGATCCACCATCACTTCGAAAAACTCGGCTGGACCGAAAGCCAGGTGGTGATCCGCTTCTGGATCATCGCGGTGATCCTGGCGCTGGTCGGCCTCTCCACCCTCAAGCTCCGATAGGCCGCCGCTTGATCCCCGCCTCATCCTTTTCAGGCAAGCGCGTTTCGCTCTTCGGGCTCGGCGGTTCGGGGATCGCCACCGCGCACGCGCTGATCGCCGGCGGGGCCGACATCCTTGCCTGGGACGACAATCCGGACAGCGTCGCCAAGGCCTCGGCCGCCGGGATCGCGACCGGCGACCTGCGCGGCGCCGACTGGTCGCGCTTCTCCGCCTTCGTGCTGTCGCCCGGCGTGCCGCTGACGCATCCGAAGCCACACTGGACAGTGGAGCTGGCGCGCGGCGCCGGCGTCGAGGTCATCGGCGACATCGAGCTGTTCTGCCGCGAGCGCGTCCTGCGGGCGCCGGCGGCGCCTTTCGTCGCGATTACCGGCACCAACGGCAAATCGACGACCACGGCGCTGACCGCCCACATCCTGAAATCGGCAGGTCGCGACACGCAGATGGGCGGCAATATCGGTCGCGCCATCATGACGCTCGATCCGCCGGCAGAGGGGCGGCACTATGTCGTCGAATGCTCCTCCTATCAGATCGACCTCGCGCCCTCGATCAATCCGACGGCCGGCATCCTGCTCAACCTGACGCCCGATCACCTCGACCGTCACGGCACCATGGCGCACTACGCCTCGATCAAGGAGCGGCTGGTGGCCGGCAGCGAGACGGCAATCGTCGGCGTCGACGACTCCTGGTGCGCGCAGATCGCCGACCGGCTGGAGCGGGCGGGCAGGGAGGTCATCCGCATTTCCAAGCGGCTGCCGCTGACCGACGGCTATTTCGCCGATGGCAGCAACCTTATGGAAGCCGTGCATGGCCGCTACAGCCGCGTCGCCTTTCTGGAAGGCATCGGCTCGCTGCGCGGCCAGCACAATGCGCAGAACGCGCTGGCCGCGGTCGCCGCCTGCCTCAAGGTCGGGCTGGACCTCGGCGAGATCCAGGCGGGGTTGGAAAGCTTTCCGGGGCTGGCGCATCGCATGGAGCAGGTCGGCCGCAAGGACCATGTGCTGTTCATCAACGATTCCAAGGCGACCAATGCCGATGCGGCGGCTCCAGCCCTGTCGAGTTTCAGCCGTATCTACTGGATAGCCGGCGGCCTGCCCAAGGAGGGCGGCATCGAGCCGCTGCGCGGCTTCTTCCCGCGCATCGCCAAGGCCTATCTGATCGGCGAGGCGGCGCCCGCCTTCTCGGCGACGCTGGGCGAGGCGGTGCCCTACGAGATCTCCGGCACGCTGGCGGCGGCGGTCGAGCATGCCGCCCACGATGCCGCCCTTGACGATGGCGGCGAGGCGGTGGTGCTGCTGTCGCCCGCCTGCGCCAGTTTCGACCAGTTCAAGAATTTCGAAGTGCGCGGCGAAGCCTTCAGGCAAGCTGCGAGCGCTATAGATGGCGTGAAACCCATCGGAGGGCCACGTTAATGCAAAGCCGTCTCGACAAAAGTCCGGTAGCCACCTGGTGGTGGACGATCGATCGCTGGTTCCTGGCGGCGTTCCTGTCGCTGATGGGTCTGGGCATCGTGCTCTCCTTCGCGGCGAGCCCGGCGGTGGCCGAACGCATCGGCCTCGACAGCTTCCACTTCGCCACCAGGCAGATCATTTTCACCGTGCCTGCGCTCGGCGTGATGCTCGCGGTCTCGTTCCTGGAATCGCGGCAGATCCGGCGCATGGCGCTGGTGATCCTGTGCATCATGCTGGTGCTGATGGTGGCGGTGCTCTATGTCGGCGTCGAGGTCAAAGGCGCGCGGCGCTGGGTCTCGCTCGCCGGCCTCTCCATCCAGCCGTCGGAATTCCTGAAGCCGGCCTTCGTCATCGTCTGCGCCTGGCTGTTCGCCGAGCACAAGCGCCAGCCCGACATTCCCGGCAATCTGTTTGCCCTGCTGCTCCTGGTGCTGGTCGTCTCGCTGCTGGTCGCCCAGCCCGACCTCGGCCAGACCATGCTGGTGACCGGCACCTGGGGGGTCATGTTCTTCATGGCGGGCCTGCCGTGGCTGTGGATCATCGCGCTCGGCGTCACCGGCGTCAGCGGCCTGTTCGCCGCCTACACCGTGTTTCCGCACGTCGCTGCCCGCATCGACAAGTTCCTGACCGGCGAGGGCGACACCTTCCAGGTCGACATGGGGCGCGAGGCGCTGATCAACGGCCATTGGTTCGGCGTCGGTCCGGGCGAAGGCACGGTCAAGCGGGTCATTCCCGACAGCCACGCCGACTTCGTCTTTTCGGTCGCCGGCGAGGAGTTCGGGCTGGTGATGTGCTTCTTCATCATGTCGATCTTCGCCTTCATCGTGCTGCGCGGCCTCAACACCGCGCTCAAGGAGCATGACGACTTCACGCGCTATGCCGTTGGCGGTCTGGTCACGGTCTTCGGCCTGCAGTCGGCCATCAACATGTGCGTCAACCTGCAGCTGATGCCGGCCAAGGGCATGACGCTGCCGTTCATCTCCTATGGCGGCTCCTCGCAGATCGCCATCGCCATCTCGATGGGCATGGTGCTGGCCTTGACGCGCAGACGGCCCGAGAAGCGCAAGCAGATGGGTTTTTCCTTCCCGCAGCGCGCCGTGCCGGCGGAGTGAAATGTCGCGGGGTGTGATTCTTCTGGCGGCGGGCGGCACGGGCGGACATCTCTTCCCGGCCGAAGCGCTGGCGCATGAGCTCAACGAGCGCGGCTGGAAGGTGCATCTGGCCACCGATCATCGCGCCGAGCGCTATTCCGGCCAGTTCCCGGCCGTCAACATCCATCCGATCCAATCGGCGACCCTCGGCTCGAAGAACCCGCTGGCGGTGCTGTCGGCCTTGTGGGCGATCTGGCGCGGCGTGCGGCAGGCCTCCGCCGTCATCACCAGGATCAAGCCGGAAGCCGTCGTCGGCTTTGGCGGCTATCCGACATTGCCGCCGCTTTACGCAGCGACACGGCGCAAGGTGCCGTCATTGATCCATGAGCAGAACGCGGTGATGGGCCGCGCCAACAGGGCGCTGGCCGGGCGCGTCGACGCCATCGCCGGCGGCTTCCTGCCGGAGGACGAAAGTGCTGCCGGCGCCAAGACGGTGACCACCGGCAATCCGGTCAGGCCGCAGATCCTGGAGGCGGCGAAGACGCCTTACGTGGCTGCGACCGGCGAGGAGCCGTTCCGCTTCCTGGTGTTCGGCGGCAGCCAGGGCGCGCAGTTCTTTTCCGACGCGGTGCCGACGGCTGTCGGACTCTTGCCGGAGGCTCAGCGCAAGCGGCTGGCGATCACCCAGCAGGCGCGGGCCGAGGACGTGGCGCGAGTCAAGGCGGCCTACGCCGCGCTGGGCGTCGACGCGCAGGTGTCGCCCTTCTTCACCGACATGGCGGCGCGGATCGCGGCGGCACATCTGGTGATGTCGCGCTCCGGCGCCTCGACCGTGTCGGAAATCGCTGTCATCGGCCGGCCGGCGCTGCTGGTGCCCTATCCGCACGCGCTCGACCACGACCAGGCGGCGAATGCCGCGGCGCTGGCCGCCGCCGGTGGGGCCGAGGTGCATGCGCAATCCACGCTGTCCGCCGAGCGCATCGCGGCGCTCGTCGGCGGGCTGATGGGCGATCCCGACAGGCTGTCGGCCATGGCCGCGGCCGCCCGGTCGGCCGGAAAACCGAACGCGGCGCGGTTGCTCGCCGATCTGACAGAGGCTATTGCGTCCAAAAAAACCGTTTCGGACTTCAGGAAGGGGACGCAAGCATGAAGATGCCGCAGACCATCGGCCTTGTGCATTTCATCGGCATTGGCGGCATCGGCATGAGCGGCATTGCCGAGGTGCTGCACAATCTGGGCTACAAGGTGCAGGGTTCCGACCAGGCCGACGGCGCCAATGTGCAGCGGCTACGCGACAAGGGCATCGAATGTTTCGTCGGCCACAAGGCGGAAAACCTTGGCGATGCCGAGGTGGTTGTCGTCTCGACCGCGATCAAGAAATCCAACCCCGAGCTCAAGGCCGCGCGCGAGAAGCTGCTGCCGGTCGTGCGCCGCGCCGAGATGCTGGCCGAACTGATGCGCTTCCGCCAGGCGGTGGCGATCGGCGGCACGCATGGCAAGACCACCACGACGTCGATGGTGGCGACGCTGCTCGAGGCCGGCGGGCTCGACCCGACGGTCATCAATGGCGGCATCATCAACGCCTATGGCACCAATGCCCGCATGGGCGACGGCGAATGGATGGTGGTCGAGGCCGACGAGAGCGACGGCACCTTCCTGAAGCTGCCGGCCGATATCGCCGTCGTCACCAACATCGATCCCGAGCACCTCGACCACTACGGCAGTTTCGACAATGTCCGCGAGGCGTTTCGCCAGTTCGTCGAGAATGTGCCGTTCTACGGCTTCGGCGTGATGTGCACCGACCATCCGGAGGTGCAAGCGCTGGTCGGCCGCATCGAGGACCGGCGCGTCATCACCTATGGCGAGAACGCGCAGGCCGACGTGCGCTTCACCAATCATCGCATGGCGGGCGCGACCTCCGAGTTCGACGTGGTGATCCGCGACCGCAAGGGGCGTGGCCAGACGACGATCGCCGATCTGCGCCTGCCGATGCCCGGCCGCCACAATGTCTCCAACGCGACGGCGGCGATCGCGGTCGCGCATGAACTCGGCCTGTCCGCCGAGGCGATCAAGAAGGGCCTGTCGTCGTTCGCCGGCGTCAAGCGGCGCTTCACCCATACCGGCACCTGGAATGGCGTCGACATCTTCGACGACTACGGCCACCATCCGGTCGAGATCACGGCAGTGCTGAAGGCGGCGCGCAGCGCCACCAAGGGCCGCGTCATCGCCATTGCGCAACCGCACCGCTACACCCGCCTGCACGACCTGTTCAATGAGTTCTCCGTCTGCTTCAACGACGCCGACACGGTGATGGTGGCGCCGGTCTATGCGGCAGGCGAGGAGCCGATCGAAGGGGTGACGTCGGACGCGCTGGTGTCGCGCATCCGCGCCGGCGGCCATCGCGATGCGCGCTATGTCGAAGGCCCGGCGGCGATCGCGCCGGCCATACGTGACCTCGCAAAGCCCGGCGACTTCGTCGTCTTCCTCGGCGCTGGCAACATCACGCAGTGGGCCTATGCGCTGCCCAAGGAACTCGGTGGAAGCGTCTCATGATGCGCGGCCAGCCCCTGATCGACAAGCTTGGCGACCGGCTGGCCGGCCTGCGCGGGCGCGTCACGCCCAACGCCGAGATGGACAAGATCACCTGGTTCCGCGCCGGCGGCCTGGCGGACGCGCTGTTCCAGCCGGCCGACGAGGAGGACCTCGCCGCCTTCCTGCGCGCCGTGCCGGAGGAAATCCCGCTGACCATCGTCGGCGTCGGCTCGAACCTCCTGGTGCGCGACGGCGGCATTCCCGGTTTCGTCATCCGGCTCTCGGCCAAAGGCTTCGGCGAGGCGGAAGTCGTTTCGCCGACCACGATCAGGGCCGGCGCCGCAACGCCCGACAAGCGCCTCGCGGCCGTCGCCTACGAGGCGGGGATCGGCGGCTTCCATTTCTACCACGGCATTCCCGGCGCCGTCGGCGGTGCGCTGAGGATGAACGCCGGCGCCAATGGCGTCGAGACGCGCGAACGCGTCGTCGAGGTGCGGGCGCTCGACCGCAAGGGCAATCTTCACACGCTCAGCAATGCCGACATGGGCTATGCCTATCGGCATTCGGCGGCGCCTTCGGGGCTGATCTTCACCTCGGCGCTGTTCGAGGGGCATCCGGAAGACGAGGCGACGATCAAGGCGGCGATGGATGCGGTGCAGAGCCATCGCGAGACGGTGCAGCCGATCCGCGAGAAGACCGGCGGCTCGACCTTCAAGAATCCGGAGGGCACCTCGGCCTGGAAGGAGATCGACAAGGCTGGCTGCCGTGGCTTGATGATCGGCGGCGCGCAAATGTCGCCGATGCATTGCAATTTCATGATCAACACCGGCACCGCGACCGGCTACGACCTCGAATATCTCGGCGAGACCGTGCGCGCGCGGGTGCTCGAGAATTCGGGCGTCCGGCTGCATTGGGAAATCAAGCGCCTCGGCGATTTCCGGCCGGGCCACGCCGTGCAGGAATTCCTGGGACAACTGCTCTAGTCTAAGCCTCGCCGGCATTCAGGCGAGCCGGCCGAAGCTGGATCGCAGCGGATCTCCGCCGTGTGTCGAAGCTCAAGTAATACTTTAACTTCGGCTTCCGCAATGGCCTCCGAACCGTTGCCGCAAAGACTCTATGGCACACTTTTCGCGGCCGTTTTTACGGAAAGTGAATCTCTCGGAATCTTAAGGACTTGCCAGTGAATCAACTCTCTGATTCTCTGGCCTCAAGCGTTTCCTGATTTGAGTCGTTCGACGCGTCGGTCGCGTTTTCCGTCTGGGGGGCAACCTGCCGGAAGACTCGGACTCACTGTGCGGGAATGCTGGTGTGGAAATGTCAGTCGCGGCCCGCCGTGAGAGGGGATGACGGGAGATGAAGAACAAGCATGTGGCCGTCTTGCTCGGTGGTTTTTCGTCGGAGCGGCCCGTGTCCCTGTCCTCGGGGAAGGCATGTGCGGATGCGCTCGAGAATGAAGGCTATCGCGTCACCCGGGTCGACGTTGCGCGCGATGTCGGCTCCGTGCTTGCCGCGCTCAAGCCTGATGTTGCCTTCAATGCGCTGCACGGTCCGTTCGGTGAGGACGGCACCATTCAGGGTGTCCTCGAATATCTCGAAATCCCCTACACGCATTCCGGCGTGCTTGCCTCGGCGCTGGCCATGAACAAGGAGCAGGCCAAGAAAGTCGCCAAGGCAGCCGGCATCCTAGTGGCGGAATCGAAGGTGGCCAACCGCTTCGCCATCCAGAACAAGCATCCGATGAAGCCGCCCTACGTGGTGAAGCCGGTCAACGAAGGATCGAGCTTCGGCGTCGTCATCGTCCATGAAGGGCAGTCGCATCCGCCGCAGGTCATCGGCTCGTCCGAGTGGAAATATGGCGACACCGTCATGGTCGAGCGCTACATCCATGGGCGCGAGCTGACCTGCGCCGTGATGGGCGACGTCGCGCTCGGAGTCTGCGAGATCATCCCGACCGGCCATTCCTTCTACGATTACGATTCGAAATACGTGGCGGGCGGATCAAAACACGAAACCCCTGCTAAAATTTCACCGAATATTTACCAAAAAATACAGACACTGGCGCTTAAGGCTCACCAAGCTATCGGTTGCCGGGGCGTCTCCCGGTCGGACTTCCGTTACGACGACCGTCACTCCGAGAACGGCGAGGTTGTCTGGCTCGAGATCAACACCCAGCCGGGCATGACGCCGACGTCTCTGGTGCCTGAAATCGCCGCTCATGCGGGGCATTCGTTCGGCGAACTGTTGAGTTGGATGGTGGAGGACGCTTCGTGTCTGCGTTGAGGTGGGGACAGGGCAAGGGGGCGGGTGTCGGGCCGGCGCCGTTCGGCCTTTCGCTGTCGTTCGACCATTTCGTGCTGCCGCGCATGCTTCGCCGGCCGGCGCGCCTTCTGACGCGTCTTGGCGGGGGTGAATTCACCGCGCCGCCTTTTTCCGCGGCAATCCTTTCGGCTGTGCTGATCGCGTCGAGCAGCGCCTATGGCGCCTATCTTGGCGGACAGGTCGACGGCGTCGTCCAGGGCATAACCGCGCGCACCGGTTTCGCGGTCGATCAGATCAAGGTGGTCGGCAACCACGAAACCTCCGAGATCGACATACTGGACCGGCTGGAGCTCGACGGCTGGACCTCGCTGATAGGCTTTGATGCCGAGGCCGCGCGCGAGCGGATCAGGACGCTGCCCTGGGTCGAGGTCGCGGCGGTGCGCAAGGTCTATCCGCATACGCTGGAGGTGCGCGTCGAGGAGCGTGAGCCTTTCGCGCTTTGGCAGCAGGGCGATTCGCTTTCGGTCATCGAGCGTGACGGCCAGGTCATCGCGCCGTTCTCGGGCGGGAAGCAGGCGCTGCTGCCGCTGATCATCGGCACCGGCGCGCCGGCCAAGGCGCCGGATTTCCTTGCCGAGGTGAAGCGCTATCCCGAACTCGCGGCGCGGGTCAAAGGCTATATCCGCATCGGCGAGCGGCGCTGGGACCTGCGGCTGGAGAACGGCATCACGGTCAAGCTGCCTGAGGACGGCGAAGACCGGGCGATCGCCGATCTGGTCAGGATGGACCACGACAACGGGCTCTTGAGCCGCGACATCGCCGCCGTCGACATGCGCCTGTCCGATCGCCTCGTCGTGCAGCTGACGCCGGAGGCGGCGACGCAGCGCGAAGCGGCGCTCAACGAAAAGCCGAAGAGCCTGACGAAGCGCAAGCCGGAGACGAAAATATGAGCTGGCTTGGCGGCAACAGCGATGCCTCCTCGCGCCGGTCGGGCACCTTGACGGTGCTCGATGTCGGTTCGAGCAAGGTTTGCTGCGTGGTGGCGAAGCTGAAGCCGCGCGACGACGGCAAGCTCTTGCGCGGGCGCTCGCATCGCATCCAGGTGATCGGCATCGGCCACCAGAAATCGCAAGGCGTGAAGTCGGGCGTGGTCGTCGATCTCGACCGCGCCGAACACGCCATCCGTCTGGCCGTCGACGCCGCCGAGCGCATGGCCGGGCTGACGGTGGATTCGCTGATCGTCAACATGACCGCCGGGCGGCTGAAGAGCGAGGCCTTCTCGGCCACCATCAATCTCGGCGGCCATCAGGCCGACGAGGCCGACATCAAGCGGGTGCTTGCCGCCGGCGCCAAGCAGGCGCTGAAGGCCGAGCGCGAGGTGATCCACTCGCTGCCGGTCGGTTTCTCGCTCGACGCCGAGCGCGGCGTGCGCGATCCGCGTGGCATGGTCGGCGATGCGCTTGGCGTCGACATGCACGTGCTGACGGGCGATGCGGCGCCGTTGCGCAACCTGGAGCTCTGCATCAATCGCTCGCATCTGTCGGTCGAGCGCATGGTGGCGACGCCCTACGCCAGCGGGCTCGCGGCACTGGTCGACGACGAGCTCGAAATGGGCGCGGCCTGCATCGACATGGGCGGCGGCACGACGACGATCTCGGTGTTCTCGGAAGGCAAGTTCGTTCACGCCGACGCCATCGCCATCGGCGGCAACCATGTGACGCTCGACATGGCCAAGGGCCTGTCGACCTCGCTCGACGCCGCGGAGCGCCTGAAGGTCATGCACGGTTCGGCGCTGCCGGGCAGCGCGGACGACCGTGACCTCGTCTCGATCCAGCCGATCGGCGAGGAAGGCGAGCTGCCTGTGCAGGTACCGCGCTCGATGATGACACGCATCATCCGCGCCCGCATCGACGAGACGCTGGAATTGCTGCGCGA
This sequence comes from Mesorhizobium sp. M4B.F.Ca.ET.214.01.1.1, assembly GCF_004791545.1. NCBI lineage: Bacteria > Pseudomonadati > Pseudomonadota > Alphaproteobacteria > Hyphomicrobiales > Phyllobacteriaceae > Mesorhizobium > Mesorhizobium sp. M4B.F.Ca.ET.214.01.1.1. The sequence continues at coordinate 202,235 of NZ_SRUX01000005.1, forward strand.
CCGGTTGAACAAGTCGGGCTACGGCAACGCCGTCGGCAAGCGTGTCGTGCTCACCGGCGGCGCCAGCCAGCTTGCCGGCCTGCCGGAAGCGGCACGCCGCATCCTCGGCCGCAATGTGCGCATCGGCCGGCCGCTCGGCGTGGCCGGGCTGCCCGAGGCGGCGAAGGGGCCGGCGTTCTCGACCCCGGTCGGGCTCTTGATCTATCCGCAGATGGCGAGCTTCGAGAGCCATTCTGTGAAAGGAATTTCCGGTCTCAGGATGACCGGGACGGGCGGAAAACTGCATCGCATGAGTCAGTGGTTGAGAGACAGTTTCTAAAATTGACGGGGACAGCCCCATAGGCGGCCGCAGCGGCGAAGCGGCGGGAAAGGCAAAGGACGGAGACAATGACCATCAATCTGCAAAAGCCGGACATCACCGAGCTGAAGCCACGCATCACCGTGTTCGGTGTCGGCGGCGGCGGCGGCAATGCCGTCAACAACATGATCACCGCCGGCTTGCGCGGTGTCGAGTTCGTGGTGGCGAACACCGACGCGCAGGCGCTGACCATGTCGAAGGCGGAGCGGCTGATCCAGCTTGGCGCGCATGTGACCGAGGGGCTCGGCGCCGGCTCGCAGCCGGAGGTCGGCCGCGCGGCTGCTGAGGAATGCATCGACGAGATCATCGATCACCTGTCCAACACCCATATGTGCTTCGTCACCGCCGGCATGGGCGGCGGCACCGGCACCGGCGCTGCTCCGGTCGTCGCCCGCGCCGCGCGCGAAAAGGGCATCCTGACGGTCGGCGTCGTCACCAAGCCGTTCCATTTCGAAGGCCAGCGCCGCATGAAGACGGCGGACCTCGGCATCGAGGAACTGCAGAAATGCGTCGACACGCTCATCGTCATCCCCAACCAGAACCTGTTCCGGCTGGCCAATGACAAGACCACCTTCGCCGATGCCTTCGCCATGGCCGACCAGGTGCTCTACTCCGGTGTCGCCTGCATCACCGACCTGATGGTCAAGGAAGGCCTGATCAACCTCGACTTCGCCGATGTCCGCTCGGTGATGCGCGAGATGGGCAAGGCGATGATGGGCACCGGCGAGGCTTCGGGCGAGGGCCGCGCGATGGCCGCGGCGGAAGCCGCCATCGCCAACCCGCTGCTCGACGAGACCTCGATGAAGGGCGCCAAGGGCCTGCTGATCTCGATTACCGGCGGCCGCGACCTCACCCTGTTCGAAGTCGACGAAGCCGCGACCCGCATCCGCGAGGAGGTCGACCAGGACGCCAACATCATCCTCGGCGCGACTTTCGACGAAGAGCTGGAAGGCGTGATCCGCGTCTCGGTGGTCGCCACCGGCATCGACAAGTCGGCAGCCGAAATCGCCGCGGCGCCGATCTCGATCCGCGCGGCGCCGCAGAAGCCGGTCAGCCGTCCGGCCACTCCGGTCGCGGAAAGCCGTCCGGCGCCCGTGCAGCAGCAGGTCTATGAGCCGCGCGCCGTCGATCCGGTCGCCGAGGCGATCCAGCTCGCCGAGGCCAATGCGGCGGCGATGGCGCAGGCCCGCCCGGCGCCGATGGCGCATGCGGAAGAGTTCCGTCCGCAGAGCAAGATCTTCCAGGCGCCGCCCGCCCAGCCGCAGCCGGTCGTCCAGCAGGTGGTGCAGCAGCCCGCGCCGCTGCGGGAAATGCCGCAGCCGGTTGCCGCCGCGCCGCAGCGCATGCCGCGCGTCGAGGACTTTCCGCCGGTCGTGAAGGCCGAGGTGGAAGCCAAGAGCCGTCCTGCCGACCATGAGAATGGTGGACCGATGGGACTGCTGAAGCGCCTGACCAACGGGCTGACCCGCCGCGAGGAAGAGCCTGCGCGGCTGCAGCCGGCGCAGCCGCGCGAGCCGAAACTGCGCCAGGCGGCACCGGAAGTGCGCCGTCTCGCCAGCCAGGACCCGCAGCTCTACGCGCCGCGCCGCGGCCAGCTTGACGACCAGGGCCGGCTGACGCCGCAGAGCCGGGCCGTGCAGGAAGACGACCAGCTGGAGATTCCGGCATTCCTGCGGCGCCAGGCCAATTGACCGTTAACGGTTCGTAACAGTTGTTAACAGGCAGACAAGTGATTGTCTGCCTGTTAACGTATAAAGCGATGTAAAAACAAGGTGTTGCAAGCGCCGCTTCGCACCGGATCGCGGTTACAGTGGGTAAGAAACCGTGATTTGGACTCTCCCAGCCGGACCACTATCTTCGCCCGGAGCACTATCGGCTTGCCGGGATTCGGGGAGTTGGCCCAGCCTGCCGATCATATCAAGAGCCGCACGGCCTTGTTTATTTTGCCGCATCTATGCGCACACCGGGTGATCCATCCGGCAGCAGAATACGCCAAGAACCGATGAAGCGGACGCAGGCAGTATGGGCCATGGGGTTTGTCTTGCACGACTATCAGACGACACTTAAATCGCGCGCGACGCTGACCGGCACCGGCGTTCACAGCGGCAAGCCGGTCACCGTCAATTTCCTGCCAGCGGATGCCGATACCGGCATCGTCTTCCAGCTTTCCAACGGCGGCGAGAGCCGCGAGTTCCGCGCGTTGGTCTCCGAAGTCGGCGCGACCGATCTTTGCACCATGCTTGGCGATCCGGCCGGCGAGCACATCGGCACCGTCGAACATCTCATGGCCGCGGTTTTCGGGCTCGGCGTCGACAATCTCGTCATCGAGATCGACGGCCGTGAGGTTCCGATCCTCGACGGCAGCGCCGTGCCCTTCGTCGAGGCCTTCGACCAGGCGGGTATCGAGATGCTGCCGGTCAAGCGCCGCTATATCAGGGTGGTCAAGCCTGTCCGCATCGAGAACGGCGCCTCCTGGGCCGAGTTCAGGCCCTATGACGGCACGCGCTTCGAGATCGAGATCGATTTCGAAAGCCCGGCAATCGGCCGCCAGCTGTTCGCTTCCGACATCAATCCCGACATTTTCCGCCGCGACATCGCGCGCGCCCGCACCTTCGGTTTCATGAAGGACGTCGAGCGGCTGTGGGCGGCCGGCTATGCGCTGGGCTCGTCGCTGGAGAACTCGCTGGTGATCGGTGACGACAACCGCGTCATCAACATCGGCGGCCTTCGCTACGCCAATGAGTTCGCGCGCCACAAGACGCTGGACGCGATGGGCGACCTGGCGCTCGCCGGCGCCCGCTTCATCGGCTGCTTCCGCTCCTATCGCGGCGGCCACCGGATGAATGCGGCGGCTTTGCGTCGGCTCTTGTCCGACCGGTCCGCCTTCGAGATCGTCGAAACGACGCGCCGCGAGCGTGGCCGCAGCGCGGAAATGATTGCCGTCAGCGCGCCCCTCTACGCGCCCTGGATGATTTGATTCTTAACGATTTTCTGGCTTTGTATCGGCCGGTCGGTGTTGCATGGATGCATCACCGGTTGGTGAAATCGTGCCATTCTCAGGTCGGTGCCGAACCGCCACAAAAATGTGCGATTGGCCGGAGATAGCGTTGCCGGGCAAGGCGGTTATGGTTTATGGCTGCTGCCCCAGAGCGAAATGACGACTGAAATGACGCCGAAAGGGCGGAATCCAATCATGTTCTTCAAGCGAGTTGGTCAATCGAAAGCACCGCACCGGGTCGTTTTCCTGGCGCTTTCGGTGGTTGTTCCATCGCTCGTCCTGTCGGCCTGCATGTCCTCCGAGAAGGATGTCGACCTGTCGACCTATGTCGACCAGACCGAGCCCGCGGACGTCCTCTACAATCAGGGCCTCGCCAATCTGAATGCCGGCCGGCTGGACGAGGCGAGCAAGAAGTTCGACGCGGTCGACCGCCAGCACCCGTATTCGGAATTCGCCCGTAAATCGATGGTGATGGGCGCTTTCGCCGACTATCGCGCCGGCCACTACGACGAGGCGATCGGCTCGGCCAAGCGCTACCTGACGCTTTACCCGTCGACGGATGACGCCGCCTATGCCCAGTACATCATCGGGCTGAGCTACTACCGCCAGATCAAGGACGTCACGCAGGACCAGAAGGAAGCGCGCCTGACCGTGCAGACGATGCAGGATCTGGTGACGCGCTGGCCGACCTCCGAATATGTCGACGACGCCAAGGAGAAGGTCCGCTTCGCCAACGACCAGCTCGCCGGCAAGGAGATGCAGATCGGCCGCTACTATCTCGAGCGCCGCGAGTATATCGCCGCGGTCAAGCGCTTCCGCACCGTGGTCGAGAACTATTCCAACACCCGCCATGTCGAGGAGGCGCTGGCGCGCCTGACCGAAAGCTACTACGCGATGGGCCTGACATCGGAAGCGCAGACCGCCGCCGCGGTGCTCGGCACCAATTATCCCGACAGCCAGTGGTACAAGGATTCCTACAAGCTCCTGCAGAGCAACGGGCTTGAGCCGCGCGAAAATGCGGGGTCGTGGATCTCCAAGGCCGGGAAGCTGATCACCGGCGCCTGACATCCGCCATGCTGTCCAGGCTGTCGATCCGCGATATCGTCCTGATCGAGAAGCTGGACATCGACTTCTTGCCCGGCCTCTCGGTGCTGACCGGCGAAACCGGCGCCGGCAAATCCATCCTGCTCGACGCGCTGTCGCTGGCGCTCGGCGCGCGCGGCGACGCGGCACTCGTGCGCCATGGCGCCACGCAAGGCCAGGTCATCGCCGTGTTCGACGTGCCGCGCAACCATCCGGCCCGCGCGCTGCTCGCCGACAACGCCATCGAGGATGACGGCGACATCATCCTGCGCCGCGTGCAGACGGCCGACGGCCGCACGCGCGTTTTCGTCAACGACCAGCCGTCCAGCGTCACGCTGATGCGCGATATCGGCCATGCGCTGGTCGAGATCCACGGCCAGCACGACGAGCGGGCGCTGGTCGATCCGGGCGCGCACCGCGAATTGCTGGACAGTTTCGGCGGCCATCTCGGCGCCGCGCGCGCGACGGGCGAAGCCTGGCGTTACTGGCGCGGCTGCGAGCAGGACCTTGCCAAGCATCGCGCCAAGGTCGAGGCCGCGGCGCGCGAAGCCGACTATCTGCGCGCCTCCGTCGCCGAACTGGCGAAGCTCGATCCGCAGCCGGGCGAGGAGAGCGAGCTTGCCGAACTGCGCGCCATGATGATGCGGGCGGAAAAGATCGCCTCGGAAATCCATGACGCGCAGGATGTGCTTTCGGGACCGTCCTCGCCGCTGCCGCAGCTGGCCAGCCTGCTCAGGCGCCTGCAGCGCAAGGCAGGAGAGGCGCCGGGCCTGCTCGACGATGTGGTGAAGTCGCTCGACGAGGCGATGCTGTCGCTCGATGCCGCGCAGTCGGGCGTCGAAGCGGCACTGCGCGCCACCGAATATGATCCGCAACGGCTGGAGAAAGCGGAAGAGCGGCTTTTCGCGCTGCGCGCCGCCTCGCGCAAGCACAGCGTGGCGGTCGACGATCTGGCGCAGTTGCGCGACACGATGGCCGCCGACCTCGCCGACCTCGACGCCGGCGAGGAACGCTTGCACGCGTTGGAGAAGCAGGCGGCCGCGGCGCGCGAGGCCTACGACATCTCGGCCGCGCAACTGTCCTCGCTTCGCCATGCCGCCGCCGTCGGCCTGACCAGGGCGGTGATGGCCGAATTGCCGGCGCTCAAGCTCGAACGCGCCGAGTTCATCGTCGAGATCGCGAGCGATGCCGAAAGCCGGATGGAAGAGGGCATCGACCAGGTCGAGTTCTGGGTGCGCACCAATCCGGGCACCAGGCCCGGCCCGATGATGAAGGTCGCCTCCGGCGGCGAGCTGTCGCGCTTCCTCCTGGCGCTGAAAGTTGCGCTGGCCGATCGCGGCTCGGCGCCGACGCTGGTCTTCGACGAGATCGACACCGGCGTCGGCGGCGCCGTGGCCGATGCCATCGGCCAGCGGTTGGCCAGGCTGTCGAAGCGGGTGCAGGTGCTGTCCGTCACCCACGCGCCGCAAGTGGCGGCACGCGCGGCAACGCATTTCCTGATCTCCAAATCCGGCGGCACCGACAGGGTCGCGACCGGCATCGCCGAGATGGACCGGCCGGCGCGCCAGGAGGAGATCGCGCGCATGCTGGCCGGCGCCACGATCACCGACGAGGCGCGCGCGGCGGCAGAGCGTTTGCTGCGCGAGAACACGGCCGCAGCCTAGGCTGCGTCGATATTCAGGTGAGGCCCGCCTGCGAACGGCGGCTTCCTGCGCTTCCGGTGCTCACGTACCCAAAAGTACGCTCCGCTCCGGTTCTCGGAAGCCACCATTCTCGACTCGGCCTGACCTGAATCTCAACACATCCTGGTGCTTGATTCTCTGTGCCTGGAATCTGAGTCAGGATATGGCTGCATCCTGCTGTTCGGGAATGATTTTTGCGCAAGCCGACTCCCGGTCGGCGAATCCTGATTTATAGTGGCGCGCCAAAACTCAGGGACTTGCCAAGCATGTCGGAAAAACCAGTCGATTCGCTGAGCGAAAGCGAGGCCGCGGACGAGCTGAAGCGGCTGGCGGCGGAGATCGCCGAGCACGACCGGCGCTACCATACCGAGGACGCGCCGATAATCTCCGACGCGGAGTACGACGCGCTGACGCGCCGCAACCTCGCCATTGAGGATCGCTTCCCTGACCTGGTGCGTGAGGATTCGCCGTCACAGCGGGTCGGCGCGCCGCCGGCGGAGGGCTTTGCCAAGGTTCGCCATGCCGTGCCGATGCTCAGCCTCTCCAAGGCCTATACCGACCAGGACGTCGCCGACTTCATCGAGCGCGGCCGGCGCTTCTTCGACCGGGACAAGGATCTGGACATCGCCTTCACGGCCGAGCCGAAGATCGACGGGCTGTCGGCCTCGCTGCGCTACGAGCGCGGCGTGTTCGTGCAGGGCGCAACGCGCGGCGACGGCGCCGTCGGCGAAGACATCACCGCCAACCTCAAGACGATCGCGGATATCCCGAAAACCCTGAAGGGCTCGGGCTGGCCCGATTTGATCGAGATACGTGGCGAGGTCTATATGACCTATGCCGAGTTCGAGGCGCTGAAGCAACGTTCAGCGGCTGCCGGCGGCCAGGACTACGTCAATCCGCGCAACACCGCTGCCGGGTCGCTGCGCCAGAAGGATCCCTCGGTCACCGCCAGCCGCAACCTGAAGTTCTTCGCCTATGCCTGGGGCTACACGACGGCGGATCCGGCTCCCACCCAATATGATTCGGTGCAGAAATTTGCTGCGTGGGGGTTCAAGGTCAGCCCGTTGATGGTGCGGGCGAAATCGATCGAGGAACTGATCGCGCACTATCATCGGATCGAGGAGCAGCGCTCGTCGCTGGGCTACGACATCGACGGGGTTGTCTACAAGGTCGACCAGCTGGAATTGCAGCGCCGGTGGGGGTTCGTCACAGGCGAGCCGCGCTGGGCCGTCGCGCACAAATTTCCGGCCGAGCAGGCGATGACGACCGTGCAGAAGATCGACATCCAGGTCGGTCGCACTGGCACGCTGGCGCCGGTGGCGCGGCTGGCGCCCGTCACCGTCGGCGGCGTCGTGGTCGAGAACGTCACGCTGCACAATGAGGACTATATCAAGGGTCTCGACAGCAACGGCCTGCCGATCCGCGACGGCATCGACGTCCGCATCGGCGACACTGTGGTCATTCAGAGGGCAGGGGATGTCATTCCGCAGATCGTCAGCGTCGTCATCGACAAGCGCCCGTCGGATGCCGTGCCTTATGAATTCCCGCATACCTGCCCGATCTGCGGTTCGCCGGCGACGCGCGAGATCAACGAGAAGACCGGCAAGGAAGATTCCCGCCGCCGCTGCACCGGCGAGCTGATCTGCGCGGCGCAGGCCGTGGAGGGATTGCGCCACTTCGTCTCGCGCGGCGCCATGGATATCGAGGGGCTGGGCGCGGAAAACATCGATCTCTTCTTCAACGCCGGATTGATCAAGACGGCCGCCGATATCTTCACGCTCAAGGATCGTCGCCCCGACGTCACCAGGGCGCTGGCCGGGCGGCGCGAGGAGCAGGCGAAGCTGCGTGAGGCCGCATCGGGCAAGACGCGCAAGAATGTGCGCAGCGCCGAGGATCGCAACTATGAAGGCCTCGACAAGCTGTTCGCGGCCATCGACGCGCGCCGTGAGCCGGAGCTCGACCGCTTCATCTTCGCCCTCGGCATCCGCCATATCGGCGAGACGACTGCCGCCGTCCTTGCCCGGACCTTCTCGACCATGGAGGTGCTGATCCGCGTCGGCAAGGAGACGGCAAAGGCCGACGATCCGCACAGTGTTTTCCCCTCGATCAACGGCATCGGCGACACGGTGATCGGCGCGCTGCGCGATTTCTTCGGCAATGAACGCAACGACGACGTGCTTGAGAAGCTGCTCGAGCAAGTCAAGCCAAAGCCGTATATCGTCACGGTCTCGGCCGACAGCGAGGTCGCCGGCAAGACGATCGTCTTTACCGGTTCATTGGAAAAGATGACGCGCTCCGAAGCCAAGGCGATGGCCGAACGGCTTGGCGCCAAGGTGGCGGGCTCGGTGTCGGCGAAAACCGATCTGTTGGTGGCTGGTCCGGGCGCGGGCTCCAAGCTGAAGCTTGCCAGTGAACTCGGCGTCGAAGTCATCGACGAGGACACATGGTTGCAACGGGTTGGCAAGGCGTGATGGCCGGCCCGTTCAAGGGGTTTGGCCAAAAGGCCATTCCGTTCCTCAAGGCGCTCGACTTCCACCAGAACCGCGAGTGGTTTCACGAGAACCGCGACCTGTACGAGAGCGAGCTGCACGAGCCGTTCTGCGATCTCGTCGAGACGCTGACCGAGCGTTTCGCCGCGGCCGGACTTGGCCTGCGCGGCGACCGCAAGAAGTCGCTGTTCCGCATCAATCGCGACGTGCGTTTCTCCAAGGACAAGCGGCCCTACAACCGGCATCTGTCGGCCATCCTGTCGCCCGACGGCACCAAGATGGAGCAGGGCGTGTTCTACGTGCATATCGGGCTCGAGCGGTGCTTCTCGGGCGTCGCCTGGTGGCAGCCCAGCCCTGAGCTGCTGCTCGCCATGCGCAACGCCATCGCGACGAAGCCGGAGAAGTATCGCGCGCTGGTGGCGGCCTTGAAAAAGAACCGTCTCGAATTCGAGACCGAGGATCGCATGAAGCGCACGCCGCGCGGCTTCGAGCATGTCACTGACAGCGACTTGGCCGAAGCCATCCGCAACCGGCACTTTTACGTCCAGCAGGCAATTGACCCGGCCGGCATCCATTCGCCGGCGCTGGTCGACGAGCTCGTCGATTTTACCTTGCGGGCCAAGCCACTGCTCGACTGGGGCAGGGCCATCCAGGGCAAGGCGGTGCAGGCCTAGTTTCGCCTTGAGCGGTATTTACGGAGCCATTGTGATCTTCGGTCGATATGCCGTTCTGACAGCAGCACTATTCGGCCCCGCCGGCTGCATCGTTGGCGAAACTTTTGATGTCGTTTACCTACACCGGGACACAGACGGCAAGGATGCCTCGTGCTCAAGCGGCACGTATGGCGTCAGCATGTCCGGACGAAGCAAGAATCCTCCACTTAATGTCACGCGATGTGTCGCGGCTTGTGAGAAGGCCGGTTTTGTCGTTGTCGGAAGCTTCCCTCGCCCTGATCTCTCGATTGAGACAAAGGGGATTGGCAACATTCCGGAAAGTGAATGCATGATATCGCATAAATCCTGACGGCGATCATTTCCGCTGATCGTTCGGCTCAAGCGAATTGGTGTGACAAGGAAGGCGACGCTCCCTACATCAGGCCGTCAAAGGGAGCCATCCATGTCGGCGGAAGCGATTTCCGAAAGCAATGCGAAGAGCGATTTCTGGGACGGCGTTCGGCTCTCCATGCCGGTCGTGGTCGCTTCGGCGCCATTCGCGCTGCTGTTCGGGGCAATCGCCGTCGACAATGGTTTCTCGGTCCTTGAAGCCTTCCTGATGAGCGCCCTGATCTTCGGCGGCGCCAGCCAGATGGTCGGCATCGAACTGTTCGGCCAGCATGTCGCGCCGTGGCTGATCGTGCTGTCGATCTTCGCCGTGAATTTCCGCCACGTGCTTTATTCCGCCGGCCTTGGCCGGCGCATCGCGCACTGGCCGGTGGTGCAGCAGGCGCTCGGCTTCTTCATCATGACCGATCCCCAATACGCCGTGTCGGAGGCGAGGGCGCAATCCGGCGAGACCGTCGGCTTTGCCTGGTATCTCGGGCTCGGCCTGCCGGTCTATGTGTTCTGGGTGATCGAAAGCGCGCTTGGCGCGGTGTTCGGCAAGCTCATTCCCGACACGCATGCGCTGGGCATCGACTTCCTGCTGCCGATCTATTTCCTCGGCCTCGTCATGGGCTTCCGCAAGCGGCCGCTGTGGCTGCCTGTGGTCGTAGCGAGCGCCGTTGCCTCCACCATCGCCTACAAGACGGTAGGCTCGCCCTGGCACGTTTCCATCGGCGCCGTCGCCGGCGTGCTGCTCGCCGTCATCCTGCCGCCGCATCACAGCGGCGTGGGGGAACGGCCATGAGCACCACCTTCTGGATCATCATCGCTGGTGCTGTCGCCACCTATCTCACCCGCGTCGGCGGGCACCTGGTCATCTCGCGCTTCGACAACGTCCATCCGCGCGTCGAGGCTGGCTTGAACGCCGTGCCGGCGGCGGTGCTGACCACGCTGGTCGCGCCGGCGGCGCTTGGCGCCGGTCCCGCGGAATGGGCGGCGCTGATCGTCGCCGCGGCCGTGTCGCTGCGCGGCGGGTTGATGTCGATGTTTTTGGCCGGTGCCGCCGTGCTGATACTGGCCAGGCAGTTCGCAGGGTAAGTTTCTGGTCCGAGCTGACTGCCGGTTCAATTTCGTTGTGCGCGTCGGTGCCGCCCCTCATTGCCCTGCCGGGCATTTCTCCCCGTATAGTGACGGGGAGAAAGAAGCCCTCATCGACGGTTTCGCCAATCGCTGACGTTGCAAGATAGCGCCGACGTCACAGTCAGCCCCTTCTCCCCGTCACTATACGGGGAGAAGGTGCCGGCAGGCGGATGAGCGGCAGTGCTGACCTTCCAAGTTGTTGGATTCAGATCTTGGCGTCGTGCGGCAGCGGCGCGGTCGCCTTCTCCAGCCAGGCCAGCGTCTCGCCGTCCAGCATAGGGCCGATCTCGGCCAGCACCCGGGCGTGATAGGTGTCGAGCCAATGCAACTCGTCGCGTGTCAGCAGATCGGTGCGAACTAGGCGCTTGTCGATCGGCGCCAGCGTCAGCGTCTCGAAGCCGTGCATTGCGATGTCGCCGCCTTCTACCTGCTCGGCGGCCGTGACCAGCACGAGGTTCTCGATGCGGATACCGTAGGCGCCTTCCTTGTAGTAGCCAGGCTCGTTGGAGAGCATCATGCCGGCGAGCAGCTTCTCGGTGCCGGTGCGGGCGATGCGCTGCGGGCCTTCATGGACGGCAAGGTAGGAGCCGACGCCATGGCCGGTGCCGTGGGCGAAGTCGCAGCCGTGCTTCCACAGCGCCACGCGCGCCACGGCGTCGATTTCCGAGCCGCGCGTGCCGGCGGGAAAGCGCAGCATGGAAATGCCGATCATGCCCTTCAGCACCAGGGTGAAGCGCTCGCGCATCTCCTCGGTGGGTTGGCCGACCGGCACGGTGCGGGTGATGTCGGTGGTGCCGTCCTGATACTGGCCGCCGGAATCGAGCAGGAACAGTTCGCCGTCGGCGAGCTTGCGGCTGGTGGCGCGGGAGACACGGTAGTGCATGATGGCGCCGTTCGGCCCGGCGCCGGAAATGGTGTCGAAGGAGACGTCGCGCAGCGGCATCTGGGTTTCCTCGCCGGTCTGCCGGCGCACCTCCTCGAGTCTGGTGACGACCGCGATCTCGTCGAGCGTGCCCGGCTGTTGCCGGTCGAGCCAGCAGAGCAGCTTGGCCACCGCCGCGCCGTCGCGGCGGTGCGCGGCGCGGCTGCCGTTGATCTCGGCCTGGTTTTTGGTGGCGCGGGGGATGCGGGCCGGATCGGGCGCTGAAACCACCGAACCGCCATTGTCCTCGACCAGCATTCTCAGCCTTTCGGCCGCCAGAACAGGGTCGAGCGCGATCCTGGCGCCGCCCTTGGCCAGCGCGACAACGGCGGCTTCGAATTCGCCGGGCTCGTGCAGGTCGGCAAGCTGGGTGAGATAGGCGGCGACCATGCGCGGGAATTTGCGCTGATCCATGAAGAGCTGATGCTTGCCGTCGGCGGCAAGGATCGCGAAACCCAGCGCCAGCGGCGTGTGCGGCACGTCGCCGCCGCGGATGTTGAAGACCCAGGCTATCGAGGACGGGTCGGTGAGCACCGCATGGGTCGCGCCGTCCTTGTCGATCGCTGCCGCCAGCCGCGCCAGCTTATCCTTGGCCAGGTCGCCGGCGAAACCGATCGGATGGATTTCGACCGGCGCCACGGGCGGCTCGGGCTGGTCTTTCCAGATGATGTCGATGGGATTCTGGTCGAGCGGCACCAGGGTCGCGCCGGACTGCTCGGCCGAGGCCTTCAGGGCCTTGACTTCGCTCAGCGTGTGCAGCCATGGGTCGAAGCCCAAGCGTGCACCCTTGCCGAGATTGTCCTTGATCCAGGTGGCAGGCGGGTTGTCGATGAGGCTCTCGATGGCGAAGATGTCGAGATCGACTTCGCTGCGCACCTGCAGCGTGTAGCGCCCGTCGACGAAGACGAAGGCGCGGTCGCTAAGGACGATGGCGACGCCGGCCGAGCCGCTGAAGCCGGTCAGCCATTTCAGCCGCGCCGACCGGTCGGCGACATACTCGCCCTGGTGCTCGTCCGCGCGGGGAACAATGAACCCGTCGAGGCCGTTCTCAGCCAGCCATTGCCGCAGCAGCGCCACGCGCGGCTTGCCGACAGACGGATCGCCCGCCGAGTCGAAGGTCTGGAACATGATGGGCCTCCTCTGTCGACGCGACCGTAGCGCATGGCCCCGAAAACCGGAATCGATTTCCGGAGGGACGGATTGGTCCAGTTTCAGCGCTTGAGATGGATCGTCACCCAGCCCTCGCGGTGCAGGGTGCGAACGTGGCGGAAGCTCTGGCCGACATAGGCCGAGACCACGGCATCGCGCTGGCGATCGAGAATGCCGGACAGCACGAGCGAGCCGCCGAGCCTGATGTGCTTCGCCATCTCCGGCGCCAGCCGCATCAAAGGCCGCGCCAATATGTTGGCGACGATGAGATCGAACGGCGCGCGCCTGCCGAAGATCGGGTGGTGGAAGCCCGGCGCGGTCACGGTTTCGACCAGCGCCTTGACATGGTTAAGGCGGGCATTGGCGGCGGCGACCTTGACGGCGACCGGGTCGATGTCGGTCGCCAGCACCGGGATATGTGCCAGCCTCGCCAGCGCGATCGCCAGCACGGCGCTGCCGGTGCCAAGGTCGAGGGCGTTGCGCGGCCGCTCGCGCCGCACGACCTTCTCCAGCATTTCGAGGCAGCCGGCGGTGGTGCCGTGATGGCCGGTGCCGAAGGCAAGGCCGGCCTCGATCTCGATGGCGAGGTCGCCGCTGTGGCGCCTGTCGCGGTCATGCGCGCCATGGACGAAGAAGCGGCCGGCGCGCACCGGCTTCAAGCCCTCCAGCGAGCGCGCCACCCAGTCGATTTCGGGCAGCGTTTCGCGTTCGATAGGCTTCGTCAGCGCGAGGCCGGCAAGGATGTCCTTCAGTCGCGCCTCGACCGCATCGACGTCGCCATCAGCATAGAGCGAGACTTCGTGGATGTCGCGGTCCTCGTCGACCTCCAGCACGGCAAGCGGCAGGCCCTCATCCTCGAAGGCCGCATCGAGCGCGGCGAAGATGCGATCGGCCTCGATCTTGCCGGCGGTGAAATGGAGCCGCGTTTGCGCCATCGGACGGTGTCAGCCTTCGTTCGCCAGGCGCTTCAGCTTGGCAACGGCCGCGTCAGCACTTTCGCCATAGGCGATGGTGCCGGAGAACTCGCCCTTGCCATTGAGCAGCAGCACCGAGGCGGTGTGGTCCATCGTGTAGTCGCCATCGCCGGTGTCGACCTTCTTCCAGTAGATGCCGAAGGATTTGGCCATGGCATGGACCTTGTCGGGGTCGCCGCTGATGCCGACGATGCGGTCGGAGAAATTACCGACATAGGCCTTGATGATCTCGGGCGTGTCACGCTCGGGGTCGACGGTGACGAAATAGGCGTTCAGGTTCTTGCCGCCGTCGCCAAGCGTCTTCAGCCAGCCGGACAGTTCGAAGAGCGTGGTCGGGCACACTTCGGGGCAATGGGTGAAGCCGAAGAAGACGACGCTGGGATGGCCCCTGAAGGCGGCTTCGGTGATCGGCGCGCCCTTCTGGTCGACCAGCGCGAAGGGCGCGCCGTAAGGCTCGCCGCTATAGTGGCCGCGGTACCAGTCGAAGGTCAGCCAGCCGATGCCGGCCGCCATCAGGACGAGAATGCCGACCAGGATTGAACGCATCATCGGGAAATGTCCGTCGTGATCTTTCATTGGGCGCCCAATCGGACGCCTTGTTCGAGCAGTCTTAGCGGGTAGAGGCGGCGGAGGCAAAGATGCCGCGTTGCCGCAACCGATGCATATTGCCAATCCTTAATTTGACCGGGTTTTCCGCCGACCTACCTTCGAGACAGACACGCCAGCGATGGACCGGACATGCAAGCAGCCTCCTATTCGAAGATCCAGATCTGGCTGCATTGGGGCATCGCGGCGCTGATTCTGATCCAGTTCCTTGCCCATGACGGCATGGAGCATGTCTGGCGTGCCTTTCGCAGAGGGCAGCAGGCTGCCGCAGGGGACATACCGCTGGCCTACATGCATGTCGTGCTCGGCCTTGCGGTACTCGTTCTTGCGACGTGGCGGCTTTGGCTGAGGGCGACGCGCGGCGTGCCGCCGGTCTCGGGCATGGAGCATCCGGCGCTGCGGCTGCTGGCCAAGGCAGCGCATCTCTTGATCTATGCGCTCATCTTCATCGTGCCGCTTTCGGGCGCCGCCGCCTGGTTCCTGCAGCTGCCGGGAGCCGGGCTGGTGCATGTGGTGGGCAAGAACATCCTGCTCTATGTCGTGCTGCTGCATATCGCCGGCGCGCTGGTCCAGCACTTTGTCCTCAGGAGCGACGTGCTGCGGCAGATGTTGAGGTTCCGCCAGGCCTAGCTTGTAAACAAGCCACCTCAGTCCCACCTGAGACCGGCAACTCGAACCGAGGAGGCTCCCTTGCGAAAACTGATCGGCGGCGCGCTTGCCGCATGCCTTGTCGTCGGCGCGGCGGCGGCCGAGGAGGTCGGCAAGGTCGGCGTCGACTGGGTCGGCAACGACATCATGGTCGAGGCGATCAAGGATCCGAAAGTCGAGGGCGTCACCTGCCACGTCGCGTATTTCGATCGCAGCGTCATCGATCGGCTGCACAAGGGCAACTGGTTCGAGGATCCGTCCGATTCGTCGATCTCCTGCCGCCAGACCGGACCGATCACCATCGGTGACATCGACATGGGCGAAAGCGGCGAGGAGGTGTTCAAGCAGGGCATCAGCCTGATCTGGAAGAAGCAGGTGGTGAACCGCATCTACGACAAGAAGAACGAGACGCTGATCTATCTCTCGCATTCACGCCAGGTGCAGAACGGTTCGGCCAAGATGTCGGTCACGTCGATCCCGCTCTACGGCCAGAACGTGGTTTGGACCAAGGGCAAGCCGCAATAAGCGGGGCAGACCCTCTCGGGCTGTTTGACGGCGCGACATTGCTCCCGCCTTGCAGCAGCAACTGCGCGGGGGTAAAGCCGCCGCATGGACCGTGCCGAAGACCTCGTCCTGAAAGATCCGGAACCGCGCATCCATCCGACCGCGGAACTGAAGGCATGCAAGCTCGGCCGCTACGCCTCGATCGGCGAACGGGTGGTCCTGCGCGAGGTGACGGTCGGCGACTTCTCCTATTTCGAACGCCACGCCGAAGCGATCTACACGACGATCGGCAAATTTTGCTCGATCGCCGCCAACAGCCGCATCAATGCGCTCGAACATCCGATCGAGCGGCTGACGCAGCACAAGGTCAGCTACCGGCCGAACGAGTATTTCCGCTGGCTGGGCGTCGACGCGGCCTTCCGGGAGCGGCGGCAGGCAAGGTCCGTCAGTATCGGCCACGACGTCTGGATCGGCCATGGCGCGGTGATCATGCCGGGCATCACCATCGGCAATGGCGCCATTGTCGGCGCCAACGCGGTGGTGACGCATGACGTGCCGGCCTACACGATCGTCGCCGGCGCGCCGGCCAGGTCGCTGCGCCAGCGTTTCAACGCCGGCATCGCGGCCCGCATCGAACGCCTCGGCTGGTGGGACTGGCCGCCCGAGAAACTGGCCAAGGCCGTTCCCGACATGCAGGCCATGCCGATCGAGGCCTTCCTCGACCGCTGGGAAAACGACGCGACCTGATCCTGGGGAACAAAACCCCTTCCGCCATGCGGGGGTGGCGCAGCGGAAGGGGCTGGAGGTAAACCGCCGTGAAGCGGACGGAGCAGGCTTTTCTTGCCTGCTCCCGCACTGTGACAACAAAGCCATAAGGTGTTTTTTCTTGAGCGTGCGCTTTCCGCGTGTGCCGGATTGCACGTGCGGATCGGTTCAGCGGGAACCGGGAGCGTGCGTTGTCTGTTTCTCTCGGAGTTCGCACGACGGTCGAGAGATTCCGATGATCGAGAGACTTTTCACCAGGATTGCCAATTGGGTGGCTCATGTGGCCGGCCTGCCGCCCACCTTCGCCGCCTGCATTCTGATCGTCGTCATCTGGGCCGCGAGCGGGCCATTCTTCGGCTTTTCCGATACCTGGCAGCTCGTCATCAACACCGGCACCACGATCGTCACCTTTCTGATGGTGTTCCTTATCCAGAACACGCAGAACCGCGACGGCGCGGCGATCCAGGCCAAGCTCGACGAGCTGATCCGGGTCAGCCGCGCCCACAACCACTTCATCGGCATCGAGCACCTGACGGAATCGGAAGTCGAGGAGATCCGCGCCAAATGCGAGCAGGCGGCGAAGCGCCACGATCGAAAGATCGCCGACGCCGCCGCCAAGAAGGCGGTAACGCCGAAGCCCGGCTCGAAGAAGCAGGCTGCCGCTTGAGCCCGACCGTCAGCCGTTCATGAAGGTCGCGAAGGCGTCCTTGTGGTCAGGGTGCCAGCGTGAAAGGGCAGGGCGGTTCTCGATGATGTCGCCAATCGCCCAGGCCATGCGCTTTTCGTCCGTCGGCCGCGCCACCTCATTGTCGGGGCAAAGGATGTAGAAATCGCCGCGCTTGAGCGAGGCGAGCATGAAGTCGATGACCTGCTCTCCCGTCCAGGCGCCGGCCGGCTTCTCGGTCGCGCCTTCGGTCAGGCCGGTATAGGTGAAGCCCGGGATGAGCAGGTGGGCGGAGATCCTGGCGCCGGGCTCGTTGCGCAGAGCGTGCGCCAGGCCTTCAGTGAAGGTCTTCACGCCGGCCTTGGAGACGTTGTAGGCGAGATTGCCGGGCGGCGTGGTGATGCCCTGCTTGGAGCCGGTGTTGATGATCAGGCCGGGTTTGCCCGAGGCCAGCATGGCCGGCGCGAAGGCCTCGACGCCATGCACGACGCCCCAGAAATTGATGGCGAGAAGCCGCTTCCAGGCATCGCGGTTTTCCCACGGTTTGCCGGGATTGTTGCCGACACCGGCATTGTTCATCAGCAGCGACACGTCGCCGAAGGCGCCTTGCGCCGTTTCCGCCAGTCGATCGACTTCGTCGGCCGCGGAAACATCCGTGGCGACGGCAAGCACGTCGCCGCCGATCGCGGCGACCGCCCGGCTTGCCTCGTCGAGGCGCGCCCCGCCGATATCGGCCAGCACGATCTTCATGCCCATGGCCGCAAACCGCTTCGCGGCGGCAAGGCCGATGCCGCTGGCGGCGCCGGTGATGACGGCCACGTTGCCGGAGGCGAGGGCGGGGAGGGCGGACTGGAATTCGGCGTCGGTGGTCATGGCAGGGTCCTTGTTCGAGGTTGCGCCGAACTTAACGCCGGATCAGGCTCAGGCAAGTCCGCTTCGATGTCGGCGGGTTGACCGCATGGGCGGCCGCCGCGCATGCTGCCCGCCATCGAAGGAGACTGCCGATTGACCGACTGGGCCGAAATCCTGAAGGAGCAGACCGCCACCGGCGACCAGATGGGCCGCGAGGTGCCGAAGATGCTGGCCAATCCCGACATCAGCGAGGCGCAGGTTAAGACACTGTTCTCGGCTTTGGAGAAGCAGGCCGACTTCGTCGAGAAGCTGCGCATGGCGCTGGAGAAGTTCGACCATGACTTCCCCGTCATCAAGGCGGCCGAGCGGCTGGAGGAGCGCTATGCCGACCTCGCGGCGTCGGTGGCCGAAAAGTTGAAGGCGATGCGGACGTAGCGTCGTCTATTTTTCGATAAGCTTCTCGAATCGCCGATCCGGCACGAACCAGGTTATCGCCACCGCCACATAGAGGGCGACGCCGATCCATTGGTTGACGAAGGTGAGCAGCACGCCAGCTATGTAGATCGCCAGCGAGATCTTGCCCTTCCTGTCTTGGCCCACCGCCTTGGCGAAGGTCGTGTCCGCTCCGTGCAGGTGGCGCAGCTTGGTGACCAGGATCGTGTAGGCGACGGCGCAGAGCGCCAGGTCGGCGCCGTAGACGGCGACCGGGACCGGCGCGAAATGGTTCTCGCCCATGAAAGCGGTCGTCACCGGCATCAGCGACAGCCAGAACAGAAGGTTGAGGTTCGCCCACAGGACGTATCCGTCGACGCGCTGCACGGTGTGGAACATGTTGTGCAGATTGTTCCAGTAGATGCCGACATTGATGAAGGACAGGACATAGCTGAAGAAGACCGGCCACAACGGCGCAAGGGCGGAAAAATCCTCGCCATGCGGCACCTTCAGCTCCAGCACCATTATGGTGATGATGATAGCGACGACGCCATCGGTGAATGCTTCGACCCGTCCTTTGCCCATCGATTCTCCCCTTGAACAGGCGAAGGGTACGAGAGGATTTCGCGCGGCGCCATACTGACCATCCTGTCAGGAGCGTATTGGGCGAGCGGAACGGCCGTCACCACCTGCACGTTAGGCGGGCATCCCCCTAAAAGAAGGACGTCGACATGACGACCTACGCTCAAGCCATCACGCGCGACAATGAACTCGGCGGCGGCGGCGCGACCACCGCCGTCGCCGCCATGATCGCGGCGCTGTTTGCCGGCAGCACGGTGCTGACGCCGCTCTACATCATCTACAAACAGGCCTTCGGCTTCTCCCAGATGACGTTGACGCTGGTCTATGCCGTCTATGTCGTCGGCAATCTGGCGGCGCTGCTGGTGTTCGGACGGCTATCGGATGCCATCGGCCGCCGCCCGGCCGCCCTGGCGGCGATGACGACCGCCCTTGTCAGTGCGCTGGTCTTCCTGTTCGCCGAGAATGTCGCCTGGCTCGATATCGCCCGCATCCTGAGCGGTCTTGGCATCGGCGTCGGCGCGGGAACAGGCACCGCCTGGATCGCCGAGTTGATCGACAGCGAGGACAAATCGCGCGCCGCAACCATCGCCACCAGCACCAATTTCGTCGGCCTCGGCCTCGGCGCGCTGGTGTCGGGGGTGCTTGCCGAATACGCGCCCTGGCCGCTCAAGCTGACATTCGTCCTCTATCTGGCGCTGCTTGCCCTGGTCACGCTCTTGATCTGGCGCACGCGGGAAACCGTGCTGCGGCCAGGGCGGCTCTCGGATGTCTCGATGCGGCCACGGCTGTCGGTGCCCGCCGACATCCGCGCGGCCTTCGTGGCGCCGGCGGTGACCGGCTTCGGGGCCATGGCGCTGGTCGGCTTCTATGCTGCGCTGGCGCCGAGCGTCCTGGCCCAGCAGCTGCATGTCACGAACCACGCCGAGGCCGGCGCGCTGTTCTTCGAGCTGTCGATGGTGGCGGCCGCGACCATCCTGCTGACGGTGCGACTGTCCAGCCGCATCACCATGCTGGCGGCGCTGGCGCTGATGACCCCAACCGTGGCGCTGGTCGTTGCCGCGCAAGTCTATGCGTCCATGGCAATCATGATCGCCGCAACCGGCTTGTGTGGCGTGGCGGCGGCGCTCGGCTATCGCGGCGGCCTGCAGGTGGTGAACCAGATCGCGCCGGACGACCGGCGCGCCGAAGTTGTGTCGGCCTTCTTCATCTGCTGCTTCTGCGGCAACGCGCTGCCGGTCATCGGCATCGGCATCCTGTCGAACTGGACGAGCGCGACGGCAGCAAGCCTGGCCTTTGCCGGGATGATCACGGTCTTTGCGCTGGTGGCGCTGGGGTTCGGCGCGAAATACGCGCGCTAGGGTTCAGCCGTCCGGCGTCTCGGGCGCCATGTTCGCGCGCTGGCGCGGCACGCCGAGACCAGTGTCCGGCGGTTCGCCGGCGGCCGGCCTGCCCTCGATCATGTGCAGGGTGCGCCAGCCGCCGAAACGGTAGTAGGCGGCGGCCAGCGCCAGTGAAGTGATCGAGCCGGCCGGAAAGCTCCACCAGAGCGCCTCCTCGCCGATCACGCTCCGGAAGAAATAGGCAAAGCCGGTGCGCACGATCAGCACCGAGATCACCAGGATGATCAGCGGCGGCATCACCGCGCCGGTTGCGCGCACGGTGGCGAACAGCACGATGGTGACGCCGAACAGGATGAACGACCAGGACGCGACATTGTTGATGTGGGCGGCTATGTCGATGGCCGCGCCGTCGGTGCTGAGGAACAGGCTGAGGATCAAACGGTCGAAGAAAAACAGCAGGAAGACCAGCGCGCCGGTCAGCACCAGGTTGAAGCCGACGCCCGAAGCCGCGACCTTGCCGATGCGATCCCAGCGCCCGGCGCCGACATTTTGCGCCGCCATCGAGGAGACGGCGGCGCCGATGGCGAGCGCCGGCATCTGGATATAGGTCCAGAGCTGCGCGGCGATGCCGTAGGCGGCGGCGACCTGCGAGCCGTAGGAATTGACGATGCCCATGACCGTCAGCGCCGCGGCGGAAATCACGATCATCTGCAGGCCCATCGGCACGCCCTTGAAGACGACGATCCTGAGCAGCGCCGGATCGGGCCGCAGCAGGGCGAGGTTGGCGCCGGTGAGCCTGAGCGGATGCTTGCGGGCATAGAGCACGATCAGGATGGCGATCACGCTCACCGTCTGGCCGATCAGCGTGGCGGTGGCGGATCCGGCGATGCCGAGCTCCGGGAACGGCCCGAGGCCGCGGATCAGCAGCGGGTTGAGCACGATGTCGAGGACGACCGCCAGCGCCATGAAGACGAACGGCGTGCGCGAATCGCCGGCGCCGCGCAGCACCGTCATGACGAAGGACAACAGGTTCATCATCGGCACGGCGACGAAGATGATGCGCAGGTAGGAGCGCGCCAGCGGCAGCGCGTCGGCCGGCGTGCCCAGCGTGTTGAGGATGGCGTCGACCCAGATCCAGCCGCAGACGGCGAACACCACCGAGACGAGGAAGAAGAAGGTGGCGCTGGTGCCGACGATGCGCCGCGCCTCCGGCAGCTCGCGGGCGCCGACCGACTGCGCGACCAGGATGGTGGCGGCCATGCCGATGCCGAACACCGTGCCGAGGATCAGGAACAGCACCAGATTGGCGTTGGAGGTCGCGGTCAGCGCCGCCTCGCCGAGGAAGCGGCCGACCCATACCGCATTGATCGAGCCGTTGAGCGACTGCAGCACGTTGGAGCCGAGCACCGGCAAGGCGAACAGCAGCAGCGTGCGCGGGATCGGGCCGCTGGTGAGGTCGCCGGTGCGCCGGCGGGCAGGCGTCTTGTCGTCCATGGTGGGCTGCTCGGCGCTGGTCTTTGGGTGCGGTCGGCGATGATCGCCGATTTGAGGGGACAGGTCGATGCGGCGCCGGAAAATTCCGCCTGAGCGAAAATCGATTCACACTTTCGGCATCATGCTCTGGCGTGCCTCGATCCAGTCATGTTCTCAAAGCTTGCGGAATGGGCTATTGATCCCGGGTGCGTGGGGCCGCACTCCTTAGATCCTATCGATAGCCGGGGGGATGATGTCCGATAGTCCGCTGTTTTTTGAGCGCCTGAACCGGCGCGCGTTTCTCGGTGCGTCCGCTCTGGGAGCTGCCTCCGTGGCTCTTTCGGCCTGCACCACCACCGACGTGGCGCCACCGGCGGCAGCGCCGCCGCCGCCAAGCGATTCGGCGTTCGGCGCTGCCGAGAGCATGTATGCGGCACGCGTCGACGAGGGCTATCAGCTGCCGGCAATCCCGGTGGACAAGCTCGATCCGAGGTTCGTGCGCCAGATCGTGCCCGATCCGACCGGAGAGAAACCCGGCACGATCGTCGTCGATACCTCCGAGCATTTCCTCTATCTGGTGCGCGACGGCGGCGAGGCCATCCGCTATGGCGTCAGCCTCGGCAAGGCCGGTTTCGGATGGACCGGCAGTGCCGTGGTTCAGGCGCGTAAGAAGTGGCCGGTCTGGACGCCGCCGCCGGAAATGATCCAGCGCCGGCCTGAACTGGCGAAATACAAGGACGGCATGCCGCCCGGTCCGCAGAGCCCGCTCGGCGCCCGCGCGCTCTATCTCTTCCGCGACGGCAAGGACACGATGTACCGGCTGCACGGCACGCCGGAGTGGGATTCCATCGGCAAGAACGCTTCGTCCGGCTGCGTGCGCTTCATGAACCAGGACATCATCGACCTCTACGGCCGCGTCAATGGCGTCGCGCAGGTCTTCGTGCGCCCGAACCTGTCGCCCGCCGGCAAGCTCACGGCGGTGTCGAACAGGACCGCCGAGCCGATCGATGCCGGCGTGCCGAGGGACGCGGAGATCTTGAAGTAGATCGTCGACAAATGGCCTGAAGGCGGACGCGCCCGGCGCGTCCGCCTTTCTGTCGTTAGCTAGTTCGTGGCGAGGTTCGGCAGCGTCACTTGATAGACCAGGAACATGGTGTCGACATCGGCGCCGTCCCCGGCCTTGTAGGACGCGCCGACCTGGAAGCCGTCCTGGGTCAGGAAATCGTTGTCGTTGGCGACGAACAGGAAGTAGTCGTCGGGCAGCTTGGGATCGAGCACGCTGACCAGCGACATCGCCTCCCACTTCTCCGAGAGATTGTCCTTGTCGTTCGGCTTGCCATTGTGCAGGCCGAAGCGGCCAAGCTGGGCCTTGTCGTTGATGTCGATGAACGGCGTGACCTTGGCCGGGGTAACCGACGGATCGAGCACGCCCTTCGGCGCCAGCGGCTTGTCGGCGGCGTCGAACGGGCCGCCGGCGATGTCGGTCGCGCCGGACAGGTCGACGATGTTGATCTTGCGATAGAGCGACTCTTCGCCCTTCACACCCTGGCCGTTGCCGCTGTCGCGCGTCAGCATCAGGAAGCTCGTGTTGGAGAGCGCGACGATCTCACTCTGCGCCGCCACCTTGGTCTTGCCCTTGGCGTCCTTGAACACGGGCAACGGCACGACATATTCATGCGCCAGCTTGAGATGGGCGAGGTCGGATGCGTCATAGACCAGCGCCCTGGTGTTCTGGCGCGTCGAGCCGGAATCGCCGCCATCCTGGCGCGGCGCCGACTGCAGCACGGCGATCAGGAACTTGCCGTCCGGCGTCAGCGACATGCCTTCCAGGCCCTGGTTGTTCTGGCGGCCGGTCTCGGGATCCTTCGGATCGGGCTCGGCGGCGCCCGGGCCCGGATTGTCGGAGGCGAAGTTCGGCTTGCCGTGGCGCATTGGCACCAGGGCCGCCGGCGGCTGGGTGGCCGACATCAGGCGGCCCTCGGCCGAGAAGCGATAGATGTTAGGGCCGTACTCGTCGGAGATGAACATGCTGCCGTCCGGCAGGCGCACGATGGCTTCGTCATCCAGCGCCAGCTTGCCATTGTCGGCCTGCGGCAGGATCGGCATGTCGCCGGCGGCGGGGCGGACGCCGTTCAGCGGGTCGAGGCCGGTGGCGTCAACGCCCTTGTCGTCGGTGAGCAGCAGGGTGTCGGCGAGCGTCGCATTGACGCCCGACTGTTCCTGGCCGGCTGCGGGCGCGGCGCCCGGAGGGGTCGGGGCAAGCTCGATCGAAACGGTGTTGAGGCGGGCCCGATAGTCGGTGGTGCCGACGACGTTGTAGCCACGATCCGGCAGCAGCCAGAGCGAGCCCTTGTAGGCGTTGCCGTCACGCGCCCAGCCCTTGGTGTCGATCGCCATGCCGGAACCGGAGCCGAAGGTCTCGCCGAACTTGTCCTTCTGGTTGGCGGGGATGCGGCCGACGCCGACCAGGCCCTTGTTGACATAGGCGACGCCATCGGCGAGCGCCGGGGTGAGGGCTGTGAACAGCGCAAGTGCCGCGCCAAGTGCAACGGTCCGGTTGAGATGTTTCATGGATATCCCCTTGTGACAGAGCATGCCGGAGCGGGTGTCGCATCGACATGCCGCCGGCACCTTCCGCCAAGCGGTCTAGGACTCGAACATGATACCTGCGTGACAGGCCGCGCCGGCGCGTGCCCCGGAACCATTTTCCAATCGCAACCGTTGCAGGCGAGCCCAGGCATCGCCTGCGATGGTCGGTCGAGCCATGGGCTCAGGAGGACATATGGGTTTCGATCAGTATCACGAGCCGGCGGAGGAATTGACGCAGAAGGTGCGGACATTTGCCCGCATGATCACTTCGCTGATCGAGGAGGCGGAGGCGATCAGCTGGTACGAGCAGCGCATGTCGGTGGAAAAGGACGCGCAGGCGCGCGCCATCATGAAAAATGCGCAAGGCGAGGAGTTCAAGCATTTCGGCATGAATCTCGAATTCCTGCTGCGTCAGAAGAAGGACTGGCGGGCAGAGCTGAAGGAAATCCTGTTCACGACCGGCGACATCGTAAAGGCTGGCGAGAAGGGCGAGGAGAAAGTGGACTGAGGTCGATGCGGCTACACTCGGCGACTATCAGTCGCTCTCTCGCGCGATCAGTTCCAGCGGCCAGACCTCGCGCATGATGCGCGTGCCTTCCGGACCGGCGAAGGCGGGGAGCGATGCAAGCAGCATCTCGGCCAACCGCCGGCCCATGGGCTGCAGCGCCGGGCGGAAGGCGGTCAGCGCCGGCGAGAAATAGCGGCAGAGCGGCGTGTCGACGATGACCGTCACGGCGATGTCGTGGCCGGGCCGGATGCCCATCTCGGCCAGCGCCTTGCAGCCGCCGAGCGCCATAGCGTCGTTGTTGTAGATGATCGCCGTAGGCCGGTCCTTGGAGAGCATCACGCGCGGTGTCACCTGGTAGCCGCCGCCCTCGTTGATGAAGCCGTCGGCGATCAGGCCGGGATCGACCTCGATGCCGTGCCGCTTCAGGGCCTTGCGGTAGCCGTCGAGGAACAGGTAGCCGAAATTGAGATTGAGGGCAGGGCGGACCGCGGCGATGCGGCGGTGGCCGCGCGCCACCAGCCGGTCGACGGCGTCGCTGCCGGCCTTCTCGAAATCGAGGTCGAGGGAAGGGTAGGACTTGCCGCCGGAACGGCTGCGGCCGAGCGTGGCGAAGGGGAAGCCTCTCTCGGTCAGATAGTCGATGCGCTCGTCCTCGCGCCGCGTCCAGGCCAGCACCACGGCGTCGGCGCGGCGCGTCTCGACGACGCGGCGCAGGCGCTCCTGCTGGTAGTCGCCCGGCGCGCCCATGACCACGATCAGGTCGAGGCCGCTTTCGGCGAGCCTGCCCTGCAGGCCGGTGAGGAACGGGATGAAGAAGGGCTCGCCATATTGCTGGTCGCCGGGATGCGGCTGCAGCATGAAGGCGATCGAGTGGGTGGCGCCTTGCCGGAGGCTGCGGCCGGACTGGTTGGGCGCGTAGTTCAGCTGCTTGGCGGCTTCCAGCACGCGCTGGCGTGTGTCGGCATTGACATCGGCGCGGCCGTTCAGCGCCCGCGACACGGTGCCGATCGAAATGTTCAGGTGACGCGCAAGGTCGTGGATGCTGGACGCCAAGGACGGTTCTCCCCCTGCCTTGGCTAGCACCGGCTGCCGCTCAGGCCAAGGCTTTGGGATGATTTTCGCAAACAGCCGATTGACATTCTACGCTATCGGGTGTGTTCTCGTAAACGTTTACGGAAAAACGTTTACGGTGACGCCGTGGATGCCGTGACGATCGGCCTGGAGGGGTCGAGCGGAGGAGGAGCGCTGGATGAAGGTCGTCCTGGCCGGCTGCGGAGCCATGAGCAAGCAGTGGCTCGATGCCGCGAGGCAGATCGACGGGCTGACGATTGCCGGCCTTGTCGATCTTGATGCCGAGCGGGCGCAGGCGAGGGCAAGCGAATACGGGCTTGCCGGGGCCGTCATCGGCACCAGCCTCGATGCCGTCCTCGACGAGACCAAGCCTGACGCAGTGTTCGACGTCGTCGTTCCCGCCGCCCGCCGTGACGTCGCGCTTTCGGCCTTTGCCCACAATTGCCATCTGCTGACCGAAAAGCCGCTCGCCGACAGTCCGGAAAATGCGCGCGCCATCATCGAGGCCGCGCGCCGGGCGGGGCGCGTCCATGCCGTCGTGCAGAACCGCCGCTATGTCGCCAATGTCCGGCGCATCCGCCGCTTTCTCGACTCGGGCGCCATCGGCAAGCCGACCAGCATCCATGCCGACTTCTTCGTCGCGCCGCATTTCGGCGGCTTTCGCGAGGAGATGTCCCATGTGCTGCTGCTCGACATGGCGATCCACACCTTCGATGCCGCCCGCTACATGGCCGCCGGCGAGCCGGCCAGCGTCTACTGCCAGGAGTGGGAGCCGGCCAGTTCCTGGTACCGGCAGGGATCGTCGGCGAGCGCCGTCTTCGATTTCGGCGGCGGCAAGGTCTTTACCTATGCGGGCAGCTGGTGCGCCGACGGCTTCCGGACCAGCTGGGAAGGGAGCTGGCGCATCGTCGCCGAGCGCGGCAGCCTGCTCTGGGACGGCTTTGATGGGCTGAAGGCGGAGGTGGTGGCTGCGGGCCGCGACGGCCTGTTCGACAAGACCCAGCCAATCGAGGTGCCGCCACTCGACGCATCCGACCGCGTCGATGGCCATCTCGGCATCATCAGGGATTTCATGCACGCGATCGAAACCGGCGCCGAGCCGGAAACGCGCGGCACCGACAACATCAACAGCCTGGCCATGGTCTTCGGCGCGATCGAAAGCGCCGAGACCGGACGCCGCGTGGCGATCGCCAGGGATGCGCAATGATGCCAAACCCGCTCCTCGACATCAGGATCGGCACCATGGTCAGGGCCAATCTCGACGACCCGGCCGCCTACATCAAACAGATCCTGCCGCTCGGCTTCGAGAGCATCCAGCCCTTCTTCTGGCAGACGCTGGGCGGCAAGGACCTGCCGCGGCTCGCCGGCCAGATCCGCGAGGCGATCGGCGATGCCGACGTCACCGTCTCGTCGATCGGCGTGTTCGGCAATCCGCTGGAGAGCGGCGAGGTCGATCGCGGCGTGCTCGCCGCCTGGGAGACGGTGATCGATCATGCGCATCTGTTCGGCGCTTCCACGGTCAGCGGCTTCACCGGCCGTATTCGCGGCAAGCCGCTGACCGACAGCCTGCCGCGCTTCCGCGAGGTCTGGGGGCCGCTGGCGAAGCGCGCCGCCGACAAGGGCGTGCGCATCGCCTTCGAGAATTGCGCGATGGATGGCAACTGGGCCAGCGGTGACTGGAACATCGCCCACAATCCGGATGCCTGGGAGCTGATGTTCAACGAATTGCCGGATGACAATCTCGGCCTCGAATGGGAGCCCTGCCATCAGCTCGTCTACCTGATCGACCCGATGCCGCAGATCCGCAAATGGGCGCCGCGCATCTTCCATGTCCACGGCAAGGACGCCACCGTGCGCTGGGACGTCATCCGCGAGCACGGCGTGTTCGGCCGGCTGCCCTTCGTGCAGATGCGCACGCCGGGCTTCGGCGACAGCGACTGGACGCGGGTGATCAGCGAATTGCGGCTGGCCGGCTACAAGGGCGCCATCGACATCGAGGGCTGGCACGACCCTGTCTATCGCGACGACCTGGAGATCACCGGGCAAGTGCGCGCGCTGGATTATCTCAAGCAATGCAGGGGAGGTGCCAGCTACCTGCCAAATCCGATGTGAGGCCAAAGTTGATGTGAGGATTGGCCGGCGGGAGGAGCCGGCCGGCCAGTTTTGCGGCGCACTGCCGAAGCGAATGTCGAAAACCCTCGCTTGGCGAGGAAACAAAGGGAGGAACGTGCATGAGCATCGCGTTTAGAACGACACTTCTGCGCACGACCGTCGTGGCCGCAGCCACGGCGCTTGCCGCCGCCATCTCCACCTTGCCGGCGCAGGCGCTGGATGCCCAATGGTGCAAGGACGTCCACATCCGCTTCTTCGTCGGCGGCGCGGAGGGCGACGCCTTCGGCACCATCGTCTACAATGGCGCCAAGCAGGCGGCCGCCGATCTCGGGCCTAAGGTCGACTACATCTTCTCGCAGTGGGATTCCGAGAAGATGGTGCAGCAGTTACGCGAGGCCGTCGCCGTGAAACCCAACGGCATCGCCATGATGGGCCATCCGGGCGACGCCGCGATCATGCCTCTGGCCGAGCAGGCGCACAAGGACGGCATCAAGATGATGTACCAGAACGTTCCGGTGCCGAAGGTGGTGGAAGCGTTCGGCGGCGGCTATGTCGGCGCCCAGCAGGAGCAGCAGGGCCGTGCACTCGGCGCCGAGGCCATCAAGCTCGGCAAGCTCAAGTCCGGCGACAAGGCGATCATGATCGGCCCGTTCGAGAACGAGGCCCGCGGCGCGCGAGAGCGCGGCACGGTGGCCGTACTCAAGGAGGCCGGCATCAGTGTCATCCAGCTGCCGTCACCGCCGAGCGGCGAATGGGCATCCGACCCCAATCTGGCGATTCCGGTGATCACCGCGGCCCTGCTCAACAACCCTGATATCAAGGCGGTCGGCTATCCCGGCGGCCAGATGCTGGGCAATGTCGCCACCTACATGCAGGCGGCGGGAAGAAAGCCCGGCGAGATCTTCAATTTCGGCTTCGACACCAGCCCGCAGATCGTCGAGGGCTTCAAGGGCGGCTGGGTGCAGCTGACGGCCGACCAGCAGCCCTTCCTGCAGGGCTACCTGCCGATCCTCAGCCTCTGCCAGCAGGTAGTGCTGGGTCTGGCGCCGATGAATGTCGATACCGGCGCCGGCTTCGTGACGCCGCAGAATTACGAGATCGTCGCCGAGCTGGCCAAGCAGGCGCTGCGCTGACCTCCCAAGCCGTCGGCCGGGATTTCGCCCGGCCGGCGGGGCCGCCGGCGAGGAGACCGGCAAGACAGACAATCCGAGCGAGGATCGCATGGGCGAACGCATCATCGAACTGCGCGACATCAAGAAGTCGTATGGCCAGGTCTATGCGCTTGGCGGCGTCAACCTCAGCGTCGACCGCGGCGAGGTGGTCGGCCTGATCGGCGACAATGGCGCCGGCAAGTCGACGCTGATCAAGATCCTGTCAGGCGTGGTCAAGCCGACCAGCGGCGAGATCCTGGTGCGCGGCAAGCCGGTCAGCGGATGGAGCGCGGCGCGCTCGCGCGATGCCGGCATCGAGACGGTGTTCCAGGACCGGGCGCTGGCGGTGCAGCAGACGATCGTGCGCAACATCTTCATGGGTCGCGAACTGACCAGCTGGATGGGCTGGCTGAAGGTCAACAAGGAGATCGAGGAGGCGAGCCGGCTGATGCGGGAGATCGGCTTCACCTCGAAAGTGTTCACGCCGCACTCGATCGTCGGCCAGCTTTCGGGCGGCGAACGCCAGGGCGTGGCGATCGCGCGCGCCATCTACAAGCAGGCGGAGCTGATCATCCTCGACGAGCCGACGACGGCGCTGTCGCTGACCGAGACCGCCAAGGTCTTCCACTTCGTGCGCCAGGTGCGGGCGAGCGGCCGGTCGATCCTGTTCATCGGCCACAACATCCACCACGTCTTCGACATTGCCGACCGCTTCGTGGTGCTCGACCGCGGCAAGGTGGCGCTGACCGCCGACCGCAGCCAGATCAAGTCGGCGGAAGATCTCATCAACTTCATGGAAGACGTGGCGCATCCGGGCGGCCTGCCCGGACTGCACGAGGCGGGCGAAGCGGAGCAGGGAGCGCGATGAGCAAGGCCATGGAACCCGATCTGCAATCTCCCCTGGGAAGAACAAGCGGCCAGGCAGGCAAGGAATGGAGCCATCCATCCGACCACTGGCTGCGCGGCTTCGTCATCGACAACCGCGCCGCGCTCGGCACGCTCGGCGTGTTCATCTTCATGATGGCGGTGTTCATCATCGCCAATCCGACGGTGTTCACCACCTGGTATCTCTACAGCTCGGTACTGACGACGCTTCCCGTTGCGCTGTTCGTGGTGGTGCCGCTGGTCTTCGTCGTCACCTGCGACGAGATCGACCTGTCGTTCCCGGCAACGATGGGTTTTGCCTCATGGGTCTTCGCACTGGTCGTGCAGGCCGGCTATGATCCGTTCCTCGGCATCGCCGCCGCGCTGGTCACCGGCACGCTGCTCGGCTTCCTGGTCGGATCGCTGGTCGTCTATGGCGGACTGTCGTCGCTGATCGCCACGCTCGGCATGAATTTCCTGTTGCGCGGCCTGATCCAGATCATCAACGAGGGCAGGTCGATGGCGCTGACCGGCCTTGCCGACAGCTCAGCCTACAAGATCTTCTCGAGCCAGCTCTGGGGCATCCCGGTGCAGGTCTTCTGGGCCATCGCCTTCGTCGTTTTCTCGGCGCTGCTCTACAACCGCCACCGCTTCGGCGCGCAGGTGAGGGCAGTCGGCGACAATCCGGACAGCGCCAAGCAGATGGGCATCGACGTCAAGCGCGTCAAAGTCAAGGTGTTCGTCTTCACCGGCATCGGGGCGGCGATCGCCGGCACCTTCTCGGTGATGATCAACTTCACCTGGTGGCCGACGGCCGGCGACGGCTATCTGCTGCCGGTGCTGGCCTCGGTGTTCGTCGGCGGCACGCCGACCTGGGGCGGCATCGGCACGGTGGTCGGCGGCGCGATCGGCGCGGTGACCGTGTCGTTCATCCAGACCGGCGTGGTGGCGGCGGGGCTGAGCGGCTTCTACGTGCAGTTCTTCAACGGGCTGATCATCATCTTGTCGCTGCTCGGCCATAAGTGGAACCAGGCGAGGTATCGGTGAGGGAATTGCTCACACGCCGGTGACAAAGCCGTCCAGCACGCGTTTCTGGCCGGCCTTGTCGAAGTCGATGGTGAGCTTGTTGCCTTCGATTGCCGCAATGTTGCCGTTGCCGAATTTCTGGTGGAAGACGCGGTCGCCGACGCTGAAGGCCGACGGCTTGTCGGCGACGGACTTGGCGACCAGTTCGCCGTCGATGGTGCGACCTTTGACGCTGGTGCGGCCGGCGCCGTAGCCGCTGTCGGTCTCGCCATAGCCGATGCGCTCGACCTGGTGGCCGGAGCGCGTGCCCCAGTTGCGATCGGTGGCCTCGGTGCGGTTGGCCTGCGCGCGCTGCCAGCCCGGCGTCGAATAGGTGTTGGAGAAGGATTTTTCCTCGCCGATATTGTCGAAGCGCGAGGCGCCGTAGGGGTTCTGCCGGCTGCCGCGTCCGGAGGCGAACGAGCCGCCGCCGTAGCTGTTGCCGTAGCCGCCATATGAGTTGCCGCTCTCGGCGACCTCGACATGGGTTTCCGGCAATTCGTCGAGGAAGCGCGACGGGATGGTCGATTGCCACAGGCCGTGGATGAGGCGATTGGAGACGAACCAGATGTGCAGGTTCTTCTTGGCGCGTGTTAGGCCGACATAGGCGAGGCGGCGCTCCTCCTCGAGGCCGGAACGGCCGCCTTCGTCGAGCGCGCGCTGGTGCGGGAACAGGCCTTCTTCCCAGCCGGGGAGGAAGACGGTCTCGAACTCGAGACCCTTGGCCGAATGCAGCGTCATGATCGAGACCGCATCGAGCGACTCGCTCTGCTCGGCCTCCATGACCAGCGCGACATGCTCGAGGAAGGCGCGCAGCGATTCGTACTCCTCCATGGAGCGGATCAGCTCCTTGAGGTTTTCCAGCCGCCCGGGCGATTCGGCCGAGCGGTCGTTCTTCCACATGTCGGTGTAGCCGCTCTCCTCCAGGATGGTCTCGGCGAGCTCGGTGTGCGGCGTGGTCTCCAGCGCCTTTTGCCAGCGCTCGAAATTGGCCGCGACCTCGCGCAGGGCGGCGCGCGGCTTCGGCTTCAGCTCGTCGCTTTCGGCGAGGTTGCCGGCGGCTTCCAGCATCGGGATGCGGAGCGCCCGCGCCGTGTCGTGGATCTGGCGGATGGTGGCTTCGCCGAGCCCACGCTTCGGCACGTTGACAATGCGCTCGAAGGCGAGGTCGTCGCCGCCGTTGGCGACGACGCGGAAGAAGGCAAGCGCGTCGCGGATTTCCATGCGCTCGTAGAAACGCGGGCCGCCGATGACGCGGTAGCTCAGGCCGAGCGTGATGAAGCGTTCTTCGAAAGCGCGCATCTGGAAGGATGCGCGCACAAGGATCGCCATGTCGTTCAGATTGTGCCGATTCCCTTGTTTATCGGGGCGCTGATAGGCCTCGATGGTCTCGCCGACGGCGCGCGCCTCTTCCTCCGAATCCCAGGCGGCGTGGACATGCACCTTGTCGTCCTCGGGGTCGTTTCGGTCGGTGAACAGCGTCTTGCCGAAGCGGCCTTCGTTGAAGGCGATGAGATGCGAGGCGGCGCCGAGGATATGCGCGGTCGAGCGATAGTTGCGTTCGAGCCTTATGATGGTGGCGCCGGGGAAATCCTTGTCGAAGCGCAGGATGTTGTCGACCTCGGCACCGCGCCAGCCATAGATCGATTGGTCGTCGTCGCCGACACAGCAGATGTTGACGGTGGCCGGGCGGGAATTCCCCTTGAGGGGAGAGTGGCCGGGCGAAGCCCGGTCGGGTGGGGTCCTCGCGGCAGTGCTCGACGCCCCTGTGCTCGATGACCGGGCGGTGCCTTCTGCGGCGACCCCCTCCGCCCGCTTCGCGGGCACCTCCCCCTCAAGGGGGGAGGATTGCGGCCGCTGCGCCAGCAGGCGCAGCCACATATACTGCGCGGTGTTGGTGTCCTGGTACTCGTCGACGAGGATGTATTTGAAGCGCCTGTGGTAGTCCTTCAGCACATCCGGATAGGCGCGGAAGATACGGATCGGATGGCAGAGCAGGTCGCCGAAATCGCAGGCGTTCAGGGTCTGCAGCCGCTCCTGATAGGCCTTGTAGAGCTCGCGCCCCTTGCCGTTGGCGAAGCTGCGGGCGTCGCCCTCCGGGATGTCGGCGGGGCCGAGCCCCTTGTTCTTCCAACCGTCGATCATCTGGGCGAACTGCTTGGCCGGCCAGCGCTTGTCGTCCAGCCCCTCGGCCTGGATGAGCTGCTTGATCAGACGCACGACATCGTCGGTGTCGAGGATGGTGAAATCGGATTTCAGCCCGGCGAGCTCGGCGTGGCGGCGCAGCAGCTTGACGCCGATCGAGTGGAAGGTGCCGAGCCACGGCATGCCCTCGATCTTTTCGCCGACGAGTAGGCCAATACGGGTCTTCATCTCGCGTGCGGCCTTGTTTGTGAAGGTGACCGCGAGAATCTCCCATGGATTCGCTTTATGGGTTGAAAGGATGTGGGCGATGCGGGTGGTGAGCACGCGCGTCTTGCCGGTGCCGGCGCCGGCCAGCACCAGTACCGGGCCTTCGGTCGTCTCGACCGCCAGCCGCTGCTCGGGGTTCAGGCCCTTCAGATAGTCGGGCGCGCTGTTCTGGCCGCTGCGGGCGGCCATGGCGCGCGCGGCTATGCCGGACGGGGCCGCGGGCCGCGCATTCGGTTCGTCAAAAAAGGGCATGTCTTCCGAAAAGCCGGACATTGCCCCCGAATGTAGTGATTCGGCAGCGAAAGGCCAGAAGTGTCTATGTTTTGTTCTGGTTTGGCGACACGATTGCCGGGCGTGGTGGCTTTTCCAGCGCCGGCAAGCGCCTCGAAGCCCTTATCCGGCGGCTGCCCGCATGCGCTCGCCGATCTTGTCGGCGACGTAGCCGGCATCGCGTGCCGCGCCGTGGATCATGGTGGAGGAGGTCGAGTGCTGGAAATGCAGGCCGCAGACATACAGTCCCGGTTCGCCTTCGACGGCGCCGCGATACTGCTTCACCCGGCCGGTGTCGTCGAAGATCGGCAGCTTGATCCAATCGAGCCCGGCCCGGAACCCGGTGCACCAGATGATGTTGGCAACGTCGAGAAGCTGGCCGTCGTCGAGCAGCGGCTTGCCGTCGCGGGCACTGGCGACGCGGGCGACCCGGCGGACGCCGGCGGCGTCCAGATCCTGCGGCTTGACCCGGATCAGCGGCAGGCCATGCGACAACTGCTCCGGCTTGGCCTTGCGGCCCATCGGCGTATCGACGGTGAGCAAACGGTGGAAAACGATGCGCAAGACCACCGGCAGGACCAAACGCATCGCGAAGTAGCCATTGTAGGCGACCGGGATGTGGCCTGGATGGCGGCCCGACAGCCACACTTGATGCGTTCGCGCGACATCCATGGCGATTTCCGCACCGGAATTGCTGGCGCCGACAAGAAGCACGCCACCTGCCTTGAGCTGTTCCGGGTTCTTGTAGGCAACCGAATGCAATTGCCGGATCGACGGATCGAACGACGCCGCGAAATCCGGGATCTTCGGCTTCTGATAGCTCGAGGCGGCGGCGACGACGTGCTTGGCGATGTAGCGGGTCTGGCCTGATGTGACGATGTAGCGCTCGCCGGAACGGGTCACCTCGTCGACCTTGACGCCAGTGCGCACCGGCAAGGCAAACCTCCGCGCATAGGCCTCGAGATAGTCGGCCATTTCGTCCTTGGTCGGGAATGAATAGCGCGCGGCGGGGAAGGGCATGCCGACCAGACCGTCGAAGCGTGCCGGGGTAAACAGGCGCAGCGAATCCCAGCGCGAGCGCCAGATGTCGCCGACGCGTTCGCGGCCCTCCAGGATGACGAACTTCACTCCCTTGCGGGCGAGGTGATAGCCGACGGAAAGACCGTTCTGGCCGGCGCCGATGACCACGACGTCGACATGTTCTTCCCTGAGCGCAGGCCGCGTTTCGTCGCCTGATGATGGATCGCTGCCGATTGCCTGCAGAGCATCGGCCTCCAGGTGCATGAAGGCCGCTCCCGGTTCCAGCAACGCGCCGGCGCGTGCCCTGGTTTCGGCGATGCGAATGTTGTGACGACCGCGCAGGGTCATTGCCTGCATCGCGGCCGGTCCGGATGTCGAAGTCGGGTTCATGATCGCTCCATTTGGTTCGTCACTGGCGGACCAAAAATAAGGGAACGGCGCCGCGGCGCTTCGGGGAGACACCTCACGAGTCAGAAAAATGCGATGGGGATTTTTCCCCATGCCGCTAGAGCGTTTCATCGTTTCACGGAAACGCCGAACCGCTCAATCTCTTTGCTTTGACGTAATTCCGAACGGAAACCGTTTCACACTTTTCTGGAATTGCTCGAGGTCAGAAGGTCGTTGCGTCAGAGCAGGCCGTTCTGAAAGCCGTAGGCTGTGGCAGCCGCGCGCGAGTTGACCGCCAGCTTGTCGAATATGTTGCTGAGATGCCGGTCGACGGTCTTTTCGCTGAGACCAAGGTCGGTTGCTATCGTCCTGTTGGTCTTGCCGGTGGCGACAAGGCCAAGAACTTCGATCTCGCGCCGGGTCAGCCCATGCGAAGGCAAGCTCGTCGGCCGGGTCAGTGCGGCGACCCGGGCGAGGTCGGGCGCGGCGCCGAGGCCGGCAAAAACCGTACGGGCGGCATCGAATTCGAGCTCGGTGCCGTCTTCGTCGCCAAGCATGCGGCAGGCCTGCCCGGCAAGCACGCGCAGCCGCGCCTCGAGATAGGGAGCGCCGGCACGCTGCCAGGTCGTCAGCGCGGCGCGGAAATGGCCGAGCGCGGTCGCGGCGCTGCCTTCGTGCAAGTCGATCTCGCCTCTCGCCTGCGAGGCCATCGCCGCCAGGATGTCGGTCGCGAAACGGCTGGCGATCGCTTCCAGCTCCTGGCAGGCGTCGCGTGCCTCCTCGATTGCGCCGGCGGCGATCATGATCTCGACCAGAGCCGGCAGCAGGCGGGCGCGGCCGAGTGGAGCCTTGGTCGTGGCGAGCACGCGGCGAAGGGTTGCCGCAGCCTGTTCGGCCCGGCCCTGCGCCAGCCGCAGCAGCGCCATGCCGGGCTGCGGTTCGAGCCCGAGCCGGCTGGCAGTGCGGTAGAGGTCCTCGGCGGCGGCGAACTCGCCGCGCAAGCGATGGATTTCGGCCTCCTGGTAGGCCGCGCCCGCCGCCGCCTCGCTGGCCGTGGTATGGGCCAACGACGTCGTCGCGCGGCGTGCCTCGGCGATCGCATCCTGCCAGGCGCCGTTCAATTCCATGATCTCGGCGCGGTGCAAAAGGCAGACGCCGTTGAACTGGACAAGCTGCGGCTGAGTTCCGCACCAGTTCGACAGCGCCTCGGTCCATTCGCGCGAGCGGTCGAGCGCATAGACCTGCCGGCATGCGGCGATGAGGTTGCAGTAGATCAGGCCGGTGACGATGGGCGAGAGCTTTCCGTCGACGGCCGGCAGCATGGCCTCGTCGAGCGAGGCGATGCCTTCGTCGATCCGGCCCTGCCGTACCAGCGCACGGCCGAGATAGCATCTGGCGAAGGCGACGAGGTCGATATCGCAACAGCGCTCGCCGATCGCCAGGGCCTGGCTCGCCAGCGGCGCGGCGGCCGGATCGTTACCCGTCATGAGTTCCTTCTGGGCCGCCAGCAAGATCAGATAGCCATGCGCCGCGCATTCGCGACCGAAGCCGTCGGCCAGGCGCTGGGCCTGCTGGATGCAGGCCGTCGCGTGGCCTTCCTCGCCGAGGGCGAGAAGGCGGAAGCCGCGAAAGAACGCCCAATACGCCGCCCGGTCGTAACGGCCCGCTTCGACATAGGCCTCGAACAGGCGGTCACCGGCGACCTGGCTGTCCTGATCGCGGTCGAGCATGGCGGCCGACCAGAGCTGCCGTTCGAGATCGTCCGGGCCCAGCGGCGCGATCGCGTCCGTAGCCTGCAGAAGCGCGAACGCATCCGCCCATGCCCGCTGCGCGTAAGCGTGGCGGGCCTTTTCAAGCAACGAGGCGGCGTCGGCCTTCATCGGCAAAGCATAGCATCGCCCGATTGCCGGCAGAAGAATGGCGACCGCCAGGCTTCGTCATTTCGACGTGAACGGACAGGACCGAGCAATGCCCGCGACATCGTTGGATATTGTCCTGCTAATTTGACACCTCGCGCGAGCGGGCAGAAAACTACGGCGGCGAGGTGAAACAGACTCGAAAGCGCGTTACGGTTGCATTTGGCGACGGCGGTTTCCGGACGCTCGCCTGCTGCGCCTGAAGGAGTGTCGTCATGGCAACCATCCTCACCGCCGTAATCCTTGCTCTCATCGGTCTGGTTCTTGGCGGCGGCGGCATCCGGTTGGCGATGCTCGGCGGCAGCT
The DNA here is from genome assembly GCF_004791545.1 of Mesorhizobium sp. M4B.F.Ca.ET.214.01.1.1. NCBI lineage: Bacteria > Pseudomonadati > Pseudomonadota > Alphaproteobacteria > Hyphomicrobiales > Phyllobacteriaceae > Mesorhizobium > Mesorhizobium sp. M4B.F.Ca.ET.214.01.1.1. Next base: position 239,607 of record NZ_SRUX01000005.1, read on the forward strand.
GGTACTACGTCATTGTCGGCCTTGCTTTCCTAATCACCGCCTGGCTGCTGTTCCGGCGCAGGTCGACAGGACTTTGGCTCTATGCGGCGATCGTGATCGGCACGCTGTGCTGGGCGGTCTGGGAAGCCGGCTTCGACTGGTGGGATCTGGGTCCGCGCGGCGGCGTCATCGTGCTTTTGGCGCTGTGGCTGCTGACGCCTTGGGCGAGGCGAGGGCTCACCGGTCCCGATGGACGCGCGCCGCTGATCCTGGCGGTGCTGGCCTCGCTGGCCGTGGCCGGCTATTCGATGACCGCCGACCCAAAGGACATTGCCGGCGAGCTCAGCGCCGACAAGGTGACGCCGACGGCCGATCTCGGCGGCAACGTGCCGGAAGGCGAATGGCACTTCTACGGGCGCACGCCCTTCGGCCAGCGCTATTCGCCGCTCAACCAGATCACCGTGGACAACGTGGCTTCGCTGCAGCCGGCCTGGACCTATCGTACTGGCGACGTGAAGGGTCCGGACGACATCGGCGAGACGACCTATCAGGTGACGCCGCTGAAGATTGGCGATGCGCTCTACATCTGCACGCCGCACAATTTCGCCATCGCCATCGATGCCACGACCGGCAAGGAGAAATGGCGCTTCGACCCGAAGATCAAGCTCGATCCGAACCGGCAGCACCAGACCTGCCGCGGCGTGTCCTATTATGCCGACGGCAAGGTCGCCGCCGGCCAGCCATGCCCCGCGCGCGTCTATCTGCCGACCTCCGACGCGCGGCTGATCGCGCTCGACGCCGCGAACGGGCAGGTGTGTGCATCCTTCGCCGAGGGCGGCACGCTGAACCTGCTCGCCAACATGCCGTATCCGAAATCGGGCTACTACTATTCGACCTCGGCGCCGCTCATCGTCGGCGGCAAGATCATCGTCGGCGGCGCGGTCAACGACAATTATTCCACGCAGGAACCGTCGGGCGTCATCCGCGCCTTCGACGTCGACAGCGGCGCGCTGCTGTGGAACTGGGATTCCGGCAATCCGGACCAGACGACGCCGCTGCCGGCCGGCCAGACCTACACCAACAACTCGCCCAACATGTGGTCGACGCCGAGCGCCGACGAGAAGCTCGGCCTGCTCTACGTGCCGCTCGGCAACCAGACGCCGGACCAGCTCGGCGCCGGGCGCAGCGCCAATGTCGAGAAATTCTCGTCCTCGATCACCGCGCTCGACCTCAACAGCGGGCAGGTGCGCTGGGTGCGGCAGACCGTGCATCATGACCTTTGGGACATGGACGTGCCGGCGCAGCCATCGCTGGTCGACATCACCACGTCGAGCGGCGTCGTGCCGGGGCTGGTCGGGCCGACCAAGCAGGGCGATCTTTACGTGCTCGACCGGCGCAGCGGCGAGCCGATCATTCCCGTCAAGGAGGTGCCGGCCCCGGGCGGCGCGATCGAGGGCGACCACACCTCGCCGACGCAGCCGGAATCGGACCTCTCCTTCAATCCGAAGCCGCTGACCGGCGCCGACATGTGGGGCATCACCATGTTCGACCAGCTGGCCTGCCGGATCGAGCTCAAGGGCCTGCGCTATGAGGGCCGCTACACGCCGCCATCCGAGCAGGGCTCGCTGGTCTATCCCGGCAATTTCGGCGTCTTCAACTGGGGCGGCGTGGCGGTCGATCCCGTCCGGCAGGTGATGTTCGGCATGCCGACCTATCTGGCGTTCAAGTCGCAGCTCATCCCGCGCGACCAGGTGCCGCCGCCGGACGAAGGACGCGGCAGCGAGCAGGGGCTTAACCGCAACGAGGGCGCGCCTTACGCGGTGGTAATGGGGCCGTTCCTGTCGCCGCTCGGCATCCCTTGCCAGGCGCCGCCCTGGGGCTATGTCGCCGGCGCCGATCTCAGGACCGGCAAGATCGCCTACAAGCACCGCAACGGCACCGTGCGCGACATGACACCGTTGCCGCTGCCGTTCAAGGTCGGCGTGCCGGGCATTGGCGGGCCGATGATCACCGCCGGTGGCGTCGCGTTCCTGGGGGCGGCTGTCGACGATTATCTGCGCGCCTATGATCTGACGACCGGCAGGCAGCTTTGGAAGGCCAGGCTGCCGGCCGGCGGCCAGTCGACGCCGATGACCTATACGGTCGCCGACGGCCGCCAGTTCGTGGTCATCGTCGCCGGCGGCCACGGCTCGGTCGGCACCAAGCCGGGTGATTATGTGATGGCTTACGCTTTGCCGAAGTGAAGGCCTGTTCAGAGCCCGAGGTGGCCTTTGAGGCCCGGCACCGAGCCAAGCACCTGATTGGTGAGATCCGGGCCGGCGGCGGCTTCCGCTTGCTGGACCAGCGTGGCGCCGGCCTTTTGAATCTGCGCCATGTCGAGGCCGGAGGCCCTGAGCGCGGCGATGCCGTTGATCAGCGCGCCGGTCTTCTCGCCGAGCACGCCGCCAAGCGCCCCCTGCAGCGACGACAGCAGGCCGCCGCCCGAGCCGCTGGAAGCACCTGCGGCCATGACATCATATTTCCGGGCCAGCGCATCCGCGCCGGGGATCCTGGCAAAGAAGCTCGAGGCGCTGGTGCCGTCCGCCTCGTGCTCGAGCACCGAGAAGATGGTGCCGACGACCTTTTCCGTCACCGCCTGGTCGAGGCCGGCCTTGGCGGAGACGGTGTTCACGATGTCCTGAACGTCCATGGTCTTCCCCTCGGTGTTGGCGCTTAGTTGCCGGATTTCGCGCGGCCGGGCCGGCGTTGCTCGCTTCTGACTTTGACCGCCTCCCGGCTGAGGGCCGCGGATCGCAGCGCCAGGAGGGCCGCGCTGGCCAGCATGAGCGCGCTTGCGACGATCGGAGGGGACAAGGTCATGAGCGTTGTTCCTTCTCTTCAGGCATCGCCGTGGCAGGCGAAGCCGATCTCAGCTTCCCCTTATATTGTGGCAACGCCATCAAGATTTGCCGAAATGACCAAAATGTGATGGGGCCCTGGACGGGCCGCCCCGCCTCAGGGCTTTGGTGCCGAGACCAGCAGGTAGGCCTTGGAGACAGCGCCGAAATAACCGGCGATCAATCGGCAGACGAGGGCGGTGCCGAGGCTGGACTTCAGGCTCATGGCGCCCTTGCGCCGTTCCGAGGCCGGCCATGCGATGAGGCTGCGGCGGAAGCCGCCGAGGCAGTCGTCAGTCCTGTCTTCCACCTCGACGTCCTCAAAGCCGACGGCTTCGAAATGGACCAAGCGCCTTCCAACCCTATCTTGCCCGGTGGGGGGACAGTCGAGGAATGAGCCATGACCACAGCCGCCGCCGAGCCCGTCATCACCCAGGCGATGATCGATGCCTATGATGAATACACGCATCTGACGCTCGACCGGCGCCGTTTCATGGAACAGCTGACGAGGCTTGCCGGATCTGGCGCGGCAGCCGCCGCCATCGTGCCGTTGCTGGCGGCGAATCCCGCCCGGGCGGCGATCGTCGCCGAGGACGATCCGCGCGTGAAGGGTGAGGACATCACCTATCCCGGCAGCGGAGGCGAGATGAAGGGCTATCTGGTCGAACCGGCCGACCGGTCCGGCAAGCTCGGCGCCGTCATCGTCATCCACGAGAACAGGGGGCTCAACCCGCACATTAGGGATGTTGCGCGGCGGGTGGCGCTGGAAGGGTTCGTCGCGCTGGCGCCGGACTTCATGTCGCCGCTCGGCGGCACGCCTGAGAATGAGGACAAGGTGCGCGAACTGTTCGCGACGCTCGATCCCGCGCAGGTCGCCGCCAACGCCGTGGCGACGGTCACGTTCCTCAAGGGCTACAAGGACGGCAACGGCAAGGTCGGCGCCGTCGGTTTCTGCTGGGGCGGCGGCGCAGTCAACACGCTTGCCGTCAATTCGCCGGATCTGAGCGCAGGGGTCGCCTATTACGGCATGCAGCCGAAGCCCGACGACGTGCCGAAGATCAAGGCCGCGCTGCTGCTCCACTATGCCGGCCTGGATGCGCGCACCAATGCCGGCATCGATGCCTTCAAGAAGGCGCTCGACGCGGCGCATGTCGAGTACGCGGTCTATGTCTATGAGGGCGCCAACCATGCTTTCAACAACGACACCTCGGCGGCTCGCTACGACAAGAGGGCGGCCGACCTCGCCTGGGGCCGGACGGTCGCTTTCCTGAAGGAGAAGCTTGCCTAGCCTTATGGCGCTCGTTCTGGGGCCGGCTTGTGCAAGGCGACGCCGGCCACCACCAGCGCGATGCCCAGGCAATCGCCGAGGCTCGGAACCTGCCTCAGCACGATGATGCCGATCAGTGTCGCGCTGAGCGGCAGCAGCGACAGCATCAGCGCGAAGCTGGCGCGCGGCAGCCGCGCCATGGCGAGTTGATCGCAGATATAGGGGATGACCGAGGAGCAGATGCCGACGCCGATGGCGGTGATGAGCAGCGACGGCGCGGAAAAGGCCGGCAGCGCCTCGGTGAGGCCGATGGGCAGCACGACGAGGAAGGCGATCGTCATTGCCGCGCCCAAGCCGGCAATGCCGGCGCCCGCGCCGGACGCCGCGACGCGGTGGCCGAGCACGATGTAGCCGACGAACAGAGCGCCGTTAAGGAAGGCCCAGAACAGGCCGACCGGGTCGCTCGACCATTTGACGTCGATCAACAGCAAGGTGCCGGTGACGGCAATGGCGAGCGCCGCGAGGTTGCGCGGACTGCGCAGGCCGACGAGCGCGACGGCGATGGTGCCGACAAACTCGATCGCCGCGACCAGCGAGATCGGCAGGCGGTCGAGCGCGAGATAGAAGGAACAGTTCATCACCGCCAGGCAGGCGCCGAAGGCGACGAGCAACAGCCGTGTCGGCCGGTCGGCGCGGGCGAAGACTCTCCATGGCCGGGTCAGCGGCGCGAAGACGAGGGCGGCGGTGGCGATGCGCAGCCAGGCCATGCCGAGCACGCCGACCTTAGCGAAAAGCAGCACCGCGAAGGCCGGCCCAAGATAGTGGAACACGGCGCTGACGCCGAACCACAGATGTGGCGGCAGCTCCGTCGCCAAGGTGGAAAGGGCAGGGCCGGCAAGGCTTTGGCTGGCGCTGTCTGGCTTGTCGAGGGCGGGGCTTGCCGCCGAGGCTTGCGCTTGATTTCTCATGCGATCACTATCGCAGGCGGATCGCGCGGTTTATATGGATGTCCGTTGGCTCTTCAAGCCAAGTTATTCTTGAAAGCAAGGCAGACTACCTTGAAACGCCTTCGAAACGAAAACGTGGACCTCGATGCCGCCGACCTGAAGCTCCTGCGCCTGCTGGAAAAGGACGCGCGCACCAGCACGGCCGAACTGGCGCGCGCCGTCGGCCTGTCGGCGCCGAGCGTAGCGGAGCGGATCAGAAAGCTGCAGGAGAACGGCGTGATCGAGGCCTGCACGGTCAGGATCAATCCGGCCGCGCTCGGCATGAAACTGTCGGCATGGCTGCGCATCCGGCCGGTGCCGGGTCAGCTTGCCGTCGTCGCCGACATCATCCGCGACCTGCCGGAAATCGTGCAGTGCGACCGGGTGACCGGTGAGGACTGCTTCATCGCGCTGGCGCATGTCGGCTCGGTGGCAGAGCTCGAACGGGTGATCGACAGGATCATCCCTTACGCGATGACCAACACGGCGATCATCCAATCGTCGCCGGTGGCGCCCCGCTCGCCGCTGGAGCGGTTCGGCGCCTCTCAGAATCGCTGACTCGCTCCAACTATTTGTTTTGACGCAATTCCGGACGGAAAACCGCTACGCACTTTTCCTGGAATTGCTCCAGAGGCCGCAACCAGGGATCGGCAGTAGGTCAGAAATGCCCGCGCTTCAGCCGCGCCTGCTTGAGGATGGCGCGCCAGCGGATCATGTCGAAGGGGATCGGCTCGTTGTTGTTGGCGATGTGGAAGATCTCGTTGTTGACGTTCTTGAGCGAGCGCCAGAAATCATAGTCGGTGATGCGCGGATCGGCCGCCAGCCGTTCCACCTCGACCTTGATGTCGGTTTTCATGCACGTTCCTCGAACCGCCTCTGCCCGCCGCCCCGCATCGCCAACCCGATACGGTGGTTTTCAAACGCTCCGCTGAGTCGTTCAACGACTCGATCGGCTTGTTCACGTTAAAACCTTGGTAAGGTTAACGTGCGCGCTGGGGCGCTTCAAGCGCTCTTGCGTTTGATGCCGATCGAGCGGCCGGCGCGCTCCGGCATCGGCAGCGCGGCGTGGGCAGCGCGCATCTCCTCGACCCTGGCAAGAACATCGGCGGGGAAGGGCGCCACTTTCGGCCCGGACATGTCGACATGCAGCGAAAGCGTCTCGGAGGTGGCGGCCAGCCAGCCGTCGACATGGCGGATCTCCTGATAGGCTCTCAGGCGCTTTTCGTCATGGTCGATGAGCTGGAAGGAGACCTGGACCTTGTGCTCCAGATGCAGCTCCTGCACGTAGCAGACATGGACTTCCGCCGTGTAGATGGTGAGGCGGCGCTCCTTGGCGTAGTTCGGCCCCATGCCCATCATCTCGAAGGCGTCGTCCGAGCAGCGGTCGAACAGCACGTTGTAATAGGCCATGTTGAGATGGCCGTTATAGTCGATCCAGTCCTTCTCGATATCCATGGCGCGGGAAATGAAGGGGGCGGGCATCGACATCTTGTTTTCCTTTCCTGATCGCTGGACAGGGCGTGGGTCGTGAGACTACGCATCCTTAGCCGCACAGCAAGGGCGGCGGCTGGTCCATTCGCGGAGTGAATCATGGCTTTGAGCGACCTCAATCCCGTCGAGCGCAACGAGGAGGGCATTGCCGCGGTTCTCGGCATCCTCAAGCAGACGCTCGGCGAGCGCTTCCAGACCGGCCAGGCTGTCCGCTCCCAACATGCGCACACCACCACTTACATCCCGACGCAGGCGCCGGACGGCGTCGCCTTCGTGGAAAGCACGGCCGAGGTGCAGGAGATCGTGCGCGCCTGTGCCGCGCACCGGGTGCCGGTGATCGCCTTCGGCGTCGGCTCCTCCCTCGAAGGCCACACCAACGCGCCGGGCGGCGGCATCTCGATCGACACCTCGCGCATGAACCGGATTCTCGCGGTCAATCCCGAGGATCTCGACTGCACCGTCGAGCCAGGCGTGACGCGCGAGGACCTCAACCGGCACCTGCGCGACACCGGCCTGTTCTTCCCGATCGACCCCGGCGCCAATGCCTCGCTCGGCGGCATGGCGGCCACGCGGGCCTCCGGCACCAATGCCGTGCGCTATGGCACGATGCGCGAGAACGTTTTGTCGCTGACGGCAGTCATGGCCGATGGCGAGGCGGTGACCACCGGCAAGCGGGCGAAGAAAAGCTCGGCCGGCTACGACCTGACGCGGCTGCTGATCGGCTCGGAGGGCACGCTCGGCGTCATCACCGCGCTGACCTTGAGGCTGCAGGGCATCCCGCAGGCGATCTCGGGCGGCGTCTGCCCGTTTCCCAGCCTCGAGGCGGCCTGCAAGACGGTGATCGCGACGATCCAGATGGGCATTCCGGTGGCGCGCATCGAACTGGTCAATGCGCTGCAGATGCGGGCGATGAAGAACTATTCCAAGCTCGACTACCCGGAAGGCCCGTGCCTGTTCGTCGAATTCCACGGCAGCGATGCCGGTGTCGCCGAGCAGGCCGAGACCTTCGGCATGATCGCCGAGGAGAATGGCGGCGGACCGTTCATGTGGACCAGTGTTGCCGAGGAGCGGACGAAACTGTGGAAGGCCAGGCACGACGCCTATTGGTCGTCGCTGACCTTGCGGCCCGGCGCCAAGGGGCTGTCGACCGATGTCTGTGTGCCGATCTCGCGGCTTGCCGAATGCGTCACCGAGACCGAGGCCGACATTGCCGAGATGGGCCTGATCGCGCCGATCGTCGGCCACGCCGGCGACGGCAACTTCCACGTGCTGGTGTTGATGGACGTCGACAACCCGCAAGAAATCGCGCTGGCGGAGAAATTCGTCGCGCGGCTCAACATGCGCGCCATCGCCATGGAAGGAACCTGCACCGGCGAGCACGGCATCGGCCAGGGCAAGATCGGCTTCCTGCGCCACGAGCTTGGCCATGGCGTCGACATCATGCGCACGATCAAACAGGCGCTCGATCCGCTGAACATCATGAACCCTGGCAAGATCTTGCCCCGTGTTGGTCACTAGTCATGTCGGCGGCCGAGGCCCTGCTGCCGGTCGAGATACCGCCGTCATCGGCCGGCGCGCCATTGCCGCATGTCTTCGCGGATGAAGAGCGATTGCTGATTGCCTATCTCGCCAACGTTCCGGATCCTTCGTTCGATGGCACGAACCCGCGCTCGGTTTCGCCCGCGACAGGCGATGAATCCGTCGCAATCCTGACGGTGGAACCATACCTGGCGCTTCAATTCGGTCCGCCGAACGATGAAGCCATCAGCGGGCATCGGCTCTATGGTCTCGGCCTGCAGCCATATTCTGCGTTCGAAGTCTTCAACTCGTACTGGATAGCCTCCCTGGAAAAGGCCAATCGGGTTCATCCATCCCACATGCCTGAGCTGTTTTCGGACTATCGGCATTTCATCCTGACGTTCCACGACTCGACCATCGAGTTCGTTGCGAAGAAATTCCTGATCAGCCTTTGCAAGGGTGCGGTCTTGTCCGCCCTGATGGAAGCGGCGCGGCATTGACGCGGCGGACTGTCCCCCCAGCCTGCGCCGTTGTCCCTGCTTGCCGAGGACGCAGCCGAATTGCCTCTTTATCGACACGCTGATGCGGGTACAGTGCGGCTGACTTTCAACGATCGCTGGTGCTGATGCTCGCACGCCTGTTCGTGATCTTCGGTGGCCTGTTCGTGCTGGTGCTGTGCGCGGCGCTGGTGGTGCCGTATTTTATCGACTGGGCGGGCTACCGCGCCGATTTCGAGCGCGAGGCGAGCGCCATCCTCGGCCGCAAGGTCACCGTCGAGGGCGATGCGACGGCCAGGCTGCTGCCGTTTCCTTCGGTGACCTTCTCCAATGTTTCGGTTGCCGGCGGTCCCGAAGGCCAGCCGGCAATGACCGTCGAGACCTTCTCGATGGATGCGGAGCTGGCCCCCTTCCTGCGCGGCGAGGTGCTGATCTTCGACATGCGGCTGGTGCGTCCGAAGGCGACGATCGACATCGCCGCCGACGGCACGGTCGACTGGGCGATGCGGCCGACCTCGCCCTTCGACCTCAACCAGATCGCGATCGAGAAGCTGACGGTGACGGAAGGCGAGGTCGCCTTGCGCCATGCCGCCGGCGGGCGCAGCCACCTGATTTCCGAGATCAATTCGACCGTCTCGGCAAAGTCGCTCGCCGGCCCATGGCGGATGGATGGAACGCTCAAGCTCGACGGCCTGCGCACCAATGTCACCGCCTCGACCGGCAGGGCCGAAGGCAATGGCCAGATGCGGCTGCGGCTGAAGGCCGATCCGGACGCCTATCCGCTGGTCATCGAGACCGACGGCAATGCCGGCCTCGTCAAGGGCGCCGTCGCCTATTCCGGCCAGTTCAAGATCTCCGGCAACGACAGGAATTCGGCCGAGCTGCGCGGCACCGATGGCGAGACGGTGAAGGTCTCGGCCGGCAAGCCGGACCCGGGCTTCCGCCTCAACGGCAAGTTCTCGCTCGATCACCAGAAGCTCGCCTTCGACGAGTTCCGCTTCGAAACGGGACCGCTCGACAATCCCTACACCGCCGACGGCAAAGCCTCGGTCGAGCTCGGGCTGAAGCCGCACTTCTCGATCGAGGCCAACGGCGCGCAGGTGCAGTTCGACGAAGCCGTCGGCGCCGCTGCCGTCGACGGCGTAACGCTCGACCAGCGCGTCAATGCGCTGGAGCAGGCGCTTCTGCATATGCCGAAGCCGACCATGCCCGGCACGGTCGAAGTGAGACTGCCGGCCGTGGTCGCCGGCGACACGACGGTGCGGGACGTGCATCTCTCGGCCGAACCGGCCGAAGGCGGCTGGTCGGTGAAGTCGATTGCCGCGACCTTGCCCGGCCGCGCCACGCTCGAAGCCAACGGCATGCTCAGCGTCGAGGATCATTTCGGCTTCACCGGCTCGCTGCTGCTTGCCGTGGCGCAGCCTTCGGGTTTTGCCGCCTGGCTGTCCAAGGACGTCGACGAGGCGATCCGCCGATTGCCGGCCGCCGGCTTCAAGGCCAGGGTCGATCTCAGCGAGAAGCGCCAGGCCTTCAGCGATCTCGAACTGATCCTCGGCAAGGCCCGGTTTTCGGGCCGCATCGATTCCAGCCAGCCGGACGACGCCAGGCCCTCGGTGCTTATGCGGCTGGAGGGTGGCGAGCTCGACGTCGACGGGCTGGCGGCATTCGCCTCGATCTTCGTCAGCGACAAGGGCGCCAACCGGTTTTCCGATCGCGACCTCGACTTCCAGATCAAGGCCGGGCCGGTGAGCGCCGGCGGCCTGACGGCCGACACCGTCGACACGGCGCTGCGGCTGCGCAAGGGATTGCTCGAGATCGACCGGCTGTCGCTCAGCGGGCTGGCCGGCGCCTCGATCAGCGCCACCGGGCGGATCAAGGATTTCCCGGAGAGCCCGACCGGCAAGCTCGACGCCTCGGTGGTCGCCGTCGACCTCAAGCCGCTGGTCGACGTGGCGGCGCAGCACTATCCCGACAATGAGCTGCTGAAAGGACTGGCGGCCCGCGCGGTCGCCTATCCAGAACTGCTCCAGGATGCTCGCATCGATGTGGTGACGAGTGCGGCCGACAATGGCGACGGCACGACGGGACTGGCGGTGAGCGCGCAAGGCAAGGCCGGCGGCTCGGCCTTTTCGGCATCGCTTTCCGGCAAGGGCAAGGCCGACAGCCTTGCCCAGGCGCCGGTGATGCTGACCTTCAACGCCAGGAATGCCGACGCCACCGCGCTGTTGGCGCTCTACGGCCTGCCGGCATTGCCGCTTGGCATGCTCGGCCAGGCGACCACCGATGTCTCCGCCAAGGGCACGCTCGACGGTGGCCTGGCGACGAGCTTCAACCTGACCGCCGACGACTTCAGGGCGAGCTTCGAGGGAACGGTCGCCGATACGCAGCAAGGCGCGTCGGCCAAGGGCAAGGTCAGCCTCGAAGCCTCCGACATCGAGCCCTGGCTGATGACGACCGGCGTTGGCCTGCCGGGCATGGGAACCGGCACCTCGGCCTCGCTCGCCGCCGACGCCGATTTCGGCAACGGCCTCCTGGTGCTGAGCGGGCTCAGCGGCGCCGTCAACGAGGCGTCGGTTTCCGGCGACGTCAATGTCGACGTCAAGGACGGGCTGCCGCATCTGGCCGGCGCACTGGCGCTCGACGAGCTCGACCTCGATCCGATGGCGGTCGCGCTGTTCGGCGACCAATCCTTCCAGGCCGGCAAGGGCAACTGGCCGACGGCGCCGTTCAGCCAGAAGTCCAGCCTGCCTTTCACCGCCGACCTCGACCTCACCACCGCGGCTCTTGCTGCCGGTCCCTTCGCCACCGCCTATGACGCGGCGCTGTCGCTGAAGCTCGACCAGGAGGGCATCCGGGTTTCCGATCTCAAGGCCAAGCTTTTTGGCGGCGCTTTGACCGGCCTGTTCGAGCTGAAGAACAATGACGGCACCGGGCTCTTCTCCGGCCAGATGAAGCTTGCCGGCGCCGATCTTCCAGCCCTGCTGCCAAATGCCGGCCTGAGCGGCAGCGGTGACGTCTCGACGGCGCTGTCGACCAGTGGCAAGTCGCTCGATGCGATGGTTGCGGCCTTGTCGGGTTCCGGCACGGCGGCGCTGAAGGGACTTACCGTGGCCGGCATGAACCCCGATGCCTTCGCCGCCTTCATCGACAAGGCCGATGCCATCGGGCGCGATATCGATGCGGGCAAGACCGCCGGCTTCGCGCTCGAGATCGCCGGCAACGGCAGTTTTGCCGCCAAGGACACCGATATTGCCTTCACCATTGCCGGCGGCATTCTCAGGGCGCCGCCGATCAGCCTCGACAATCCGTCAGCGTCGCTGTCTGCCGACGTCACGGCAGACCTCAACACCAGCACCGTCACAGCCAGGGGCGCGATCACCTACAGGCCGGGCGACGAGGCGCTGGTCGGCTCCGAGCCGGCGGTGAATTTCAGCGTCGATGGGCCGCTCGGCGCCGCCGAACGCCAGTTCGACAGCGAGCCGCTGGCGCAGTTCCTGACGCAGCGCGCGCTGGAGAAGGAACAGCAACGGGTCGAGGCCATGCAGGCGGCGCTGTTGGAGAAGCAGCGGCTGCGGCGCGAGGTGCGCTACTACGCAGCACTCCAAACCGAACGCGAGCGGGCAGCCGAGGAATTGCGCCGGCAGGAGGAAGAGGCGCGGCTGAAAGCCGAAGCCGAAGCGAAGGCCCTGGCTGAAGCGGAGGCGCAGGCCAAGGCCGAAGCTGAAGCAAAGGCACAGGCCGAGGCGGACGCGAAAGCCCAGGCCGAAGCCGAGGCAAAGGCACAAGCCGAAGCTGATGAGAAGGCCAAAGCCGAGGCTGAGGAAAAGGCGCAGGCCGAGGCGGACGCGAAGGCCGATGCCGAAGCAAAAGCCAGGGCACAACAGCAGGCGGCCGACGATGCGGCCAAGGCGCAAGCCGCGGAACAGCGGCGAAAGGCCGAAGAGGCTTTGCGCATCGCCTCGGAAGAAAAGGCCAAGCGGGACGCCCAACGCAAGGCCGCCCAGCAGGCCCCCAAGCTCGACGGGTCGCTCCCCGGCGTCAATGACGGTTCGGCTCCACCACCGGCTAAGCCCAAGTCCAACCCGTTCACGATCGACAATCTGCTGAAGTCGCTGGACGGAGGGTGACGGCGGACCGAGGCCGGCCAGCCAGGCCATCCTCGGACCTTGTCAGTTGCGATCACCGATCCTGCCGACTGAGCAGCCGCATTAGCATCGGCTCGATGCGTCCGAGCTCGTCGAGATGCGCCGCCGACAGTTCGGCGAGGCAGTCATCGGCGCGCTCGGTGAGCCGCAAAAGCACACGGCGGTGGTCATCCTTGTCCTGGTCCCTGGTGACAAGCCCGGCCTCGCACAGGCGGTCGACCAGTTCCACGGCGCTGTGGTGGCGGATGCGCAAGCGTTCGGCCAGGTCGCCGACCGTCACCGGTCCCGCGCCCGGAAACCCCTTGATCGCCAGCAGCGCCTGGTGCTGGCGCGGGGTGAGACCCGCCTCATTGGCCTGGATCTGGCTGAACTCGAGGAACCGTCGGATCAGGTAGCGGAATTCGGACAGCCGCTGATAGTCGGCCTGGCTGATGGCGGGGCGTGAGTTTTGCGAAGGCATCGTGGCCGACCTTTGTTCGTTTCCGGCAAAAGCTCAAACTGTTTTTCGTCGCAAATCGGCCTTGTGCATTTATATCGTGTTACGATAGATAGCGACCCGACAACCAGAAAGCCGGGCTCCCAAATGAAATCCGCTCATGCCGGAAACGGCCATCTCCGCGACTTCACCACCGACGCGCGGGTGCTTCTCATCGCGGCAATCGCCGTCGTGGTCGCCACGGCGGGGCTGTTTGCCGGCATTGCGCTGCTGAAGCTCATCCGGCTCGCCACCAACATCGCCTATTTCGGCCAGTTCTCGCTCGCCGAACTCAGGCTCGAGGATACGCCGCTTGGGCTTGCCGCTGTGATCGTGCCGGTGATCGGCGCGCTGATCATCGGCTTGATGGCACGCTTCGGCAGCGAGAAGATCCGCGGTCACGGCATTCCCGAGGCCATCGAGGCGATCCTGCTCGGGCGCTCGCGGCTCGACGCCAAGGTGGCGATCCTGAAGCCGTTGTCGTCGGCGATCTCGATCGGCTCGGGCGGGCCGTTCGGCGCCGAAGGTCCGATCATCATGACCGGCGGCGCCATCGGCTCGCTGATCGCGCAGATGCTGCCGGTCAGCGACAATGAGCGCAAGACGCTGCTGGTGGCGGGGGCGGCGGCCGGCATGACCACCGTGTTCGGAACGCCGATCGCCGCCATCATGCTGGCGGTCGAGCTGCTTCTGTTCGAATGGACGCCGCGCAGTTTCATCCCCGTCGCGGTGGCCGCCATCGTCGCCGAAGTCGAGCGCACTTTGCTGCATCTGCCGGAGCCGATCTTCCCGTTCGAGGGCAGTATGGCGGCGTCATTCCAGGGGCTTGGCGGCTGGGTGCTGATCGGCATCTCAGCCGGGCTCCTGTCGGGATTGCTGACGCAGATGGTCTATGCCTGCGAGGATGCATTCCAGAAACTGCCCATCCACTGGATGTGGTGGCCGATGCTCGGCGGCCTGGTGGTCGGTATTGGCGGGCTGATCGAGCCGCAGGCGCTCGGCGTCGGCTATGACAACATCGCCAACATGCTGGACGGAAAAACGCTGGCGGCCGCCGCGTTCACGCTGCTGGTGGTGAAGGCGATCATCTGGTCGGTGGCGCTGGGCTCGGGAACGTCCGGCGGCGTGCTGGCGCCCCTGCTGATCATGGGCGGGGCGATGGGGGCTGCTCTTGCCGGCATCCTGCCCGAGGCGACCCCCGGCTTCTGGCCGCTGCTGGCGATGGCCGCGACCATGGGCGGCACCATGCGCGCGCCGCTGACCGCCACCTTCTTCGCGGTCGAGCTGACCGGCAACACCCATATACTGGTGCCGCTGATCGCGGCCTGCGCCACGGCGCACGCGGTCACCGTGCTGTTGATGAAGCGCTCGATCCTGACCGAAAAGGTGGCGCGGCGAGGGCACCATCTGGTGCGCGAATACCGTGTCGATCCGTTCGCGCTGACCACGGTGCGCGAGGTGATGACGACAGAAGTCGAACGCGTGCCGGCAACGATGACCTTGCATGGCGCCGCCGCCTTCCTGACCGCGCCAGAGACGCGGCACCCGAGCTTTCCCGTCGTGACCGGGGAAGGGCACGTGCTTGGCGTCATCGATCCGCCGGCAATCCTGCGCTGGCGGCGCGCCGGCAAGCACCGCAAGACGACGCTTGGCGAGTTGCTGGCCGGCAGCACGGTGACGCTTGCCTATCCCGACGAATATCTGGAGGGCCTGTCCGACAAGCTGCTGACGGCAAACATCTCGCATCTTCCCGTCGTTACGCGCGAGGATGCGCGCCTGGTCGGCTATGTCGGCTGGAAGGATCTGATGCGGGTCCGGTCGAAAAAGCAGGCGGAGGAACGTGACCGTTCGGCCTTGCTCTCCTTTGGCGCCCGGCGCCGGAAACAGGGCAGCGCGACGGGCCCTGTCTAAGCCACTCCAGCACCGCGCTTGGCCCAATCCAGCACATAAAGCCTGAGCGCGGAGGAGAGGTTGGCGTCGCGCGGACGGGTTTCGTCGATCTCGGCGACGAGAGCGGCAAGCGTCAGCTTTCGCGCCGCCGCGATCGTGACGAGGTCGTCGTAGAAGGGCTTTTCGAGTGAATAGCTCGTGCGATGGCCGCGGATGGTCACGGAACGCTTTTCGACCGGGCTCACGTGAGGCGCTCAGCTCTCGTTTGGATCACCAGGCTCTTCGCGGCGATGGCCGGCGATGAAATGCTCGGCCTTGTCGGCGGCCAGGCGATCGCGGTCCCGATCGGCCTTGGAGCGGCCATGCAGGGCACGGTTCTCGCCGGCCTGCCGCTCCTTCTCGGTCCGCGCCTTTTGCTTGCGGACCTGGCGGAGATTGACGACGTCGCCCATGCCGCACCGTCCGGCGTGTTATTTCTTGCGGAAGGCGTCGAGAGACACCACGTCGGCGCTCTTGCCGGCGTCCGCGGCGGCGGGCTTCTTGTCGGCCTCGGCGGCGGCCTTCTTCTTCGTCTCCGGTTTCTTCTCGGTGACGACGGCCAGCGGCTCGGGCGCGGGCTGCGCCGGTTCGTCGTCGGCCGCGCCGTCCGTCTTGACGTCGAATTCGAGCTCGAAATTGACCGAGGGATCGTAGAAGCCGCGGACGGCGGAGAAGGGGATCTCGAGCTTTTCCGGCACGTCGGAGAAGGACAGCCCGACCTCGAAGCCGGTGTCGGACACTTTCAGGTCCCAGTACTGGAACTGGATGACGATGGTCATCTGCTCCGGATAGCGCTCGCGCAGCCGCGACGACACGCGCACGCCCGGCGCGCCGGTCAGGAACGTGATGAAGAAATGATGATTGCCCGGAAGGCCGGTGCGCGCGACTTCGGCCAGGACCTTGCGCATGACGCCGCGCAACGCCTCCTGGGCCAGAATGTCGTAGCGGATGTGGTCGTCGGCCATGTGACGGTCGGGTTCCGTTGAATCGTCCGCATAGCTGTAATCAAGCTTGAGCGCGGCGTAAACCGCATATAGATCGCGGTCTCCCGGAAGCGAGGCTCTTTGCCGACGATTTGATGGCTCAGGCGCCGACGAGCGCGCTCTTTCTGGGCGCGTGGGAGGCGGCCTTGTGGCGGCCGAAGGCGCGCAGGAAGGTGCGCACGCCATTGCCGGCGGATTGCAGCACCTCTTCCTCCGTCGGCGTGCCGCCGAGCATGAAGCTTATCTGCAATTCGGCGTTGACGAGGGCAAGGAATTGGCGCGCCGCCACGTCCGGGTCGTCGATCGACAGGTGGCCGGCATAGGCGAGGCGGGCAAAGCGGGCGGCAAGCGCCGACCAGGTTCGCCCCGGCCCCTGTTCGCGCCATTCGGCGAAAAGCTCGGGATAACGTTCGCCCTCGGCCTGGATCAGCTTGCGCAGGAACCTGCCGTCACGGTTGCAGATGCAGTTGCGGTTCATGCGCACGGCAAAGCCGACAAGATCGGCTTCGAGGTCGCCGGGCTGGTCGGGGAAGGTGGCGATGGTGGCGAAGATGCCGGCGTTGCAGCGCTCGGTGAGGTCGCGCACGACGGCGATGAAGAGCTTTTCCTTGTCGCCATGGTGGTTGTAGACGGTCTGGCGCGATACGCCGGCCTCGGCGGCGATCAGGTCGATATTGGCGCCGGCAAATCCCTCGCGGCAGAAAACCGAAGCAGCGGCTTCGACAACCGAAATGCGCTTTGCCTCATGGCTGCGTGGCGGGAAAGTGTCAGGAGAGGCGCCGGGCTTCATAAAAATCTATATAGCGGTGATTGACGATTTGGACAAGAGTGTCTAATTTTGTGGACATAGAACAAAGGCATTTCGCTCCGGATGGACGAATAGGTTCGCTCAAGAGACGAACAAGTTCGCTCTGGGTGTCGGAATGTCACGGGATGGAACGTCCTGGGTTAGACGCCGCCTTCGCGGTGGCAGCCAGATCCGAAAGAAGCCTTATCATGAGTCCCAAATTCCTCCGCATCGCGGTCGTGCTCGGCCTGTTGTCCGCCATCGGCCCGTTCGCCATCGACATGTATCTTCCTGCACTGCCGTCGATCGGCGAGGATCTGCACGCCGGCACCTCGGCGGTGCAGATGAGCCTGCTGATCTTCTTCCTGTCGATGGGGTTCGGCCAGATCCTCGTCGGTCCGATCTCCGATATGGTCGGCCGCAAGCTGCCGCTCTATGGCGGCCTCGCGCTGTTCATGATCGGCGGCATCGGCTCGGCGATGGCGCCGACCATCGAATGGCTGATCGCCTTCCGCTTCCTGCAGGGCCTCGGCGCCAGCGCCGGCATGGCCATTCCGCGCGCCATCGTGCGCGACCTGCACACCGGCAACGAGGCGGCCAAGCTGATGTCATTGCTGATGCTGGTGTTTTCGGTGTCGCCGATTCTCGCGCCGTTGACCGGCAGCCAGATCATCGAGAGCTTCGGCTGGCGCGCCGTGTTCTGGACCGTGACGGGTGCGGCGGCGCTCGCCACCATCCTGCTCGCCACGTCGCTCAAGGAGACGCGCTCCGTCGAGGAGCGCGCCGGCTCCTCCTTCGGCACGGCGTTGTCCGGCTACCGCTACCTGATGGGCGACCGCAACTTCCTCGGGCTGGTAGCGATCGCCGGCTTCGGCATCGCCAGCTTCTTTGTCTATCTGTCGAGCTCGTCCTTTATCCTGATCGACCACTACGGCCTGTCGCCTTCGGTCTACAGCGTGTTCTTCTCGATCAACGCGGTTGCCTTCATCGGCATGTCGCAGCTGACCGGGATGCTGGCGGACCGCTTCGGCCTGAAGCGCGTCGTCTGGGTGGCGGTGACCGGTTATGCGACGACGATGGTGGCGCTGTTCGCGATCATGGCCTCCGGCGTCGACCGGCTCGACGTGATGGCGGCGCTGCTCTTCGTCGGCTACGGCTTCCTCGGTCTGGTCATCCCGACCACTTCGGTGCTGGCCATGGAAGAGCATGGCGAGATCGCCGGCACCGCCTCGGCGCTGATGGGCACGCTGCATTTCGCCATCGGCGCGCTGGCCATGGGTGTCGCCGGGCTGTTCTTCGACGGCACGCCGCTGCCGATGGTGGCCGGCATCACGCTCTGCGCGGTGATCTCCTTCTCGCTGGCCAAGCTCACGCTCGGCCGCGTGCGGGAGACGGTGGAAGCGCCGGCCGAGTAAGCAACGCTCGAAATCGCAACAAAAAGGCCGGGCTCGCCCGGCCTTTTTCATGTTTTGCATAAACCGGCCGCATCGGCAACGAAGCGCAATCGCTCCGCGATGGGAACGAGCAAACGGCACCAGGTCGTAGCCCCGTGCCAGGCGCAAAAAAAATGCCGCTGCAGAAAAATGGAAGAGGGGAGAAGTGGAGGTTTCTGTTGCCAGGTACCTCCGAACCCCGCCTAGAAGTGCGAACCTCTAGGGCTTGATTTGAAGCGTTCGCACTGCATTACGCAGCGAGACGAGCTTCCGCATAGTTGTCGTTGGCAACTATAAGTTTAGCCCGATGACGGTGGTACAATGCCGGGCAAAAGTACGATCTTTACACCTTCGTCGATCCTATTTCGCCCCCAGCAAAAGCCGCTCTTTCGACAAGAGCGGTTTTTGGTGGAGGCGCCGGGTACCGCCCCCGGGTCCGAACGGCTTATTGCATCGCCTGTTTATCGCCATAGTCGGTCAAGCCGACGAAACGAATATAGGGGCCGATCATGGAAATTGAAAGGCCGAATGGGACTTTGTCCCTATCTCAAAATGGGTTGACTTGCCGGCGCGCTCAACCGAAGCTTTGCACCGGTGAGGAGTTGCTACCTAGCGCACAGATTGCGTAGAGCGCCACAAGCCTCATCGACAGGATCCGTGGCGCCGACGAGGGGATTTTTCTGATGGCCGACTATCTCGCGGATGTGAAGAAGTACGACGCCGGCGCCAGCGCCGACGCGGTCGAGAAGATCGTCAAGCACCTGGGCATCGCGCTGAGGAACCGCGATTCATCGCTGGTGTCCTGCACGGACCCGAAGGAACTGGAACGCGTCCGGGAGAACTGGGCCGCCAAGAAGCTCGGCGTCGCCGACGCCAAGAAGGCCGATGGTGCGATCGAGAAGGTCTGCAAGGCGATGGCCGCCGACAACACCAAGAGCCGGGTGACGTTCTACTACCTTGTGGCGAAGGACCTGGGCAAGCTCGGCTCCCTCTGAGATCGGGCGTCGGCTTGCAGAGGCCGGCGCCGCAAGGGCGGTCGCTCCAGATTTGAATTTGCACCCACTGGGCGGCAGTGCCGCCCCTCACCTGCCTGCCGGCATCCTCTCCCCGTATAGTGACGGGGAGAGGGGACGCGGTCATTGATGGTTTCGCCAATCACCGGCGTTGCGAGAAGGGCAGCGGCGTGCGGCCAGCCTCTTACTCCCTGTCACTATACGGGGAGAAATGCCCGGCAGGGCAATGAGGGGCGGCGCAACCGCCCGGAAAGAATGGTGGCAAAGCAATGCTTGTGCCGTATTGATGTGTTCGGCCAGCTGTCTGGTAGCTATAATGCCCGCACTCCCGAATCGAGGCCAAGCCGATGCGCCAGTATCTCGACCTTCTGAAGCATGTGCTGGAGAACGGCGTCGACCGCGGCGACCGCACCGGAACCGGCACCCGCGGGGTGTTCGGCTACCAGATGCGTTTCGACCTCTCACGCGGCTTCCCGGTCACGACGACCAAGAAGCTGCATCTGAAGTCGATCATCCACGAGCTGCTCTGGTTCCTGGCCGGTGACACCAACATCAAATACCTCAAGGACAATGGCGTCTCCATCTGGGACGAATGGGCGGACGAGAACGGCGACCTCGGCCCGGTCTACGGCAAGCAATGGCGCTCATGGCCGGACGGCCGTGGCGGCGAGATCGACCAGATCGCGGGCCTTCTGAAGGAGATACGCCGCAATCCCAATTCGCGGCGGTTGATCGTCTCGGCGTGGAATCCGGCCGAGGTCGAGGCGATGGCGCTGCCGCCCTGCCACTGCCTGTTCCAGTTCTACGTCTCGGAAGGCCGGCTGTCCTGCCAGCTCTACCAGCGCTCCGCCGACATTTTCCTCGGCGTGCCGTTCAACATCGCCTCCTACGCGCTGCTGACGCTGATGGTGGCGCAGGTGACCGGGCTGAAGCCCGGCGATTTCGTCCACACGCTCGGCGACGCACATCTCTACTCGAACCATTTCGAGCAGGCGCGCGAGCAGTTGCGGCGCACGCCGAAGCCGCTGCCGACGATGTGGATCAATCCGGAGGTGAAGGACCTTTTCGCCTTCCGGTTCGAGGATTTCCGGCTCGAGAACTACTTCGCCGACGCGACCATCAAGGCGCCGATCGCCGTCTAAGGTGTTGATATTCAGGCGATGCCGGCCCGCGACCGGCGGTTTCCTGCGCTTCCGGTGCTGACGTAAGTTAAGTACGCTCCGCTCCGGTTCTCGGAAACCGCCGTTCGCGGCTCGGCCTGACCTGAATCTAAACGCACCTTCGCCTCAATGTCGGGATTTGGAGTCAGACTCGTCCGACAATCGCCGTCAGTCGATGCCGACCATGACATCCGAGGCCTTGATCACCGCATAGGCCTGCTTGCCCTTTTCGAGCTTGAGGTCGGCAACAGCCTCGTTGGTGATCGAGGCGGTGACGACGGCGCCGCCGGTATTGATGCGGACATGCGAAGTGGTGGCTCCCTTGACGATCTCGACGATCGTTCCCTTGAGGATATTGCGGGCGCTGATCTTCATGGAGGGCTCTTTCGCTGTGTTGGCTGAAATCCATCGTAGGCTGGGAAAATCCTGTCGCACAACGACAGTGGCCGCGAAAGCTCTTTCCTTGTTATATTCGTGCGGATATATCGATCGGCAGGCTTTGAGCCGAATGGATTTTCAAACCCCCGGGGAGAGTTTCTTGCTGACGCGCACGGATTTCGGACTTAAGGCCTTCGCTGTTGGCGGGCTGACCGCACTTTTGATGGCCGCCGCACCTGCCGCCCATGCCGAGGACAAGGTGGTCGTCTTTGCCGCGGCCAGCCTCAAGGAGGCGCTCGATGGCGTCAACAAGGCGTGCGAGGCCGATGTCGGCGAGGCGGCGACCATTTCCTACGCGGCAAGCTCGGCGCTGGCCAAGCAGATCGAGGGCGGCGCGCCGGCCGATATCTTCATCTCGGCCGACCTCGACTGGATGAAGTATCTCTCGGACAAGAAGCTGACCAAGCCGGACACCGAGGTGAAGCTGCTCGGCAACCAGATCGTGCTGGTGGCGCCGAAGGATTCCAAGGTCGAGGCCAAGATCGACAAGGGTTTCGACCTCGCCAAGCTGATCGGCGACAGCAAGCTCGCCATGGGCGATGTCAAGGCGGTGCCGGCCGGCAAATACGGCAAGGCGGCGCTGGAATCGCTGGGCGTGTGGTCCTCGGTCGAGAGCAAGGTGGCGCAGGCCGAGAATGTGCGCGCGGCGCTGAAGCTGGTGTCGACCGGCGAGGCGGGGCTCGGCATCGTCTATGCCACCGACGCGCATGCCGAAAAGGGCGTGAAGGTGGTCGGCACCTTCCCGGAGGATTCGCATGCGCCGATCATCTACCCGGTTGCCCAGACCGCCGATTCGAAGGACAAGGATGCGCCGGCATTCCTGAAATGCCTCGAATCCGCCAAGGCGGCGGACCTTTTCAAGGCGCAGGGGTTCACCATCCTGGCGCCTTCCAACTAAGGCAGCGTCCCGACGCATGAACTGGCTGCTGGACCTCACTCCCGACGAATGGAATGCGGTCCGGCTATCGATCAAGGTGGCCACGGTGGCGATGCTCTTCAGCCTGCCACCGGGCATCTTGATTGCGCTGGTTCTTGCCCGGGGAAAGTTCTGGGGCAAGACGCTGCTCAACGGGCTGGTGCACCTGCCGCTGATCCTGCCGCCGGTGGTGACCGGTTACCTGCTTCTGCTCACCTTCGGCAAGCGGGGGCCGGCCGGCGCCTTTCTGGCCGAGCATTTCGGCATCGTCTTTTCCTTCCGCTGGACGGGTGCGGCACTTGCCTGCGGCGTCATGGGCTTTCCGCTGATGGTGCGGGCGATCCGGCTGTCGATCGAGGCGGTGGACCGCCGGATGGAGGCGGCGGCCGGCACGCTCGGCGCCAATCCGCTCTGGGTGTTCATCACCATCACGCTGCCGCTGATCCTGCCCGGCCTGATCGCCGGATCCATCCTGGCCTTCGCCAAGGCGATGGGCGAATTCGGAGCGACAATCACCTTCGTCTCCAACATCCCCAACGAGACGCAGACGCTGCCGTCGGCGATCTACACCTTCACCCAGGTGCCGGGCGGCGATGACGGCGCGCTCAGGCTGACGCTGATCTCGATCGTCATCTCGATGGCCGCGCTGGTGGCGTCGGAAGTGCTGGCGCGGCGCGTCGGCCGGCGGATGGACATCGAATGACGCTGCTCGTCGACATCGGCCACCGGTTTGGCGATTTCGAAATCGAAGCCAGTTTCGAAAGCGCCGGCCGGCTGACGGCGCTGTTCGGGCCGTCCGGTTCCGGCAAGTCGACGCTGATCAACCTGATCGCCGGGCTGATCCGTCCAGAGAAGGGGCGGATCGCCATCGACGGCCGCGTGCTTGTCGATACGCAATCCGACGTGTTCGTGCCGATGCACAAGAGGCGGATCGGCATGGTGTTCCAGGACGCGCGGCTGTTTCCGCACATGAGCGTCGCCGGCAATCTGCGCTATGGCCGCTGGTTCACGCCGGCCTCCGAGCGCTATGCCGACATCGACGCGGTGGTCGAGCTGCTCGGCATCGGCCATCTGCTCGACCGGCGGCCGGCCAAGCTCTCGGGTGGCGAGAAGCAGCGCGTGGCGATCGGCCGGGCGCTGCTTGCCAGCCCGAAACTGCTGCTGATGGACGAGCCGCTGGCTTCGCTCGACGAGGCGCGCAAGGCTGAGATCCTGCCCTATATCGAGCGATTGCGCGACGAGACGAAGATCCCGATCGTCTATGTCAGCCATTCCGTCGCCGAAGTGGCGCGGCTGGCGAGCGACGTGGTGGTGCTGTCGCAAGGCAAGGTCGCGGCCGCTGGCCCGACCGGGGCGATCATGCAGCGGCTCGACCTGTTGCCGGCGGAAGAGCGCGGCGAGGGCGGCGCGGTGCTGGACACCAGGGTGCTGCGCCATGACGAAAGCTTCGGCATGACGGTGCTCGGTTCGCCGGCCGGCGAAATCCGCGTGCCGCGCCTGGCACGGCCGGCCGGGACGCCAGTGCGGCTGCGCATCCGCGCCCGCGACGTCATGATCGCGACCGAAGAGCCGGTGGGCCTCAGCGCGCTCAATATATTGGCGGGAACGATCACCGCGGTCAGGCCGGGCGTCGGCCCGACGGTGGAGATCGCCATCGACTGCAATGGCGCCATCGTGCTGGCGCGCATTACCGAACAGTCGAAGCACACGCTGCGCCTTGCGCTCGGCCGCAGGGTCTTCGCGGTGATCAAGACGGTGAGCTTCGACAGCGCGACGACGGGACCAGGGCTGCCGGCCGAGGCCGATGGGTGACGAAAGGACAATGTCGCTATGTTGGTTTGGAATAGCGATTGGGCTGCCGAGCGGCTAATCTGATCGCGGAGGACAAGGGATGCCATCGCTGAGCTTGCGGATAAATCTCGATCCCGACGGGCGGATCGGGCCGGGCAAGATTGAGCTGCTGGAGCAGATCGCCGCCTTCGGCTCGATCTCGGCCGCGGCGCGCGGCATGGAGATGTCCTACAAGCATGCCTGGGACCTGGTCGAGGACATGAACCGGGTGTTTGGCAAGCCGCTGGTCGCGGCGCAGACGGGCGGCAAGAAGGGCGGCGGCGCGCAATTGACCGCGGTCGGCCTGGCGGTCGTCTGCCGCTTCCGGGCCATAGAACGGGCGGCAGCGTCCGCGGCGGCGCAGCATATGGAGGCCTTGCAAGCGGAGATCGATGCGGGCTGAGCGCCGCCCCGTTCCGGGTGGTCTCTATTCCTCAGGCTCGCCGGGCTTGCGCAGCAGATAGGTGTCCATGATCCAGCCCTTGCTTTGCCGGGCTTCCTCGCGGACCCTTTCGATCTCCGTGCCGACGTCGCCAAGGCGACCGGAGATGACGATCTCGTCGGGCGTGCCGAGATAGGCGCCCCAATGGATGACGAGGTTGTCGTCGTCCAGCGTGTTGAAGGCGCATTTGCCGTCGAGCATGACGACCGTGCTGCCGGCGTTGCCTGGCATGCCTTCCTCGGTCAGGCGGCGGCCGGTGGTGATCAGCACGGGGTCGCCGATGCGGTTCAGCGCCATTTTGTGGCTGGCGGCCAGCGCCTGGACGGCGGTGATGCCGGGAATGACCTCGAGCTCGAATTCGACATTGCGACGCTGCCGCACCCGTTCGAGGATGCGCAGCGCGCTGTCGTAGAGCGAAGGGTCGCCCCAGATCAGGAAGGCGCCGCAGCCATCTTCGGCAAGCTCGTCGCGGATCAGGCCTTCGTAGATTGCGGCGATCGCTTCATGCCAGTCGTCGACCGTCGTCCGGTAGGAAGGAGAGGGCTCGGCCCGCACCGGCACGTCGAATTCCACCCGGCGCGATTTCGGGTTGGTGACGAAGCGGTCGCAGATCTGCCGGCGCAACTGGGCGAGATCGTTCTTTGTCGCGCCCTTGTCGGGAATAAACAGGACGTCCGCCCGGTTCAGGCCGTTGATGGCCTGGACCGTCATGTGTTCGGGATTGCCGGCGCCGATGCCGATGACCAGAAGCTTGCGCATGGGCGCTCTCCTGCCCGATCGGGAAGCCGGTGTCCAGACAAGCGTGAAGCAAGCACCGGCAAGGCCGCCGAATGGCCATCGTTTGGTGGAAACGCCGAACTGCTCTAGCTATTTGTCTTGCGTAAGTCCGGGCGGAAAACCGCTACCCACTTTTCCTGGATTTGCTCTAGATGTGGGCGCGCATCCGGCCAGTGCCGGCTCTGCCGCCAAGAGGGGGTTCATGTTCCGCACTATCCTGACCGCAGCGCTGGCATTGTCGGTCGCGCCGGCATTGGCCAACGATTCGATCGCAGAACTCGGAACCGGGGGACTGATCCTGTCGCGCAGCGACGCCGTCGCCATGGAGAGCGAGGACCTCTTCATCTCGCAGGAAAAGGTCACGGTCGACTATGTCTTCCGCAACAACACCGACAAGGACGTCAGTGCCATCGTTGCCTTCCCGATGCCCGACATCGAAGGCGACCCGAACGAGATGCCGGCGATCCCCGAAGCGCAGAGCGATAATTTCCTCGGCTTCGAAGTGACGATCGACGGCGTCGACGCAAAGCTGCAACTCGAGCAGAAGGCCTTTGCGCTGGGTATCGACATCAGCGCCGACCTCAAGGCGCAGAACGTGCCGCTCTATCCGTTCGGCGACGCGGCCAAGGCGGCGCTGGCGAAGCTTCCCAAGGAGGTCGCCGAGGACTGGGAAAACCGCGGTATCATCATCGAGGATACCGCCGATGACGGCTCGGGGATGAAGACCGTCTACGCGCCGTTCTGGCAATTGCGCTCGACCTATTGGTGGCGCTCGACCTTCCCCGCCAACAAGGCGGTGCATGTCTCGCACCGCTACAAGCCGAGCGTCGGCAGAACCTCGTCGGTCAGCTTCTTCTATGACGGCCAGTTCCAGGGCCAGTACGCGACCTACAAGACCCGCTATTGCATGGACGATGGTTTCGAGAATGCGGTGCGCAAGGCGGCCAAGGACAATCCCGACGGCTACCCGCAATTTTTCGAAAGCAGGATCGCCTATATCCTGACCACGGGCGGCAACTGGGCCTCGGGCAATATCGGCGACTTCAAGCTGACCATCGACAAGGGCAGCCCGAAGAACTTGGTCTCCTTCTGCGGCGACAATGTCCGCAAGGTCGGACCGACGACATTCGAGATGACGGCGAAGGATTTCTATCCCGAGCACGACATCGACATCTTGCTGCTCGAGCAGGCGGATGACACGAGCGGCGGTGACAACGGGAACGGTGGCTGATGGATATCGCAATCTACGTCGCCATCGCCGAGAACGGCGTGATCGGGCGCGATGGTGGCCTGCCATGGCGGCTTTCCACCGATCTCAAGCGCTTCAAGGCCGACACGATGGGCAAGCCGATCATCATGGGGCGCAAGACCTATGAAGGCATCGGCCGGCCGCTGCCGGGCCGGCTCAACATCGTGGTGACGCGCGACAAGGCCTGGCGGGCCGATGGCGTCGAAACCGCGCATTCGCTCAGCGATGCCATCGCGCTTGCCAATGTGCGCGGACGCTGCATGGCCGGCGCCGACGAGATCTGCGTGGTCGGCGGCGGCGAAATCTACGCCCAGGCGCTGCCGCTGGCCGATCGGCTGCATGTCACCCACGTGCTCGCCAGCGTCGAGGGCGATGCGCATTTTCCGCCGATCGACCCGCAAGTGTGGCGCACCGTCGGCGCCGAGGACGTGCCGGCCGGCGAGAAGGACAGCCACGCGACCCGCTATACGGTCTACGAACGCCGTCGCGGCGCAAACTGAGGACGACAAAGGGTCGCTAGCGGCCCAAAACGGACGGCCGGCCAGCAGATCGCGTTGAAAGCGCGCCGTGGCGTCCCTATAGAAGTACGACATCGGATTTTGCGCCGTCAGGCCGGCGCTGAGGGAATCCCAAGCGAAAGGACATTCATGCCCTGGAACGACAAGAGCGGTGGCGGCGGCCCATGGGGCGGCGGCGGCAATCAGGGTCCCTGGGGGCAGGGGCCGAAGGGCCCCAGCGGTCCGCAAGGCTCGCCTCCCGACCTGGAAGACATCATCCGCCGCGGCCAGGACAGATTGCGGCGCGCCCTGCCGGGCGGCGGCGGCGCCAGCCCCGCGGTGTTCGGGTTGATCGCCGCGGCGCTCGTCGTACTGTGGGCATTCAAGGCGGTCTACACCGTGCAGCCTGACGAGGTTGCCGTCGAACTGCGCTTCGGCAAGCCGAAGGCCGAGCTTTCGGAGCCCGGCCTGCATTTCCATTGGTGGCCGGTCGAGACCGTCGAGACGGCCAACATCGCCGAACAGCTCGTCGATATCGGCGGCGGCGCGACCAACAGCAACAGCTCCGGGCTGATGCTTTCGGGCGACCAGAACATCGTCAACGTGCAGTTCTCGGTCGCCTATCAGGTCTCCGATCCCAGGGCCTATCTGTTCGACGTATCCGATCCCGACGGCATGCTGCGGCAGGTCGCCGAAAGCGCCATGCGTGAAGCCGTCGGCCGTCGGCCGGCTCAGGATATCTTCCGCGATGACCGCCAGGGCATAGCCGCCTCGGTGCGCGAGATCATCCAGACGACACTGGACGGCTACAAGGCCGGTCTCAACGTCAACGCCGTCTCGATCGAGGATGCAGCGCCGCCGCGCGAGGTGGCCGACGCCTTCGACGAGGTGCAGCGGGCCGAGCAGGACGAGGACAAGTTCGTCGAGCAGGCCAACCAGTATTCCAACCAGAAACTCGGCCAGGCGCGCGGCGCGGCCGCCCAGATCCGCGAGGACGCGGCGGCCTACAAGAACCGCGTGGTTCAGGAGGCCGAGGGTGAGGCGCAGCGCTTCATCTCGGTCTATGACGAATACGCCAAGGCGCCCGACGTGACGCGCAAGCGCCTCTACCTGGAAACGATGGAGCGGGTGCTGAAGGATTCGAGCAAGGTCATCGTCGAGCAGGGCAACGGGCAAGGGGTCGTCCCCTACCTGCCGCTTCCGGCATTGCAGCAGAAGGCGCCGGCGCCGGGCGCCCTGGGCGCCACGACGGGAGGAACCCAGTGATGGCCAACCGTCTCCCCATCATCGCCGTCGTCGCGGCGGTCGTCCTGTTCCTGATCTACTCATCGGTGTTCGTGGTCAACGCGCGCCAGCAGGCGCTGGTGCTGAGGTTCGGCGAGATCGTCGACGTCAAGACCGAGCCCGGCATCTATTTCAAGGCGCCCTTCGCCTTCTTCGATGCCGACAGCGTGCAGCTGATCGAGAACCGCGTACTGCGCTTCGACCTCGACAACATCCGCGTCCAGGTCTCGGGCGGCAAGTTCTACGAGGTCGATGCCTTCATTGCCTACCGTATCTCGAACCCGCGCGTCTTCCGCGCCGCGGTGTCCGGCAGCATCGAGCTTGCCGAGCAGCGGCTGAGGACGCGTCTCGACGCGGCGCTTCGCCGTGTCTACGGTCTGCGCGACTTCGAGGCCGCGCTGTCCGAGGAACGCGCCGTCATGATGCGCGAGGTGCGCGACCAGCTCAGGCCCGACGCCACCTCGCTCGGCCTCGAAATCGAGGATGTGCGCATTCGCCGAACCGATCTGACCGCCGAGGTTTCGCAGCAGACTTTCGACCGCATGAAGGCCGAGCGTCTCGCCGAGGCCGAGCGGCTGAGGGCACGCGGCAACGAGGCGGCGCAGCGCATCAAGGCCCGCGCCGACCGCGAAGTGGTCGAGATCGTCGCCGAGGCGCAGAAGGAATCGGAAATCCTGCGCGGCGAGGGCGAAGCCCAGCGCAGCGCGACCTTCGCGGCCGCCTATCAGCGCGACCCGGCCTTCTTCGAGTTCTACCGCTCGATGAACGCCTACGGCACGGCGCTCGACAACACCGGGACGACCATGGTGCTGTCGCCTGAGTCCGAGTTCTTCCGCTATTTCCGCGATCCGAACAGCATGGAAGCACCGGTAAAGCCAACGGCGCCGCAACCCGCGCCGGCCACGCCGCCGGCGCAACCCGGCACCGGCCAGTAGCGGCCGGTGCAGGATTTTCTCGCGGCAATGGGCCTGGTCCTCGTCGTCGAGGGCCTGGTCTATGGCGGGTTTCCGGGCTTGGCCAAGAAGCTCGCCACCGAGGTGCTGTCGATGCCGGAGACCGCGCTGCGCATCGCTGGACTGGCGGCGATCGCCATTGGCGTCGGCATCGTCTGGCTGGTGCGCGGCTGACGAAAATTTCTTGGTGCCGGCGTAACGGACGATTTATCCTCTGCCGATAGCCATAGCCGCAAACGTGCCGTATTTCTTGCCAACATGACGCAACGCGGCGTTTTTGCGGAAGCGCTTTCTTTCAGAAACACCGGGAGGCCCTCGATGACACCCAACACCCTTCTGCGCGTGGCCAGGCGGACGCTCGTCGCCGGCGCAGCGGCGCTGCTCGTCGGCACCTTCCTTGTCCCGTCCACCGTGACGCCGACCGTCGCCGCCGACGGACCGGCTTCGGTTGCCGATCTTGCCCAGGGCCTGCTGGGCGCCGTCGTCAACATCTCGACCTCGCAGACGGTGAAGGGCTCGGAAGGACCCGGCGCGGTGCCGATGCCGCAATTGCCCGAGGGCTCGCCGTTCCAGGACTTCTTCGACGACTTTTTCAAGAACCGCGGCGGCGACAAGGGCGGCGGCGCCCAGAAAGTGCAGTCGCTGGGCTCCGGCTTCGTCATCGACGCCGAGCAAGGCATCGTGGTCACCAACAACCACGTCATCGCCGATGCCGACGACATCGAGGTGAATTTCTCCGACGGCGTGACGCTGAAGGCGACGCTGGTCGGCACCGACACCAAGACCGACGTCGCGGTGCTGAAGGTCGACCCGAAGGGCCACAAGCTGACGGCGGTGAAGTTCGGCGATTCCACCAAGATGCGCGTCGGCGACTGGGTGATGGCGATCGGCAATCCGTTCGGCCTTGGCGGCACGGTGACGGTCGGCATCGTCTCGGCACGCAACCGCGACATCAATTCCGGCCCCTATGACGACTTCATCCAGACCGACGCCGCGATCAACCGCGGCAATTCCGGCGGTCCGCTGTTCAACAGCCTGGGCGAGGTCATCGGCATCAACACGGCGATCATCTCGCCGTCGGGTGGCTCGATCGGCATCGGCTTTTCCATTCCCTCGCAGCTTGCCTCGGGCGTCGTCGACCAGCTTCGCCAGTTCGGCGAAACGCGGCGCGGCTGGCTCGGCGTGCGCATCCAGCCGGTGACCGACGACATCGCCGAAAGCCTCGGCATGGCGACCGCCAAGGGCGCGCTGGTGGCCGGCGTCATCAAGGGCGGGCCGGTCGACAACGGCACGATCCTGGCCGGCGACGTCATCATCAAGTTCGACGGCAAGGACATTCACGAGATGCGCGACCTGCCGCGCGTCGTCGCCGAAAGCCCGGTCGGCAAGGCGGTGGACGTGGTCATCGTGCGCAAGGGCGTCGAGCAGACGGTGAAGGTGACGCTCGGCCGGCTCGAGGACGGCGAGAAGCTGGCCAGCGGCGAGGACGGCAGCAACACCGACCAGGACAATGGCGACAAGGCGCCCGCGGTCTCGACGGCGGCCGTGCTCGGCATGACCATCGGCGAGCTCAATGACGAGACTCGGACCAAGTTCGGCATCGCCGCCGACGTCTCCGGCGTCGTCATCACCGACGTCACCAAGGATTCGGCAGCGGCCGAGCGCGGCATCCAGCCCGGCGAGGTGATCACCGAGATCGCCCAGGAATCGGTGGCGACGCCCAAGGACGTCATGGACCGCATCGGCGCGCTGAAAGAACAAGGGCGCAAGAACGCGCTCCTGATGCTGGCGTCGAAGACCGGTGAGTTGCGGTTCGTGACGATCCGGATGGATTGAGTCCGGAAAATCGCGCAATCGACTGAGTTTCAATGAAAAGGGCGGCTAACGGGCCGCCCTTTTTCGTGCCTGCCAGTCATCGCGCGCCAGCCTGTAGAAGACATGCCGCTTGAGCGCCGGATGACTGTCCGGGATGTCGGGATGATCGAAGTCGCGCGCCGGATCGGCGCTCATGCCGAGGCGCTTCATGACGGCGGTGCAGCGGTGGTTGTCGGCCACGGCGAAGGAGACGATCTCGTCGCGGTCGAGCGTCTCGAAGCCAAAGGCGAGCCAGGCCTCGGCCGCCTCGGTGACATAGCCCTTGCCCCAGAATTCGGGCGCCAGCCGCCAGCCGATCTCGATTGTGTCGGAAGGCATGGACGGCACGTGATCGGTCTCCAAGAGGCCGACAAAGCCGATGCATTCGCCCGTCGCCGCGATCTCGGCGGCGGCAAAGCCAAAGCCATCCTCGGCGATCCAGCCGCGAAATTCATCCATTTTGGCATCCGTCTCGGCGCGGTCGCGGCGGAACGGAAAGAATTCCATCACCTGCTCGTCAGAATTGATGCGATGGAAGAGCTCGCGATCACGATCCTCCCAGTTGCGCAGGATCAGGCGCTCGGTGCGCATCGGTTTCATCCGGCAAACTCCTCCTGGCGATAGCCTTGCAGATAGAGCAGCGCCGTCAGGTCGCCATGGTCGATGCGGACCTTGGCATCCGCCGCCACCGAGGGCTTGGCATGCAGCGCGACGCCGGTGCCGGCCAGGCGGATCATGTCGAGGTCGTTGGCGCCGTCGCCGACGGCAAGCGCGTCGGCAGGGGTGAGACCAAGCCGGGCGGCGATCTCGAGCAAGGCGTCCGCCTTGGCGGCCCGCCCGAGGATCGGCTCGGCGACCAGCCCGTTGAAACGGCCATTCTCCTCGATCAGCCGGTTGGCGCGGTTCTCCTGGAAGCCGAGCATCGCCGCGATGCGGCTGGTGAAGACATTGAAGCCGCCGGACACGAGCGCCGTCCAGGCGCCGTTGGCCCGCATGGTGCGGACCAGCGCGAGGCCACCGGATGCCAGCGTCAGCCGGGTCTCGATGAGTCGATCGACCACGGCGGTATCGAGGCCTTTCAGCAGGGCGACGCGCTCGCGCAGGGCCGGTTCGAAGGCGATCTCGCCGTTCATTGAGCGCGCGGTGATCGCCGCGACGCGATCCTTGACGCCGATCTCGTCGGCCAGTTCGTCGATGCACTCCTGGTCGATCATCGTCGAATCCATGTCGGCGATGAGGATCTTCTTGCGCCTGCCATCGGCCGGCTGGACGATCACGTCGACCGGTTCCGGGGCGAGCGCGACGCGCAGGGCGGCGGCCGCTTCAGCGGCGTTCGCCGTTTCCGGCAGGACGAGATCGCAGGCGACGTCCTCCGCCAGCCAGCGAACAGCGCTTGCACCGACCGACCGTGAGGCCATATTCGCAAGCGTGGCCGAGACAGCGCGGCCTTCGGGATGGGACACAAGCGTGGCGATCAGCGGCATCGAGACTTCCGGACAGGCGGGCGAGGGCCGCGTGAAGAACGCGATCCTGATAGCCGGGCCGACCGCCAGCGGCAAGTCGGCGCTTGCGCTGGACCTCGCCGAGCCCCACGGCAGCATTATCGTCAACACCGATTCCATGCAGGGCTATTCGGTGCTCGACGTGCTGACGGCACGGCCAAGCCCCGCGGACCTCGCCCGTGCGCCGCATTTTCTCTACGGCCATGTCCATCCGTCGGTCGCCTATTCCACAGGCGCCTGGCTGCGCGACGTGACGAAGCTGATCGACGATGGCGTGCTCGCCGAACGGCCGGACGGCACGTTCGTCGAACGGCCAGTGATTTTTGTCGGCGGCACCGGGCTCTATTTTCGCGCGCTTGCCGAAGGGATTTCGGATATGCCCGAGATTCCGCCGGCGATCCGCGACCGCTGGCGCTACGAACTCAAGGAACAGGGCGCCGAGAGGCTGCACCGCATCCTGATGCGCGAGGATTCGGCGGTCGGCATGCAGCTCAGGCCGACCGACGGCCAGCGCATCGTGCGCGCGCTGGAGGTGCTCGACGCCTCGGGCCGTTCCATAGCCGAATGGCAGGCGGCGCGGGGCCGGCCGCTGATCGACCGCGACAGCGCGCGGTTCCTGGTCATCGAACCGGATCGCGCGGAGCTGGTCGGGCGGATCGAGACGCGGTTCGACCGCATGCTGGACATCGGCGCCCTGGACGAGGTCAGAGAGCTATTGGCGCTCAACCTCGATCCGGATCTGCCGGCGATGAAGGCAATCGGCGTGCGCGAGCTGCAGGCGGCGATGGCTGGGCAATCAAGCTTCCCCGAAGCGATCGAGCGCGCCAAGATTGCGACGCGGCAATATGCCAAGCGCCAGGCGACCTGGTTCCGCCATCAACTGGGTCCGGAATGGCGGCGATTGCATGCGGCCGACGCTGCGATGGCCGCGATCTGATGCCCCGCCGCTAATGCAATCACGAAAGTAAAACAAAAACCGGACATTCTCGCTCAGGTTGTCCGGATTAACCCTCCGTAAGGCCCTGCATGGCATAAGGTCCTTTGGGTAGTTCCACGGGGAGCAGATGCGTTTCCACAAGGCGGAATCCGCATTTTTCGTCTTTATTTTCGTGATCCTGGCGGCCGGCCTGGTGACGCTGCATGCCTATGGTTTGCTGCAGGCCATCGCGACCGATCTGGACTCGGCTTCCCGCGTTGAAAAGATCGTCTACCTCAACAAATTGCTGTTCGCGACCGGGGTGCTCCTGGCGACCGCGCTGTTCTTCGGCGTGTTCTTCATCTACCCGCTGATCCGCAGGCAGGCGACGGAAGAGGGCAAGCTGCGCGCCATGACGGTCTCGCTCAGCGCGCGTTCGGAAACGCTGGAGCACGCGGCCCTGACCGACGGGCTGACCGGCATGCAGAACCGGCGCTATTTCGATGACGCGCTGAAAGAATATCTCGAGGAGTTCCGTCGCATCGAGAAGCCGGTCGGGCTGATGATCCTCGATCTCGACCATTTCAAGCAGGTCAACGACACGCATGGCCACGATGTCGGCGACGAGGTGCTGAAGGCGGTCGCCGGCTGCCTGAAGGGCATGACACGCTATCACGACGTGGTGGCGCGGCTCGGCGGCGAGGAGTTCGCCGTGGTGACGCCGAACATGGACGCCGAACTGCTGGCCAAATTCGCCGAGCGCATTCGCAAGGCGATCGCCAACATGTCGGTGCTGTCCGGCAATGTCCGCCTCAAAATCACCACCAGCGTCGGCCTCGCCGTCTGGGACCGCAAGGAAACGGCCGAGGACTTTTATCGCCGCGCCGACCGCCAGCTCTATGAGGCGAAGAGGCAAGGCCGCAACCGCGTCTGCGCCTAAAATCCCGGAGCGAATTCATGAGGCCGGCCCTCTGACTCGGCCTTCTCGACTTCCGGTGCTCACGGACTCATGTCCGCTCCGGGTTCTCGAAAGCCGCGCCATTCAATCCGGCCTGATGAATTCTCTCTCGGGATTTCTCCGAACTTCCGAAGAAGAAGAGATCAATCGTTCTGCGGGCGCATGCCGAAGGTTGCGGGCTTGAGGCCGTAGCGGGTGTCGAAGTCCTCGTCCGGCTGCATGCGCGGGGCGGCGGGCTTGCGGTAGTCCGGGTCGCCGGCCTGGCGAGCGGTGTCGACGACTTCGGCGAAGGCCATCTGCTGCTGCGGCTTCGGCACGTTGCGCAGCCGTTCGACGATCGCGGCGAGATCGACGTCTTCGCCGGTTTCGGAGGGCACCGCCTGCTCGCGCGTGCCGGTGCCGGGGATGAGTTCCTGCGCCAGTTTCTCGAACTTCAGCCGCATCGTCGTCGCCACGCCTTCGCCGAAGGCGATGGCTTCCCGCTGGCCCATCGAGGACAGGAAGGCCAGCGTCGAGGCGGACGAATCGGCGATCGCCGAACGGATGATCGCCTGGTCCTGCTCGTTGGCCAGCCGCATGGCGAAAAAGGTCGAGCACTGCGACAGGATGGTCGGGTCGAGCTCGCCCGGACGCTGGGTGACGACGCCGAGATAGCAGCCGTATTTGCGGCCCTCCTTGGCGATGCGCGACAGCGCGTGCCTTGTCGGCGCGAAACCGAGGCGGGGATCGGCCGGCATATAGCGATGCGCTTCCTCGCACAGCAGCAGCAGCCGCAGCCGCCCCTCGCTCCACAGAGCGAGGTCGAACGCCAGGCGCGCCAGCACCGAGCAGACGGAATTGACCACCTCGGACGGCATGCCGGCCATCTCGAAGCAGGTCACCGGACGGCCGTGGTTCGGCACGCGGAAGATGTTGCCGATCGTCTCGTGGATGGTGTCCTCGATCAGGCGCGAGTTGAACATGAAGCGATAGCGGGGATCGGACGCCGCCGATTCGATGCGCGTCTTGAGCGATTTCAGCGTCGGGCGGTCGTTCTTGCTTTCGAGCATGCCCATGCGCTCGTCGATCTGCTTGATGAGATCGGCGATGCGGTAGGGTACCGGCGTATCGGCGGTCAGCGCGTCGCTGCCGCGCCGCAGATAGGTTCCGGAGCCCGGGTTGCGATAGAGGTTCTTGGCGGCGGGGATGAGATCGCGCAGCACATCGACTTCCTCGGGCTCCGTCTCGCGCCCGCGAAACAGCACCTCGGCGAACTCTTCCAGCCTGAACATCCAGAAGGGCAGGTCCAGCGTCTTGGAATCGACCCTGACGCAATATTCGGGCAGCGAGGCAGCGAACTCATTGTGCGGGTCGAGGATGAGGATGCGAAGGTCCGGCCGGGCCTCGATCGACTTGCGCAACAGCAGCGACACGGCGGTGGACTTGCCGACGCCGGTGGTGCCGACGATGGCGAAGTGACGCGCCAGGACATCGTCGATGGCGATGTTGGCGTCGATCGCCTCGTCCTGAGACAGCGTGCCGATGGTGATCGAATGTCGGCCGGCGAGATCGTAGACCGCCTGCAGGTCGCGGCTGCGGATGCGGTGCGCAATGGCGCCGATATGCGGATAGGTGGTGATGCCGCGGTCGAAGACGGGCTTGGCGCCGGGCTCGGCGCCGTCGCGCACCTCGCCGATCAACTCGATGCTGACCTCGATCGGGTTCTGCCCCTCATTGCTCCAGGCGCGGTCGGACTTGCCGATCGCGTAAACGAGGCCGACCGTTCGCGTCGAGCCGAGGTTGATCGAGATCATCTTGCCGACGGTCCACAGGCCGGTGATCGCGCCTTCGATATCGTCGGCATAGGCGCCAATGGTGGCGCGCGCGCCATCGCATTGCACGACATTGCCGAGAATGCGCTTGTCGCTCTGCTCCCTGTTGCGACGCTCCTGCGAGGTCGCTTCTCCAACGGAGACTTCGCGTTCGACAAACATAGATGGCATGATCCCCATTCCCTCGGGATGCAACCTACACAGATGAGGTTAAGCCGGGGTGAGGTCGGATGGTGTAGGCGCCGTTAAGCCGACCGCGAAAATTCGATCGAACGCCGTCTTTCATTCCATGTCGAGTTCGCTATATTGAACGAATGAATGATATAGCGAACGACATTTCATCCAGCCTCGGCAGCCGGATACGCTCGGAACGGACCTTGCGGGGCTGGTCGCTGGCGGAGCTCGCGCAACGTTCCGATGTGTCGAAGGCGATGCTCAGCACCATAGAGCAGGGCAAGACCAGCCCGACCGCGGCGCTGCTGGTGCGCATCGCCGCGGCCTTCGGCATGACGCTGTCGACGCTCATTGCCAGGGCGGAACTCAAGGGCGGCGGCCTGCTGCGCGAAGGCGAGCAGCCGGTGTGGCGCGATCCGGACACCGGCTATCTCAGGCGGCATCTCTCGCCGGCTTCCGACATGCCGCTCGAACTGATCAAGGTACGCTTGCCAGCGGGGCAGAGCGTCAGCTTTCCGGCGGCGTCCTACGCCTTCATCAAGCAGCAGATCTGGCTGATCGGCGGGAGGCTCGATTTCACGGAAGGCGACGTCGTGCACAGTCTGCGGCCCGGCGACTGCCTGGCGCTCGGCGCGCCGTCCGACTGCACCTTCCATGCGCCGGGACCGGACGCCGCCGACTATCTCGTCGCGCTGGTCAGAGGCTGACGGCATGGCTCGACGTCCCCGACGCTCGCACAATGGCGGGCCGCCGCTCGACGACTATGACGGCCCGCCCTGGGGCAAGGGCGACGCCTACATTTTCCTTGCCTGGCAGGCGGCCCACGCCAAAGCCTGGAAGGCGCCCAGCCGCGACGTCATGCTGATGCGGCTGGAGCGAGCCGAGCGGCTCGGCCTGACCTATGAGGAATACACGCTCGAAATCCTCGAGCGCGGCCGGCATCTCGGCGAAGACGACACCGAGCGGATCGCCGAAATCCGCCGCGCAAGGAAGCGAAGGCGGTTCAGCCATCTGGCGTGACACAGCTCTTCGCCGCGTCGCAGACATTCATTCCAAGGGACACTCCGCCAACATGACTTCCACAGAAATCAACATCCTGCGCCAGGACGCCGAGACGGAAAAACTGCTGGCCGCGCTTCTGGTCGAGACGGTGGCTGCCGGCGGGTCGGTGAGCTTCATGCACCCGCTGGCGCAGGATGCAGCGGAGGCCTTCTGGCGGAAGTCGCTTGCCGCCGCCGCGCTGGGCGAACGGGTGGTGCTGGGCGCATGGGATGGCGATGTCCTTGCCGGCACCGTCACCTTGCTGCTCGACTTTCCTCCCAACCAGCCGCACCGGGCCGAGATCGCCAAGCTGATGACCCGCGTCGATCGTCGCGGCCAAGGCGTGGCGACCCGACTGATGCGGGCCGCGGAAGACATCGCCGTGGAGCGCGGCCGCACCTTGCTGGTTCTGGACACGGCAAGCGAGGAGGGTGCCTCCGGCCTCTACGAGAGGCTCGGCTTCACGCTGACCGGCGAAATCCCCGACTTCGCGCTGAAGCCGCATGGCGGATTGACCGGCACGCTAATCTACTGGAAACGGACCGGCGCAAGCCTACAGAGCGCCGATTCCGGCAAGGCGTGACAGCAGCCACAGACGAAAATCCTGCTCGGCCTGGGTCAGCCCCGCTGCCGAAGCGCGGGTCAGGAAATGGCCCGAGCTGCTGGAGAGCTCGAAGCCGGAAAGCGCCACAAGCGCCTTTCCGGCAAGCGCGGTATCGATCAGCGGCCTGGAGCCCAGCAGGGCGCCGGCGCCGGCCTTGGCCGCCTCCATGGCGGCAACGAAACTGTCGAAGCGGTGCGAACGCCCGGTATGTCCCGGCACGCCAGCAGCGCTAAACCATTCGGCCCACATCTCGCGCGCGCCGGCGACCAGAAGCAAGGGCAGGGACGTCCAGTCCGCATTGCCGGCCAGGGCCGGAGAGGCGACCGGCACCAGCCGCTCGACGGTCAGCCTGTCGGCCTCGCGCCCGGGGAAGTTCCCGTTGCCGAAGCGGATGTCGAGCGTCGAGCCCGGCTGGTCGTAGTCGGCGGGACGATGAATGGTCACCACGTCGAGCTGGATCCGCGGCAGGGCTCTCGCCAGGTCGGGGAGCGCAGGCACGAGCACCAGCAAGGCAAAGGAGATCGGCACCCGCACCGTGACGGTCTGGACGGCGCGCGGCTCGAACAATTCCGTGGTGCTGTTGCCGATGGTGGCGAAGGCCGACTGGATGTGGGGAAGATAGGCGGCGCCCTCCGGCGACAGCGCCACACCGCGGGCAAGACGCACGAACAGCCTGGTTTTCAGCCGTTGCTCGAGGGAGCGAATGTGCTGGCTGACAGCCGCCTGCGTCAGGCCGAGTTCGGCCGCCGCGGCGGTGAAGTTCGAAAGCCGCGCCGCCGCCTCGAAGCTGCGCAACCAGTCGAGCGGAGGCAAGGCGCCGGCAATTCTTCCAGCCATTAGAATTCTATAGCCATAGTCTGCAAAATCATAATTTGAGTTATGACTACGAAGTCAGCATCATGCAACCCGAAACCCTGCGGATGCCGTGGGAAAGATGGAGCTGCTGGACATGCTGACCAAGGCGCTGATCGGCGACGACGGACGAACGGTCGAACTGAGCTGGGACAACGGGATGCGCACCCGCTTTCACGCCATGTGGCTGCGCGACAATGCATTGGACGACAAGACGCGCAGCGCCGGCAACGGTCAGCGCCTGATCACCATTCTCGACATTCCGGCCGGGACGCGGATCGCGGCGGCTTCGGTCAAGGGCGGCGCACTGGAGATCAGCTTCGTCCCCGAGCAAAAGACCGTCAGTTTCCCGGCAGGCTGGTTGTACGCGCATGCCTATGACCGTGTCGAACTGCGCAAGGGAGGCTGGACGGCCGACGTGGTTCAATGCTGGACAAGGGCGACGATGCAGAATTCGGTGCCGCGCGCGGCATATGCGGCCGCCAGCCACGATCGCAGCGTGCTCAGGGAATGGCTTTCGGCAGTGAGGACTTACGGCTTTGCGGTGATGGATGGCCTGCCGGCGGAGTCGGGGGCGCTGTGCAAGGTGTCCGACCTGTTCGGTTACATCAGGGAGACCAATTACGGGCGCTGGTTCGAGGTGCGCGCCGAGGTCAATCCGAACAATCTCGCCTACACCAATCTCGGCCTGCAGGCGCATACCGACAATCCCTACCGCGATCCGGTGCCGACGCTGCAGATCCTGGCCTGCATCGAGAACACCGTCGAGGGCGGCGAATCTACCGTAGTCGACGGTTTCGCGGTGGCGGCCGCGCTGCAGGCCGAAGATCCGCACGGGTTCCGCCTGCTGAGCTCCTATCCGGCACGCTTCGAATATGCCGGCTCGTCGGGCGTGCGTCTGCAAGCCAAGCGCCCGATGATCGAGCTCGGCCCGGATGGCGAACTGCTCTGCATCCGCTTCAACAACCGCTCGCTGGCGCCGACGGTCGACGTGCCGTTCGCCGAGATGGACAAATACTACGCGGCCTATCGCCGGTTCGCCGAGCTGATCGAGGATCCCGGCTTCGAGGTGACCTTCAAGCTGGAGGCTGGGCAGGCCTTCATTGTCGACAACACCCGCGTCATGCATGCGCGCAAGGCGTTTTCCGGCTCGGGCAAGCGCTGGCTGCAGGGCTGCTACGCCGACAAGGACGGGCTGTTGTCGACGCTGGCGGCGATCGAGCACGATTTCAGGGAGGCGGCGGAATGAACGGGCAGGCGCTGAACAGCGGCAACATCGTCGAATTCATCGCCGACATTTTTGAGCGACGCGGTGCCGAATCCTATCTCGGCGAGCCCGTCACCATGTCGGAGCACATGCTGCAGGGCGCGTGGCTGGCCGAGCAGGACGGCGCGCCGGACGAACTGGTGGCGGCGGCATTGCTGCACGACATCGGCCACTACACCAGCGAGTTCGGCACCTATTCGCCCGACGATGTCGAGGACAAGCATCACGACGAGGCGGGCGGCGAGGTGCTGGCGCCGTTCTTCCCGCCGGTCATCGTCGAATGCGTGCGGCTGCATGTCTCGGCCAAGCGCTATCTGTGCGCCACCGACCCGACCTATTTCGGCAAGCTCTCGCCGGCCTCTGTCCACACGCTGTCGCTCCAGGGCGGGCCGATGAGCGCCGAGGAGGTGGCCGAGTTCCGCAGGAACCCGTTCCATGAGGAGGCGGTGCGCGTCCGCATCTGGGACGAGGGCGGCAAGGTCGCCAACATGAAGACGCGCGCCTTTCGCGACTACGCGCCGCTGCTGGAGCGGGTGGTGAGGAAGTTCGCGGCGGAAAAGGCCGCGTGATGCTCGGCGATAGAGGCCATTAAATCGCGATGCATTTCAGAGCTGAGAGTCCTTGCCGACAATAGTGGTTACCTGAAAGACTAGAGATGCTTCCGTGCAACACTCTGGCCGGCGATTGCAAGTCTTGAAAGAACGCCTCTTGCGTCAAATCTGCCGCGAGCCTAGAGAAGCCGCCCATTCCTAATCCGTCTTCCGAAGGAGACCTGTCAATGTCCCGGCAATCCAGATCGACACATTCCGTGCCGACGCTGGAATTGCGTGCGGCTGACAGGGGTCCAATTAGGAAGAACGGCCATGGCCAAGTCCATGATCCAGCTCAGGCAGGACGCCGAGCGCCAACGCATTGAAGCATATCAGGTAACGCTGCGGCGGGTTTCCGCCGTGCCGCGTCCCGCTCCGGATTTCGAGCGGGCGCTCGATGAAGCATGCCGGGGCTTTGCCCGCAGGGCCATCCGCGACGGCGCCTTGTGGCGCCCAAAGCTGAAGACGCGCGACCCTGCGCGGCTGCGGCTGGCGGCTGCCCGTTTTCTTTATGCGCGCTATCCGGTTTCGGCGGCGCTCGAGGCGATCTGGCTCGATAGCTCGGGGCTGAACGCCGACGAGGTCGCGCTTCGCAAGGCCTGGTACGTCGCGGCCGCGCGTGGCGACTCGCTCTACAAGGCGGGCGCCAATGCCTGGCTGTCGCGCAAGGAAGTGCATTGCTTCGTGAACGTCGTCGGCGATTTCACCTTCGAGGAGGCGTTCTGGCTGGCGATCGCCCGGTCCTGCACGGACGATCCCGGCCTGGCGGCCCGGCTCGCCCGGACGAAGATCGCGCGCACGCCACGCGGCGAGATTGCCTTCTGGCGCGAGGTGGCGCGGTTCTTCTGCGGACATCCCGCCTCGCGGGAGGAGATCGACGACCTGTGCGACTATCTTGGCGCCATGCATCGGCGCGATCGAGCCTACAGCCTGAAGGGGCGCACGCTTGTCTCGCTGCGCAGGCAGATGGTGGAATGGCACCGCGACATCGCCGCGATCGAGCGCATCGAGGCGATGCGCCGCCGCGCCGCCGGGAAAGGGCAGCAGGCGCAAGGCCCTGCGTGGGACGGCTCGCGGCTCGAGGACTGGGACTGGGAGCCGTCGGCCAAGGAGGCGAAGGCGCATGGCGAGCGGTTCTTCGTTCGCCAGCTGAAGACGGCCGAGGATCTGGTTGCCGAAAGCCGCGCGATGCATCACTGCGTCTCGCTGTATGCCGCCAAGTGCATCGCCGGCAACGCCTCGATCTGGGTGCTGCGGCGCAAGGCGCTCGGCAAGATCGAGCGCTTGCTGACGATCGAGCTCGACCCGCAAAACCGGGCCGTGCAGGTGCGCGGCTTCGGCAACCGCCTCGCAACGCTGGAGGAGCGCAAGATCGTCGAGCGTTGGGCCAAGGCGAGGGGCGTGGTGCTCCGGGCCTGAAATAAAAGCCCGCGCGGCCGAGAGGCCGCGCGGGCTACGCGTTGTTGTTCGCACAAGCGGCAGAGCGGCCTATCCCTTGTGGTGAACCTTCTGCAGCCCGTAGACCGGTGTCGCGATGCCTTCCTGCCGCGCCTTCAACTGCAGTGACAGGAACTGCGAATAGTGGCGTGACTGATGCAGGTTGCCGCCATGGAACCAGAGCGCCTCCTGTTGCGTCGGCTTCCACATGTTGCGCAGCTCGCCTTCCCAGGGACCGGGATCCTTGGTTGTGTTGGAGCCGAGACCCCAGCATTTGCCGACCTTGTCGGCCACCTCGCGGGAGATCAGGTCGGCCGCCCAGCCATTCATCGAGCCGTAGCCGGTGGCGTAGACGATCAAGTCCGCCGGCAATTCCGAGCCGTCGGAGAAGAGCAGCGAATGCTCCCTGATTTCCTTCACCTCGACGCCGCTCTTCAACTTGATCGAGCCGTCGATGATGAGGTCGGACGCGCCGACGTCGATATAGTAACCGGAGCCGCGCCTGAGATATTTCATGAACAGGCCGGACTCGTCGTCGCCCCAGTCCAGCATGAAGCCGGCCTCTTCCAGGCCCTTGTAGAACGCGGCATCGCGCTTCTTCATCTCGGCGTAGGCGGGAATCTGGAATTCGTGCAGGATCTTGTAGGGCAAAGAGGCAAAGATGAGATCCGCCTTGGCCGTCGTCAGTCCGCTTTGGACGGCCTTTTCCGAGTAGAGCGAACCCAGCCCGATTTCCATCAGCGTGTCGGATCTGGAGATGTGGGTGGTCGAGCGCTGCACCATGGTCACGTCGGCGCCGGCCTCCCAGAGTGCGGCGGCGATATCGTGGGCGGAATTGTTCGAACCGATGACGACTGCCTTCTTGCCGGCATAGGCGTCGGGGCCGGGATGCTTCGAGGAATGGTGCTGATCACCCTTGAAGCTGTCCATGCCCTTGAAGCTTGGCATGTTGGCCTTGCTGGACATGCCGGTCGCCAGCACCAGCTGCTTCGGCTTCAGCGCGATGTCCTTGCCGTCACGGTGGACGACGACGGTCCATTCCTTCGTCTTGTCGTCATAGGCGGCGCTCCTGGCCTCGGTCGAGGACCAGTAATTCAGCTCCATGACCTTGGTGTACATTTCCAGCCAGTCGCCGATCTTGTCCTTGGGCGAGAAGACCGGCCAGTTCCTGGGGAAGTCGATGTAGGGCAGATGGTCGTACCAGACCGGATCGTGCAGGCAGAGCGACTTGTAGCGCTTGCGCCAGCTGTCGCCGGCACGTTCGTTCTTCTCGACGATGATGGTGGGCACGCCGAGCTGGCGCAGCCGGGCGGCCAGCGCGATGCCGCCCTGGCCGCCGCCGATGATGAGCGTATGCGGCTGCGTCTTGAAACCGAGTTCGGCCGCTTCCTTCTCGCGCTCCTCCTTCCAGGTCGGCCGGTTCTTGCCATGGCCGTGCCTGGCGCCCAGCGGCCGGGCGAAGCCGGCCGGCTCTTCATGGCCCTTCAGCTCCGCCATGGTGGTAAGCAATGTCCAGATCTTGCCGTCCTTCAGCCTGATGTGGCCAAAGCCGCGCGCCACCGCCGTCTCGAAGCGGATCCAACCTTCCAGCACCCCGCCGTTCTCGCTGGCATCCTCGCCGTCGGCGATCGCCC
The DNA here is from genome assembly GCF_004791545.1 of Mesorhizobium sp. M4B.F.Ca.ET.214.01.1.1. NCBI lineage: Bacteria > Pseudomonadati > Pseudomonadota > Alphaproteobacteria > Hyphomicrobiales > Phyllobacteriaceae > Mesorhizobium > Mesorhizobium sp. M4B.F.Ca.ET.214.01.1.1. The sequence continues at coordinate 283,172 of NZ_SRUX01000005.1, forward strand.
AGTTCGAAGGCTTCGTCTTCGCCAACTGGCTCACAAGCATGTCGCGCACCTGGTCGCGGCCTTCCATGGTCTTGATGTTCCAGGTGAAGGCGACGAGATCGCGCCAGTAGCAGTCGTCCTGAAAGCAGGCGACGGCCTTGTCGATATCGCCGGCGGCAAGTGCCGCGCCGAACTGGTCGAGCAGGTCGGAAAGCTTCTTGTTCGGGGTCTTGTCGAGCATCAGTTCCTCCGGTCTTGGGATCGCTTCTTGATCGAGCGCTGGAGCCGGATCGCCCCGTCCGGCATGCGCAAGTATTTCGGCAAAACTGATCTCGCGTCATGCCCTCCAATAGTTTGGCGTGTTTTCAATGGTTTGTCCGGAGGTGGAGCGACGCTCCATTGGTCGCGCAATCGTGATCGGCTTTTGCCGCATTGCGGCCATGGCGTCTCAAGACAAGAGCAACGGGGGCGAATGGCGATGCAAGGAGCCAGGAGAGCGTCATGCAATTGTCCTCCATCCATCCATTCGCCCGGCGCGGGCTGGCAGCTTCCGTAGCCGTCACCTTGGCTTTGGGCGTGACTTTGGCCGGTCCATTGGCGGTTCCGTCCTATCAGGCGGCGCATGCGGCCGTGGTTTCCGTGACCGTCCGCGAGCGGCTCGCGACTTACGGCGGATGGCGGACTTCCAGCCGGTTCGGCGAGGTGTGGGTTCCCTCCGTCCGGCCTGAATGGCGGCCCTATACGGAAGGCAGATGGGTCTGGACCGACGAGGGCTGGTACTGGGAGTCGGCTGAGCCGTTCGGCGGCATCGTCTTCCACTACGGGCGCTGGGCGTACGATCCCGAATTCGGCTGGGTCTGGATCGCCGGCTACGAATGGGCGCCGGCCTGGGTGGTGTGGCGCCAGGGCGGCGACAACATCGGCTGGGCTCCGGCGCCGCCGCGTATTGCCGATGTCGCGTTCGACGAGGGCTGGTGGTGCTTCGCACCGGTGGCGGCGATCGGCGTGGCCGATGTCGTCAGCGTCGTGCGGCCAGTGCGTGAAAACGTGACCATCATCCGCAACACGACGATCATCAACCAGACTGTGATCGTCAACAACGCGCCGCGCGTACGGCTTGGCAACCAGGTCGTCGCGATCGATGCCGGGCCGCGCCTGCCTGAGCTTCCCAGGGCGGTCGTGACGTCGATCAAAGCGGCGAAGATCGTCCCGCCGCGCAAGGGCGACTTCTCCGAAGCCCGGCTCGATCCGTCGAAGGGCGAGGCGGTGAAGATGCTGGCCGGCAACGCTTCCCTGCCGGCGCAAGGTGCTGCGCCGGTTATCGCAGGCACGCCCGAGGCCGCCGGCCACGGGCCGAAGAAGCCCGCGGGCGTCAGGACGATCCGGCCCGCAGCGGCGATCGCCGAAGGGGAACCGAACACGGCCGACCGAAAGCACAAGAGGGTGATCGCCGGCGCCGGGCAGGTGGAGATCGGCGAGACATCCGACGGCAAACATGCGCCGCGCAGGAGGCTCAACCATCAGCAGATGCTGGCGATGCGCACACCGCATCATGGGCCGGCGAAGGCCGAGCCGCATCGCCCTTCCTTGGTGCAGGCGAGGAAGGGAGCCAAATGCGATCCGCTTGTCGCGCACTGCAAGCCGCCGCGCTGAAGCCATTTGGGACGGCACGCGAACGGTGGCGAGGCGGGAGCATTTTCCCGGTTGACAGGCCGGCTTTCCCGCCTCTACTGTCCGCCACCATGAAAACGGCACTCATTCTCGTAGGCAGGCGCGTGGGCAAGGCGGTGTAACCGCCGGGCGAAAACCTCCCATGCGCATCACACAGGCTCCCTCGGGGGCCTTTTTTATTGCCCGAAACACGACTAAACGACCAGCAACGCCCAAATGGCGACAGTACGGGACCAGACCGATGAGCAACGAGCGGAACGAGCGGCGCGAAATGACGGGCGCCGAAATGGTGGTGCAGGCGCTGAAGGACAATGGCGTCAAGCATGTCTTCGGTTACCCGGGCGGCGCGGTTCTCCCGATCTACGATGAAATTTTCCAACAGGACGAGGTCGAGCACATTCTGGTCAGGCACGAGCAGGGCGCCGGCCATGCGGCGGAAGGCTACGCGCGCTCGACCGGCAAGGCCGGCGTCCTGCTGGTGACGTCCGGCCCCGGCGCCACCAACGCGGTGACGCCGCTGCAGGACGCGCTGATGGATTCCATTCCGCTGGTCTGTCTGACCGGCCAGGTGCCGACCTCGCTGATCGGTTCCGACGCTTTCCAGGAATGCGACACGGTCGGCATCACGCGCCCCTGCACCAAGCACAACTGGCTGGTGAAGGACGTCAACGAGCTCGCGGCCACGATCCATGAGGCCTTCCATGTCGCGACCACCGGGCGCCCCGGCCCGGTGGTGGTCGACATTCCGAAGGACGTGCAGTTCGCCAAGGGCACCTATGTGCCGCCGCAGACAGCGCCGCGCACCAGCTACCAGCCGAAGGTCCAGGGCGACCTGGAGAAGGTCAAGGCAGCGGTCGAGCTGATGGCCAGCGCAAAGAAGCCGATCATCTATTCGGGAGGCGGCGTCATCAATTCCGGTCCGGAGGCGAGCCATCTGCTGCGCGAACTGGTCGATCTCACCGGCTTCCCGATCACCTCGACGCTGATGGGGCTCGGCGCCTATCCGGCTTCCGGCAAGAACTGGGTGGGCATGCTCGGCATGCACGGCACCTACGAGGCCAACATGGCCATGCACGATTGCGACGTGATGATCTGCATCGGCGCGCGCTTCGACGACCGCATCACCGGGCGGCTCAACGCGTTCTCGCCGAACTCGAAGAAGATCCACATCGACATCGATCCGTCGTCGATCAACAAGAACGTTCATACCGACGTGCCGATCCTCGGCGATGTCGGCCGGGTGCTGGAGGATCTGGTGCGGCTGTGGCGGGCGACCGCCAAGGCCGACAAGAAGGCGCTCTACCCGTGGTGGGAGCAGATCGCCAAATGGCGGGCGCGCGACTCGCTGGCCTACAAGCCGAACGCCGACGTGATCATGCCGCAATACGCCATCCAGCGGCTCTATGCGCTGACCAAGGACATGGACACCTACATCACCACCGAGGTCGGCCAGCACCAGATGTGGGCGGCGCAGCACTATCATTTCGAGAAGCCGAACCGCTGGATGACGTCGGGCGGGCTGGGCACGATGGGCTACGGCCTGCCGGCAGCGCTCGGCGTGCAGATCGCGCATCCCAATGCGCTGGTCATCGACATCGCCGGCGATGCCTCGGTGCAGATGACGATGCAGGAGATGAGCACGGCGGTGCAGTACGAAGCGCCGATCAAGATCTTCATCCTCAACAACCAGTATATGGGCATGGTCAGGCAGTGGCAGCAGCTGTTGCACGGCAACCGGCTGTCGCATTCCTACACCGAGGCAATGCCGGACTTCGTCAAGCTGGCCGAGGCCTATGGCGGCCACGGCATACGCTGCGACAAGCCGGACGAACTCGACGACGCGATCAAGGAAATGATCGCGGTGAAGAAGCCGGTGCTGTTCGACTGCCGCGTGGCGACTTTGGCCAACTGCTTCCCGATGATCCCCTCGGGCAAGGCGCATAACGAGATGCTGCTCCCCGACGAGGCGACCGACGAGGCGGTGGCCAATGCCATCGACGCCAAAGGCAGGGAACTGGTGTAGGCGACGAGCCAAGGCAGGGCTGGTCTAAGGAAGCCGTGCGCAAACAGAGAATTAGATCCAAGAGTTGAAATCGAGATTCACCCCATGAACGCACAGCTCCAACCGACCGGCTCCGCCTATTTCATCGCCAAGGAAACGGAAAAGCCGGAGAACCACACGCTCTCCGTGCTGGTCGACAACGAGCCGGGCGTGCTTGCCCGGGTCATCGGCCTTTTCTCCGGCCGCGGCTACAACATTGAGAGCCTGACCGTCTCGGAGACCGAGCACGAGAAGCATCTGTCGCGCATCACCATCGTGACGCGCGGCACGCCGCATGTGCTGGAGCAGATCAAGCACCAGCTCGAGCGCATCGTGCCGGTGCACCGTGTGGTCGACCTCACCGTGCGCTCGCACGAGCTTGGCCAGGAGCGGCCGCTGGAGCGCGAGCTGGCGCTGGTCAAGGTCGCCGGCACCGGCGACAGCCGCGTCGAGGCGTTGCGTCTTGCCGATGCCTTCCGAGCCAGCGTCATCGACGCCAACACAGAGCATTTCATCTTCGAGATCACCGGCAAGGGCTCCAAGCTCGACCAGTTCATCGCCATCATGAAGCCGCTCGGCCTGGTAGAGATCTGCCGCACCGGCGTGGCGGCGATGAACCGCGGCCCGCAGGGCATGTAGTAGGCCGGCGCCGAAGCGCCGGCAGGTCGTCATTTCCGTCCTGACCGTCTGGCCCGGTTGATGCTCCAGGGTGGCCTTTGCGCGCCCGGTATAAAAGGACAATTATACTGACCTATTCGACGCGATGACTTGTGTGGGAGGACGTCATGCCGCTTGAAACGTTCCTTGCGCTCCTGGTCTACGCCTTCGTCACCTCGATCACGCCGGGGCCGAACAACCTCATGCTGCTGGCTTCCGGCGTCAATTTCGGCATCGTCAGGACCGTTCCGCACATGCTCGGCATCAGCATCGGATTTCTGGTGCTGCTGCTTGCCGTCGGCTTCGGGCTGGGCGCAGTGCTGACGGCGTTTCCGGTGCTGCATACGGCGCTGAAGGTCGCCGGCGGCGTCTATCTGCTTTATCTCGCCTGGAAGATCGCCATGTCGCGTTCGCTGAGCAGCAAGGGCGAGATGGAAGCGCGACCGATGCGCTTCATCGATGCGGCGGCGTTCCAGTGGGTCAATCCCAAGGCCTGGGTGATGGCGATTACCGCCATGGCCGTCTATGCCAATGCGGAGCACCCGTTCCTGTCGGTGGTGCTGATCTCGGTCGCCTTCACCATCGTCAACCTGCCGAGCGTCTCGGTGTGGGCGGGCTTCGGCACGGCGCTGCGCGGGTTCCTGTCGGATCCGGTGCGGCTGAAGTGGTTCAACATCGCCATGGGTGCGCTGCTGGCGGCGACGCTGTGGCCGATGCTGCGTTAAGATCTGTCGATATTCAGGTGCGGCCGGCCTGCAAACGGCGCTTTCCTGCGCTTCCGGTGCTCACCTATCCAAAGGTACGCTCCGCTCCGGTTCTCGGAAATCAACGTTTTCGACTCGGCCTGACCTGAATCTCAACAGATCTCAGGTCGCGGTCCCGGCCCATGGGTCGGGTTGCCTCCTTATTGTGCACTGCACATTAAATCTTCGTAATGCCGTGTTTTGGCCCTTTTCCGCCAAAGCCTTGTCCTATCTATTTCGGCGAAATTCGCGGCAAGGCGCCGCGGATCGAGCAAAAATAGACCACCGGATCCGGCGTGTCGCGTGAGAGGGCTTGTTGTCGATGCGCGGAAAAATCGTCTTTGCGGTGATTGCGCTGGCCTGCGTTGCCGGGGCCGGTCTCTACCTTTCGCCGACGGCGCTGGGCAAAGTCCAGCAACTGATTTCGGGCCAGCAGGCCGCCAGCAACGGCACGGAAAAGACGGCCAAGGCACCGGACAATGCAAAGGGCGGCGGCGGTGGCTCGCATTCGGCCTCGATCGTTTCCGCGGCCGCCACCACCGCCGATTTTCCCATCCGCCGCTATGCCATCGGCTTCGTGTCCTCGCCGGAGGTGGTTGCCATCAACGCCCGCGTCTCCAGCCAGATCGTCTCGATCGCGGTCAAGGACGGGCAGATGGTCAAGGCCGGCGATCTTCTCATTTCACTGGATGACCGGGCGCTGAAGGCGCAGCTCGCAAAAGACCAGGCGACGCTGGTCAAGGACCAGGCCATGCTGGTCAGCGCCCAGGCCGACCTGCAGCGCGCCAAGGACCTCGTCGCCAAGCAGGCCGGCACGCAGCAGACCTACGATCAGGCGCTGGCGGCGCAGAAGGCGGCAGCCGCGACCATCGATGCCGACAAGGCCACCATCGACGCCGATACCGTGCAGTTGAGCTACGCGTCGATCTCGGCGCCGATCTCGGGCAGGCTGGGGGCCGTCAATGTCTCGGTCGGCGATCTCGTCACCACCAGCAACGGCAACAGCAGCAGCTCGACCCCGCTGGTGACGATCACGCAGATGGATCCGCTGCAGGTGAATTTCACCCTGCCGGAGAGCAACCTCGCCCTGCTGCACAAGGCGCTGGCCGACCCGCAGCAAGGCGACGTGACGCTGACCAAGGACGGCGATCCGACGCCGATCGGCAAGGGCACGCTCGACTTCGTCGATTCCAGCGTCGACACCGCCTCCGGCACTATCGCCACTCGGGCGAGCGTACCGAACCCGGATCTTTCGCTGTGGCCCGGCCAGTATGTGAACGTCGTGCTCGACGCCGGCACGATGCCGCAAATGACCTCGGTTCCGACCGTCGCGGTGCAGCCCAGCCAGAAGGGGCCGTTCGTCTACGTAGTCAAGCCGGACAATACGGTGGAGATGCGCCCCGTCCAGGTGGCGCTGACCGAAGGCGACAACAGCGCCATCAGCCAGGGCCTCAAGGGTGGGGAGAAGGTGGTCGTCGAGGGCCAGACCAGGTTGAAGGACGGCGCGGCCGTGCATGAGGGCAAGGCGGCCGCCAAGGGCGGCGCTCAGGGCGCACCCAAGGTCGCGCAAGCCGGCAAGGCGGGCGAGGCCAGCCAATGATCTCCGAATTCTGCATTCGCAGGCCCGTCGCCACGCTTCTGATGTCGTTCGCCCTCGTGCTGGGCGGATTGTTCGCCTACAAGTTTCTGCCGGTTGCGGCGCTGCCCAGCGCCGAGTTTCCGGTGGTCAACGTCTCCGCCCAGCTGGCCGGCGCTTCGCCGGAGACCATGGCGACGTCCGTCGCGACGCCGCTGATCAAGCAGTTCGCCACGATCGCCGGCATCGATTCCATCTCGACCACCAATTCGCTCGGCCAGACCTCGATCGCCATCCAGTTCGTGCTCAACCGCGACATCGACGCCGCGGCCGCGGATGTGCAGGCGGCGATCGCGCGCACGCAAAGGTCGCTGCCGCCCGAGATGACGGCGCCGCCGAGCTATCGCAAGGTCAATCCGGCCGACGCTCCGATCCTGTTGATGTCGCTGGTCAGCGACACGGTCCCGCTGACCGATCTCGATGCCTTCGCCGAGAACGTCATCTCGCCCTCGCTGTCGACCATCGACGGCGTGGCGCAGGTTTCGATCTACGGCCAGCAGAAATACGCCGTGCGCATCCAGATCGACCCGACGGCGCTCGCCGCGCGCGGCATCTCGATCGACCAGTTGCAGGCGGCGGTGGCGTCGGCCAACAGCAACACGCCGCTCGGCGTGCTGCAGAACGACAAGCAGCAATTGACCATCACCGCCAATACTCAGCTTAACAACGCGGCGGGTTTCGCGAATCTAATCATCGCCACCAAAGACGGTCACCCGGTACGGCTGGGCGATGTGACCCGCGTCGTCGATTCGGTTCAGACCACGACGACAGCGAGCTGGTATGACGGCACCCGCGCCATCATCATGGCCGTGCAGCGCCAGCCGGACGCCAACACGGTCGACGTCGTCGACAAGGTCAAGGCGATGCTGCCGTCCTTTCAGGACCAGATGCCGGGCGCCGCCTCGATCAAGCTGCTCAACGACCGCTCGACCTCGATCCGCCAGGCCGTCGACGACGTGCAGTTCACGCTGCTTTTGACGATCGCGCTTGTGGTGATGGTGATCTTCGTCTTCCTGCGCCGCGTCACCGCGACGATCATCCCGGCCGTCGCGGTGCCGATCTCGCTGATCGCCACGCTCGGCGCGATGTTCCTGTTCGGCTTTTCCATCGACAACATCTCGCTGATGGGACTGACGCTCGCCGTCGGCCTGGTCGTCGACGACGCCATCGTCATGCTCGAAAACATCTTCCGGCACATGGAGGAAGACGGGCTCTCGGCGTTCGACGCGTCGCTGAAGGGCGCGCGCGAAATCGGATTCACCATCATCTCGATCTCGATCTCGCTGGTGGCGGTGTTCATTCCCGTGCTGTTGATGGGCGGCGTCATCGGCCGCATCTTCAACGAGTTCGCGGTCGTGGTGACCGTCGCCATCCTGGCGTCGATGTTCGTCTCGCTGACGCTGACGCCGATGCTCTGCTCGCGCCTGCTTTCGGTCTCGAAGGCGGAGAGGGAAGCCCATGGAGGCGGCCACCGGCATGACTTCGTCACACGCTGCTACGACTGGCTGCTGAGCTTCTGCCTGCGCCACACCTTCCTGGTGTTCCTGGTCTTCATCGGCACCGCTGCGGCGTCGGTCTGGCTGATCGAGGTCTCGCCGAAGGGCTTCTTCCCGCAAGAGGACATCGGCCAGATATCGGTGACGACGGTCGCCCGCCAGGACATCTCGTTCGACGCCATGGCGAAGCTGCAGGGCCAGGTGGCCAGCGTCTTCTCCCATTCGCCCTATGTCGATCATGTGGCGTGGTCGGCGGGCAGCGGCAACAATGCGCTCAACCAGGGCCAGTTGTTCGTGCAGCTCAAGGACAAGGACAAGCGCCCGGACATCGAAAAGGTGCTCTCGGATCTGCGCAAGCAACTGGCAGGCGTGGCCGGCATCGAGACCTATATGCAGCCGGTGCAGAACCTGAGGCTGGGTTCGCGGTCGTCGGCCAGCGCCTACCAGCTCGTGGTTCAAGGCCTCGATACTGGCCAGACCGATATCTGGGCACAGAAGCTGAATGACGCGATGGCGGCGGACCACAATTTCTTCGCCGATGTCACCAGCGACCTGCAGAACAATGCCCTACAGGCGTCGTTGGTGGTGGACCGCGACAAGGCCGCCCAGCTCGGCATCGATACCGATACGCTGCGCTCGGCCCTCTATGGCGGCTTCGGCACCGATCAGGTCTCGACGATCTTCGGCTCGGCCGACAGCTATGCAGTGATCACCGAGCTCGACCCGAAGATCGAATGGTCGCCCGAGCGCATGCTTGCCATCCAGGTGCGGACGGCGAGCGGCAGCCTGGTGCCGCTTGGCGCCTTCGCCCATGTCGACCGCACAGCCGGCGCGCTCACCGTCAACCAGCTCGGCCAGCTTCCGGCGGTGACGATTTCCTACAATCTGCCGCCGGGCGTGGCGCTGGGCGACAGCGTGACCCGCATCGACCAGCTCAAGGAGCAGGTCGGCATGCCGACAACGATCGGCACCAGCTTTGCCGGCACCGCCAAGACCTTCCAGGATTCGCTCGCCAACCAGGGGCTGCTGATCGGCGGCGCGATCCTGACCATCTATATCGTGCTCGGCATGCTCTACGAGAGCTTCATCCATCCGCTCACCATCCTCACCGGCCTGCCGTCGGCGGTGCTGGGGGCGGTGGTTGCACTGCGTGTTGCCGGCATGGATATTTCGGTGATCGCGGTGATCGGCATCCTGATGCTGATCGGCATCGTCAAGAAGAACGGCATCATGATGGTCGACGTGGCGCTGGAGCTCAGGCGCGAGGGCATGTCGGCGGTGGAGTCCATCCACAAGGCCTGCCTGATGCGTTTCCGGCCGATCATGATGACGACGCTGGCGGCGCTGATGGGCACGTTTCCGATTGCGCTCGGCACCGGCGCCAGCGCCGAACTGCGCCAGCCGCTCGGCGTCGCGGTGGTCGGCGGCCTGCTCGCCTCGCAGGCGCTGACGCTCTTCGTCACGCCGGTGATCTACGTCTATTTCGAGAATTTTTCCGGCTGGCTGCTCGGCTTCTCCTTGAAGAAGGGCCGGCCGGCGCTGCATGCGGTCGAAAGTGCGGAGCAACCGTCGCTGTTCGATCCGGAAGAAGGCCGGGTCATCCAGCTCCAGAAAGCCGCGGCCGAATAGCTCGACCGCCGCTTGCTGGCCCAAGCCGTCATGCTTGCGGCCACATGTCGGCGGTTCTAGTCTGAGCTCATGTCGCATGATCATGACCATGACAACGAGCTCGATCCGTTCGCGGCGCGCGTGCGCGCGCTGGAAACGATCCTGACCCAGAAAGGCCTGATCGATCCGGCCGCGATCGACGTCATCGTCGACACCTACGAGACCAAGATCGGCCCGCGCAACGGGGCCCGGGTGGTGGCCAAGGCCTGGACCGATCCGGCCTATGCCGACTGGCTGAGGCGCGATGCGACGGCGGCGATCGAATCGCTGGGCTATACCGGCAGGCAGGGCGAGCACATGCAGGCCGTCTTCAACAGCGAGGAGACGCACAACCTCGTCGTCTGCACGCTGTGCTCCTGCTATCCGTGGACGGTGCTCGGCCTGCCGCCGGTCTGGTACAAGGCGCCGCCCTATCGCTCGCGGGCGGTGATCGATCCGCGCGGCGTGCTGGCGGAATTCGGCCTGACCCTGCCGGCGGACAAGAAGATCCGCGTCTGGGATTCGACGGCGGAGCTGCGCTATCTGGTGGTGCCGATGCGGCCGGAGGGCACTGAGGGCTGGAGCGAGGAGCAACTGGCCGAGCTGGTGAGCCGCGATGCGATGATCGGCACCGCACTGGCAAAGGCGCCGGCATGACGGGGGAGCCGGCATGAACGGGCCGCAGGATCTCGGCGGGCAGATGGGCTTTGGGCCGGTCGCGCCCGAAACGGACGAGCCCTATTTCCATGCCGGCTGGGAAAGGCGGGCACTCGGCGTGACGCTCACCGCCGGCGCCATGGGCGCCTGGAACATCGACGAAAGCCGGCATGCGCGGGAATCGCTGCATCCGGCCGATTACTATTCATCGAGCTACTACCAGATCTGGATCAAGGCGCTGGAAGTGCTGCTCAAACGGCATGGCTTCGTCAGCGACCGCGATCTGGCCGAGGGCCGGGCGGTCGATCCGGCAGCTGCTCCCAAGAGAGTGCTGAAGGCGGAAAACGTCCCGGCAGCGCTGGCCAGGGGCGGCCCGTGCAACCGGCCGGTCGCCACGCCGGCGCGGTTCAGGGCCGGCGACCGGGTGCTCATGAAGAATTTCAATCCGACCGGGCACACGCGGCTGCCGCGCTACGCACGCGGCAGGCAAGGCACCGTCGAGGTCGTGCGCGAGGGCTTTGTCTTCCCCGACAGCAATGCGCATGGGAAAGGCGAGAACCCGCAATGGCTCTATACGGTGGTCTTCGACGGCACCGAGGTCTGGGGCGAGGGCGCCGACCCGACGCTGACCGTGTCGATCGACGCCTGGGAGAGCTATCTTGAGCCGGCGTGAAGACCTCCCGGCGGACTTCGACGAGCCGGTCTTCGCCGAGCCGTGGCAGGCCGAGGCCTTCGCCATGACCGTGGCGCTGCACGACAAAGGTCTGTTTTCCTGGAGCGAATGGGCCGATGCGCTGTCCGCCGAAGTGAAGAGGCCGGATGCGGCAGCGGACAGGCATGACTATTACGAGCACTGGCTGGCGGCGCTGGAAAGCCTGCTGTCAGCCAAGGGCGTTGCCGGCAGGAGCGATGTCGATCGACTTGCCGCCGCCTGGGAGCGCGCCGCGCACGCCACACCGCACGGCAAGCCGATCCTGCTCGAGAACGATCCTGGGCTTAGCGCAGGCCGTGGCGGGCCGGGTGTGTAGGCACACTGATTGAAATCGGCATCTGTTCTCTTTACGTTCTCATTGTCGCCTGATAGCCTGCCGAGCCAGTGGTGGGTAACGGCCGCCGCCGCTGACAGTAGTTGTCGGCAGCCGATCTTGTCTTTCGCTTGCGAATCCGGTCTTTCCAGCTGATGGAATTCTCTCCCCAACAGGATGAGGCGTTGAAGGCAGTCGCGCGCTGGCTGAAAGACGGCCGGCCGCAGATCTTCCGGCTATTTGGCTATGCCGGCACCGGCAAGACGACGCTGGCGCGCTATTTCGCCGAGCATGTCGACGGCCAGGTGCAGTTCGCCGCCTTCACCGGCAAGGCGGCGCAGGTGCTGCGCTCCAAGGGCGCGGTCAACGCCCGCACCATCCATTCGCTGATCTACAGGCCGAAGGGCGAGGAATCGGTCTCGGACGAGGTGACCGGCAAGACCTCGATCTCGCCGACCTTCTCGCTCAACCGGCAAAGCCCGATCGCGCGCGCCAAGCTCGTCGTCATCGACGAGTGCTCGATGGTCGACGAGCAGCTCGGCCGGGACCTGATGAGCTTCGGGACGCCGATCCTGGTGCTTGGCGATCCGGCGCAGCTGCCGCCGATCTCGGGCGGCGGCTTCTTCACCGAGCACGAGCCGGACGTGCTGCTCACCGAGATCCATCGCCAGGCGCGCGACAATCCGATCATCCGGCTGGCGCTCGACGTGCGCGAGGGCCGCGAATTCATGCGCGGCGACTACGGCTCGGCGCAGGTCATCGGCAAGGAAGACGTCAACCAGGAGCTGGTGCTGAAGGCGGATCAGGTGCTGGTCGGCACCAACCGCACGCGGCGGCGCTATAACCAGCGGCTGCGCGAACTGAAGGGGTTCAATGCCGATTTCCCGCAGGCCGGCGACAAGCTGGTCTGCCTGCGCAACGACCCCGCCAAGGGCCTGCTCAACGGCTCGCTGTGGAAGGTGATGACCTCGTCGCGCGAGACGGTGAAGCCCGGCATCAACCTGCTGGTCTCGCCGGAAGAGGACGATCCGGACCGCGGCGTCGCCAAGATCAAGCTGCTCAAGGCGGCGTTCGAGGACCCCGACGCCGAGATCCCCTGGCAGCAGAAGAAACGTTTCGACGATTTCGACTATGGCTATGCGCTGACCGTGCACAAGGCGCAGGGCTCGCAATGGAACGACGTCGTGCTGTTCGACGAAAGCTGGGCGTTCAAGGAAACCCGCCAGCGCTGGCTCTATACCGCCATCACACGCGCGGCCGAGCGGCTGACCGTGGTCAGATAGGCCGATCCGGCCTCAGCGACGTTCGACGGGCCTGGCGCCGAGCCAGCGCCAGGCATCCGCCTCGTCTTGCGCTTCGAAATGCCGGAGCTCGAAGGGCAGGGGCGCGGCGAAGAAGCCTTGCGCGTAAGGCACCCAGTCGGGCTTGCCGACCGCGGCGCAGCGGCGGACATGCTCGAGCGCGTGGGCCGTGCCCTGCTTGACGGTTTCATCCGACACATCGGCCCAGTCGACGCCCTCGTGGTCGACCATGCGCACCAGCACGTCGATCTTGGCGTGCAGCGCATAGGCCGCCTCGAGCAGGCCGAACAGGTTTTCCGCATCGGCTGGCGTGACATGGCCGACCACATCGACGGCGAACAGGGTGTCGCGGTCGGTGTCGACGCGCCGGATTGCCGGAACGGACTCGAGGAAGTTCACGGGCACTTTCCTCCTGCTCAATGTTGGGTCGTACCCCTGGAACACCCGAAACCCTCTGTCTGTTCCCGTCAAAGACGCTATAGATGCGCGCAATTCAAACGCGGCGGCGCCCAATCGGGCGCCCAGAGGAGCCCGAGCCGAAGCCATGCCCGCCAAGCTTTCCGTAAACCTCAACGCCATCGCCATGCTGCGCAATCGCCGCGACCTGCCGTGGCCGAGCGTCATAAGGCTCGGGCGTATCGCGCTTGCGGCGGGCGCGCATGGACTGACCGTGCATCCGCGACCCGACGAGCGGCACACGCGGCGCACCGACCTGCCCGAGATCAGGGCGCTGATCGACGACGAGTTCCCGAAGGCGGAATTCAACATCGAAGGCCACCCCACCGAGGAGTTCCTGGCGCTTGTCGAAAAGCATCAGCCCGACCAGGTGACGCTGGTTCCGGACGATCCGAGCCAGGCAACCTCGGACCATGGCTGGAACTTCATCGCCGACGCGGCGTTCCTCACTCCGATCGTCAAGCGACTGAAGAAAGGCGGCTTCCGCGTGTCCCTGTTCTCCGATCCGGATCCGGGCGGCATCAATGCCGCGCGCGACACCGGCGCCGACCGTATCGAGCTCTATACAGGTCCCTACGGTAGCTGCCATTCCGATTCCGCCAAGGCGGCCAAGGAGCTGGAAAGATTGGGAAAAACCGCTGATGCGGCATTTGCCGCCGGGCTGCAGGTCAATGCCGGGCACGACCTCACGGTGGCCAATCTGCCGGCGCTGGCCAGGCGCGTTCCGGCATTGGCGGAAGTGTCGATCGGACACGGGTTGACAGCCGATGCGTTGGAGTATGGCATGGCCGGCACGGTGGGACGGTTTCTCGGAGCTTGCGGTTGGTAGGAAGGCGAGCCCCGCGTTGCCGACATGGAAGCCATAACGTGACGGCACTTGATATTGCATCGCAGCAAGCGTAGAGCACCGCGCGTTTATCGGAGTGTCGTTTATGGCCCTTGCCAACACTGGTAGTGAGGCAGAACCCGTCGACCAATCGAGCCATCCCGAAATCGAGCAGCACAGCACCAAGGTGTTGATGCTTGGCGCGCTCGGGGTGGTCTATGGCGACATCGGCACCAGCCCGATCTACGCCTTCCGCGAAGCTTTGGTGGCGTCGTCCGGCGGCAACGTCGCCGATCGCGGCGACATCCTCGGCGTGCTGTCGCTGATCATCTGGTCGCTGACCATCATCGTCACCATCAAATACATCAACTTCGTGCTGCGCGCCGATAACCGCGGCGAGGGCGGCGTGCTGTCGCTGATGGCGCTGGCGCGCGGCAGTTTCCCGACGCGCTCGGCAATCATCCTCGGAATTGGCATCGTCGGCGCTTCATTGTTTTTCGGCGATGCGGTGATCACGCCGGCGATCTCTGTGCTTTCGGCGGTCGAAGGCATGAATGTCGTCACGCCGACGTTCCAACCCTATGTGGTGCCGCTGACGCTGGTCATCCTGGCGATCCTGTTTTCGGTGCAGCGCTTCGGCACCGGCGGCGTCGCGCTGATCTTCGGCCCAATCACGGCGGTCTGGTTCCTGGCGATCGGCCTGTCCGGCCTCAACCACATCATCGCCGACCCCGAAATCCTCCTGGCGGTCAGCCCGCATTACATCGTCGCCTTCCTGATCAATTCGCCAGATGTGGCCTTCGTCACTATCGGCGCCATCTTCCTCGCCGTCACCGGCGCCGAGGCGCTCTATGCCGACCTCGGCCATTTCGGGCGCAAGCCGATCGTGCTCGCCTGGCTGTCGATCGTGTTTCCCTGCCTGCTGCTCAACTATGTCGGCCAAGGCGCCTTCGTGCTCGCCAATGGCGGCACCGTTGGCCATCCCTTCTTCGAGATGAACCAGGGCTGGACGCTGATCCCGATGGTGGTGCTGGCGACCGCCGCCACCGTGATCGCCAGCCAGGCGGTGATCTCCGGCGCCTTTTCGCTGACCAGGCAGGCGGTGCAGCTCAACATGCTGCCGAGGCTCGAGATCCTGCACACGTCGGAAAAGCAGTCCGGCCAGATCTACATGCCGCGCGTCAATCTGCTGCTGGCGCTGGTGGTGATGCTCTTGGTGGTCGGTTTCGGCGAATCCAGCAAGCTCGCCTCGGCCTACGGCATCTCGGTGACCGGCAACATGCTGGTGACGACGGTGCTGCTCTATGTCGTCATGACGCGCATCTGGAAATGGCAGCTTTGGGTGGCGGTGTCGATGACGGCGCTGTTCGCCTTCATCGACGTCGGCTTCTTCGCCTCCAACATCGTCAAGGTGTTCGAGGGCGGCTGGGCGTCGCTGGCGGTGGCCTTCACGATCATCCTGGCCATGTGGACCTGGGTGCGGGGCAGCCGCTACCTGTTCGACAAGACCCGCCGCAACGAGATCCCGCTCGATTTCCTGGCCGGTAATTTGCTGAAGAAGAAGCCGCAATTGGTGTCCGGCACGGCCGTGTTCCTGACCAGCGATCCCTTGAGCGCGCCGACCGCGCTGATGCACAGCCTGAAACACTACAAGGTGCTGCACGAGCAGAACGTCATCCTGTCGGTGGTGACGGCGCCGCAGCCGGTGGTGCCCGACAGCGACCGCGTCAAGATGGAGACGGTCAACGAGCTGTTCATGCGGGTGACGCTGACCTTCGGCTATATGGAGCAGCCGAACATCCCGCGCGCGCTGGCGATCTGCCGCAAGCAGGGCTGGAAGTTCGACATCATGACGACGTCGTTCTTCCTGTCGCGGCGCTCGCTGAAAGCTTCGCCCAATTCCGGCATGCCGGTGTGGCAGGACAGGCTGTTCATCGGCCTGGCGCGCACGGCAGCCGATGCCACGGAGTATTTCCAGATTCCGACGGGGCGCGTGGTGGAGATCGGCACGCAAGTCGCCATCTGACAGCGGAGCAAAAGGCCGTGCCGCACGGCACGGCCTTCGCACAGAATGCGTCGCTCTAGCCGGCGAACGCGGCCTTGTTGGCTTCGAGGAACTGCTTCAGCGACTTCGGCTTGCGTCCCGACAGCGTCTCGATCGCGTCCGTCACCATGGAGATGCGGCCGGAGCGGGTGTTGGCGTCGAAGGAAACGATGACGCGGGCGAATTCCTCGGGAACGCCGGCCGCCTTCACGCCTTCGGTCAGGGCCTCGTCGGGCAGCTGAATGACTTCCAGCGGTTTGCCGGTGACCTCGCTGACGAGGGCGGCGATCTCTGTCGTCGTATAGGCTTGGGGGCCGGTCAGCGTGTGGATCCGGCTGTCGGTCGAGCCGGAGGCGAGGCCGGCGGCAATCGCGGCGGCCATGTCGTCGCGCGCGCCATGGGCGATGCGCCCTTCGCCCGCCGACGTATACCACTTGCCCGAGGCAATTGCGTGCGGCAGCGCCAGGAACAGGTTCTCCTGGTACCAGCCGTTGCGGAAGATCGTGTAGGCGATCCCGCTCGCCTTGATCGCCTGTTCGGTGCCGTAGTGATCGCCGGCAAACAGCACCGGCGAACCCGGCTCCGGATTGGGCATCGAGGTGTAGAGCAGGTGGGAGACGCCGGCCGCCTTGGCTGCGGCCACCGCCGCCTGATGCTGCTTCAGGCGCCGGTCGCTCTTGAGGTCGAGGTCGCCGGTGGAGATGATCAGCACGCGGTCGGCGCCCTTGAAAGCCTCTTCCAGCGAGGCCTGGTCGTTGAAGTCGGCCGCCCTGACGGTGATGCCGAGCGCCGCCAGATCGGCGAGGCTTTCGGGATTGCGCGTGGTGGCGATGATGCGTGCCGGCGC
This sequence comes from Mesorhizobium sp. M4B.F.Ca.ET.214.01.1.1, assembly GCF_004791545.1. Taxonomy (NCBI): domain Bacteria; kingdom Pseudomonadati; phylum Pseudomonadota; class Alphaproteobacteria; order Hyphomicrobiales; family Phyllobacteriaceae; genus Mesorhizobium; species Mesorhizobium sp. M4B.F.Ca.ET.214.01.1.1. The sequence continues at coordinate 300,198 of NZ_SRUX01000005.1, forward strand.
AATCTTTTGCGCGTCGAGCAGGTGGCGCAGGACGCTGCGGCCAAGCTGGCCGGAGGCGCCGGTGACGAGAAGGGTTTCGCTCATGGGGAGATCCTGATTTTGCGCCGAAGCGGCGGGTGCTCTTTGATGGTCTCAAAAAGAGACCAGCACTAAATTAGGAATTGACCGCTCCCCGTAAAGAAGGCAGTTTTCCGGGACGTAGGCACACGCAGGGAACCAGCGATGGACGGCAAGATCGTCAATCTGAAATCGAAGATCGAGATCTACAAGGCGATGACGAACGGCGCCAATTTCGCCGATTGCCCGGTTCGCGACGTCATGCAAGGCATGAACGGCAAATGGAGCCCGTTGCTGGTGACGGCGCTTGCGGAAAAGCCTTATCGCTTCGGTGAACTGCGGCGGCTGGTTCCCGACATCTCGCAGCGCATGCTGACCCAGACGCTGCACGAATTGCAGCGCGACGGCTACGTCCATCGCGAGGTGTTCCCAACCAAGCCGCCAAGCGTCGAATACAGCCTGACCGATCTCGGCCGTTCGATGTTCGTGCCCCTGTATCAGCTCGTCCAGTGGGCGGAACTCAACCATGACGCGGTGCGCGAGGCGCGAGCCGCATTCGACGCCGCGCAGGCCTGACCCACGCTGCGACGGCGCGGTGGCTTGATTTAGCCATGCCGCTGAAGGATTGTCCGGCCACCTCGGGTTGGGCGGGCAATGCAAAAATCTCTGCACATCGCGATTGCCGGCGCCGGGCCGGCCGGGCTGGCCACCGCGCTCTATCTCAAGCGGGCAGGGCACCGGGTCACTATCTTCGAGCGGTTCGATGAGCCGAAGCCGGTCGGTTCCGGGCTGATCCTGCAGCCGACCGGGCTCAGCGTGCTGGCCGAACTCGGCCTGCTCGGCGACATCCTTTCGCTGGGCAGCCGCATCGATCGCCTGCACGGCGCCGACGCCAGAAGCGGCCGCACGGTGCTCGACGTCCGCTACGATGCCCAACGCGGCGGCCGCTTCGGGCTGGCGGTGCATCGGGCGGCGCTGTTCGGCGTGCTGTTCCGCGCCGCCCGGCGCGAAGCGATCGCGATCGAGACCAATGTCGAGGTCGAAGCGCTGGAAGCTGGCGAAAAGGTGCTGCTGGTTTGCGGCAAGGGACGCAAGGCAGGGTCGTTCGATCTGGTCGTCGACGCCAGTGGCGCGCGCTCGAAGCTGCGCCAAGGCCTGAACGATCCGGCCGAGGCGCGGCCGCTCGCCTATGGCGCGTTCTGGGCCTCGCTCGGCTGGAAGGACGAGGGCTTTGACGAGAACGCGCTGCTGCAGCGCTATGACAAAGCGAGCGTGATGATCGGCGTGCTGCCGATCGGCCGGCCCGAGCCAGGCGCCGAACGGATGGCGGCCTTCTTCTGGAGCCTGAAGCCGGCGGATGCCGAGAGCGTCCGCGCCGCGGGGCTCGATGCCTGGAAGGCGAGGGTGGTCTCGCTGTGGCCGGAGTGCGCCGCCTTCACCGACCAGATCGAGAGTTTCGAGCAACTGTCGCTGGCGCGCTATGGCCATCACACGATGAGGCAGCCCATCGGTCGGCGGCTGGCGGTGATCGGCGACGCGGCCCATTCGACCAGCCCGCAGCTCGGCCAGGGGGCGAACATGGCGCTGCTCGACGCGGCGGCGCTCAGCCATGCGCTTGCGCGGGCGGGCAGCGTCGATGCGGCGCTGGAGGGCTACGCAAAGGCGCGGCGCTGGCACGTGCGCATCTTCCAGGCGCTGTCGCTGGCCTTCACGCCGTTCTATCAGTCCGATTCCGTGGCGCTGCCGTTCATCCGCGACCGCCTGGTGGCGACGATCGCCAAAATCCCACCGGCGCCACAGTTGCTGGCTTCGATGGTGGCCGGAACGGTGGTCGACCCGTTCAGGCGTATCGGGCTTCAGGAAGCGGGGTGGCCTGATCGCGCTGCCGGATGAGTTCCGAGAGATGGGAAGCCTTGGCCCGCAGGAAAGCCTCGAGGCGCTGCGGATAATCAGGATCGACCGCGTCCTTCACCGACTGCCGTCCGCTCAATGCACGGCGCCACGCCTGGACAAGGGGCTTTCCACCGAGGATGCCGAAATCGCCGATCTCGTCGAAGACGTCGAAATAGCGGAAGATCGGGCCATAGACGGCGTCGACCAGAGAAAAACGCTCGCCGGCGAACCAGGGGCCGGGGCTGGTGCGGCCTGCTAGTTCCGCTTCGAGCCGATCGAACATCGCCGACAGGCCTTTGCTCTCGGCGGTGAAGGCGGCCTCGCTGGAGGCGGCAAAGAAGCGGCCGATGGCGTTCAGCGTGGCCGAGCCGAACTCGATCCAGGCGCGGTGCCGGGCGCGTGTCAGCGGATCGGCTGGGTGTAGCGGATTGGCCTCGGTTTCCTCGAGGAATTCGAGGATGACGGCGGACTCGAAAATCACCGTCTCTTCGCCGTCGCGATCGACGCTGAGCAGCGGCACCTTGCCGAGCGGCGATCTCGCCCTGAACCAGGCCGGCTTGTCGGCGAGATCGATCATGACGCGCTCGAACGGCACGCCCTTCTCGGCAAGGGCAATCGCCGCGCGTTGCACATAGGGGCAGAGGTGATGGCTGACGAGGGTCAGCTTGCTGGTCTCACTTTCCCCGGTGACCTTGCAGATTTCGTGTTTCATCCGATGACTCCATATAGATGCAGTTGCATTGATATGGATGCAAATGCATCGAACGTCAAGCTTGATGCAATTGCATCTATCGCTTAGGCTGCGCACATGACGAAGACATCGCCTTCACCCGCCGCCATAAAGGCCTGGGCGCGCCTGATGCGCGTTTCGCGCCAGCTCATGGAAAAGGTCGAGGATGCGCTAAAGGAGAACGGCCTGCCGCCGCTCGCCTGGTACGACGTGCTGCACGAGCTTGCCGAAGCGGGCGAGGGCGGGCTGCGGCCGTTCCAGCTCATCGAGCGGACCTTGTTTGCGCAATACAACATCTCGCGGCTGCTGGCCCGGCTCGAGGCCGATGGCCTGATCGAGAAGCTGCCGGTCGCGGATGACGGCCGCGGCCAGACCATCCGCATCACCGGCAGCGGGCGCGAGACCCGCCGCCGCATGTGGGCCGCCTACGGGCGGTCGATCGCCGAGCTGGTGGGCGCCAGGCTTCCGGTCGAGGACCTTGAGACACTGGCCACCCTGCTCGGCAGGTTGCGCGATCCGCCTGCCGGCGACTGAGCCAGCCAAGACCTGGCGGGTTGCGCGCTGCATCTGGATACCAAAATGATTTTCTCCATTTTGTCCTTGCGTCGGCAGCAGGATTGCGCAATATGCCGAACCGTAACGTACGGTACGCCACCAAGAACGGGCGTGACCTTTCATCAGGCGAGAAAGAAACGTGTTGCAGGCCGGCGCCGAGATCGACAGCAGCGAAGCGCTGACGGAGCGGCAGCAGGCCGTTCTCGACGCCGCCCTTCGCCTGCTGGTCGAGGAGGGCGACAGCCTGACCATGACCGCGGTGGCGCGGCGGGCAAGCTGCTCCAAGGAAACGCTCTACAAATGGTTCGGTGACCGCGACGGGCTGCTGACGGCGACGGTGCAGTGGCAGGCCTCCAAGGTTCGCGTGGCGCCCGTCGACCGCAAGGGCCTCGACATCGCCTCGCTGACGGCGAGCCTCGAACGCTTCGCCTCGGACTGGCTCAAGGTGATTTCGAGCGACACCTCGATCGCGCTGAACCGGGTAGCCGTCGGCCATGCCGGTTCCGGCAAGGATGACCTCGGCGCCATAGTGCTGCAGAATGGACGTTTCGCGCTCGCCAGGCGCTTGAAGCCGGTGCTGGAAGCGGGACGCGAGGCCGGATTGCTGGATTTCGCGGATGCCGAAACGGCATTCCGCACCTTTTTCGGGCTGGTCGCCCGCGATGTGCAGATGAGGCTTCTGCTCGGCGACCGGCTGGAATTGACTGAGGCGACGATCGGTGGCGATGCCGCCCGTGCGACGCAGCAGTTTCTCGCTCTCCATGGAGCAAACAACCGGCCGCAAGGCCTCTGATCTTCAAAACGGGAAGGAAGACGAAAATGCGTGTCTATTACGATCGTGACGCCGATCTCAACCTCATCAAGGGCAAGAAGGTCGCCATCATCGGCTATGGCAGCCAGGGCCGGGCGCATGCGCTCAACCTCAAGGAGTCCGGTGTCAAGGACATCGCCATCGGTCTTAAGGCCGGCTCGGCGACCGCCAAGAAGGTCGAGGCCGACGGGCTCAAGGTGTTGACCGTCGCGGACGCCGCCAAATGGGCCGACCTGATGATGATGGCGACGCCGGATGAATTGCAGGCCGACATCTACAAGAACGAGATCGCGCCGAACATCCGCGATGGCGCGGCGATTGCCTTTGCGCACGGCCTCAACGTGCATTTCGGCCTGATCGAGCCGAAGTCGACCGTGGACGTCGTCATGATTGCGCCGAAGGGTCCGGGCCACACCGTGCGTGGCGAATACCAGAAGGGCGGCGGCGTGCCGTGCCTGGTGGCCGTCAACCATGATGCTTCCGGCAATGCGCTCGATCTGGCGCTCTCCTACGCCTGCGGCGTCGGCGGCGGCCGCTCCGGCATCATCGAGACCAATTTCCGCGAGGAATGCGAGACCGACCTGTTCGGCGAGCAGGTGGTGCTCTGCGGCGGCCTGGTCGAGCTGATCCGCGCCGGCTTCGAGACGCTGGTGGAAGCCGGCTACGCGCCGGAAATGGCCTATTTCGAGTGCCTGCACGAGGTCAAGCTGATCGTCGACCTGATCTATGAAGGCGGCATCGCCAACATGAACTACTCGATTTCGAACACCGCCGAATGGGGCGAATATGTCTCGGGTCCACGCATCATCACCGCCGAGACCAAGGCCGAGATGAAGCGCGTGCTGAAGGATATCCAGACCGGCAAGTTCACCTCGGAATGGATGCAGGAATACCGGGCCGGCCTGGCGCGCTTCAAGGGCATCCGCCGCAACAACGACAGCCACCAGATCGAAGAGGTCGGTGCGAAGCTGCGCGCGATGATGCCGTGGATCGCCAAGAACAAGCTGGTCGACAAGGCAAAGAACTGAGGCGATCCACGGTCTTTGCATTGCGCGTCCTCGGGCTTCGCCCTGCGGACGCGCGGTGCCAATTCTACCCTGCCGGCCATCTGCCGCGGGTTTCTGCGCTTCCGGTGCGCGCGGACTTCAATATCCGCTCCGGTTCTCGCAACCCGCACCAGCTGACTCGGCAGGGCGAATTGTCATCAAGCTTCCGGTCGAGAAACACCGAGCCGGCGGAGCAATCCGCCGGCTTTTCGTTAAGCGGATGAGTTCGCGGTGGAAAAGAGCCCGCTTCAGCCGTAGTGCCAGTGCGGCTTCGGTTCGGTGCCGGTGAACTCGACGCCGATGCGGCCGTCGCGGCGCCAGCGCACCACGGCCTTGTAGCCGATGCCGTCGGTCGGCACGTAGAGCAGGAATTCGTCGGGCACGCGCGCCTCGATCGGGACTTTCAGTTCGGCACCGCCGGCATGCATGTTGCGCAGCGTGCATTTGACTTCCGAATTGGCGATGCCGGTCAGGATCGACGCGCCCTTCAGCACGCGCTGCCTGCGCTTGTCCCTGTTTTCGTCCTCGGCCATGGCTTTCCGCTGCCGGGCGATCCGGTCAGCCTATGTGATAGACCCGCCTGATGAACAGCGCGTTAGCGCCGATGGCGTCATGCCGCTGCCCAGGCAAAAACGGCGCCGCGAGGCGCGGCGCCGTTCGAGCATTCTTCGATTCCTTGCCGCTCAGCTATAGGGCGACCAGCACTGCTGGCGCGGGCCGTTATAGGGCTGGAACGTGTTGTCCCATGCCCGGTACGAGCGGTAGCGGTCGTAGCACCACTGGACATGCGCGCTTGAGAGACGCTGCGTCCGGTAGATCCGCCGGGGCTGAGCGTAGTAGCCGTTGTTGTAGTAGCCGTTGTTGTAGTACAGGCTGCCAAGGCCGAGACCCAGGCCAAGACCAAGAATTGCGGCATCGGAATCTCGGAAATGGCGGCGGTGATGGTGGCGTCTCCAGCGCCAGTCGTCGCCGTTCCAGTTATTGTCACCATCCCAGTTGCGGGAGAAATTGCGCTCGCGGAAATTGCCGGACCGCCAGCGGCCGTCGCGGTTACGCCAGCGCCATTCCTGATTGTTGAGTTGCCGGTCATTGCCGCCGGCCCACTCGTCGCGGACGGGCGTGATGCCCGGCGCCGCCAGGTTGGACGGGACGGACAGGTCTGGCTCAAGGATCGGACCGGCCAGCGACGGCGCCGTCACGCCCGCCACAAGACCCAGCGTCAGCAGACCGGATCTCAACGAAGACAAAAAGAGCGTTTTCATTGCACACTCCGAAGATTTCAGGCCCCACGCCCAGAATACCCCGGGAAGAGGCCCATTTATGGAACTTGCCGTCTGAACGGCGGATGAACGGAAAGGTTCCGTCAACCATGACGGGCGCATGGGAGGCCCTTGTCTTCATCGGGAGTTCTGGGCAAAGGTCACGGCCATGTCGCTGCGCCTTGCCACCTTCAATGTCGAGAACCTGATGAACAGGTTCGATTTTTCCGGCTACCGCAACCAGCTCAACGAGGATCGCACGCTGGCGCTGTTCGATATCCAGAGCGAGGCCGAGTACAAGATGCTCGAGCAGGCGCGCGCCATTTCCCAGTCCGACGACACTCGCCAGCTCACCGCGCTGGCGATCGCCGCCACCCGTGCCGACATCATCTGCATGCAGGAAGTCGACAATATCGAGGCGCTGAAGGCCTTCGAATATGGCTATCTGTTCAAGATGGTCGGGCAGGGCTACCGGCAGAAATACACCACGGCCGGCAATGATTCACGCGGCATCGACGTTGCCGTGATGATGCGCAGCGAGACGGCCGAGGGCCAGCCGATCGAATTCGTGCGCATGACCAGCCACGCCCACGTCACCTTCGAGCAATTCGGCCTGTTCACGCCGGAACTGGCGACACTCGGCTATCAGGCCATCGAGCGCATCTTCCGGCGCGACTGCCTCGAGGTCGACCTGAAGGTCGGCGGCGTACCGCTGACGCTTTATCTCGTCCACTTCAAGTCGATGGGGTCGCCGCGCAACGGCCTCGACGGACGCGAGGCGACCATGCCGCTGCGCATCGCCGAGGCGCAGGCGGTGCGCCGCATCATCGAGGAGCGCTTCGGCAAGGATCACGCCGCCGACAAGCGCTGGGCGATCTGCGGCGACATGAACGACTACCGGCAGCGGGTGAAGATCGAGGGCGACAGCGTCGACGGCTTCCGCTTCCAGGTGATCGACGAGAGCCAGTCCTGCATTAACGTGCTGACCGCCGGCGGCTTCTGCGAAAACGTTGTCGAGCGACGGCCGGAGATGGACCGCTGGAGCTTTTACCACACGCGCGGTCCGGAAGAGCGGCACCTCTGCCAGCTCGACTATATCCTGCTGTCGAAGGGGCTGGCGGCGAAGAACGCGACCGCCGTTCCCGACATCGTCCGCAACGGCCAGCCCTGGCGCACCATCTTTCCGGCGGGCCAGGAGGTCGAGCGCTTCCCGCGCGCCGGCTGGGACCGGCCGAAGGCCTCCGACCATTGCCCGGTGGTGATCGCCCTGGACATGGCCTGAGCCGGATCTCAACACACCTCCGAGTAAGATGAGCTTCGACCTCCCACGCAACGTCATCCTGCCGGTCGACAAGGTCGATGTCCGGCTCGACCCCGGCCCGCATCCGTTCGAACGCGACAACGCCGAGGCGATCGCCGAGAACTGGCGGCGCGAGATGGGGGCAAACCCAGCGCTGTTCGACGGCACGGTGGTGTTGCTCTCGGCGCTCGCCTATCGCGACGGCGGGCTCGTCGGCCGCTGCCATGCGGTGAAGTATTCGACCTTCATGCTGTGGCGGAAGAAGCGCGAGGCGAGCGGCGCCGAGCATGCCTATGCGCATGCCATGCTGGTCGCCGGCGACAATGCGCTGGTGGCGATCCGCATGGGCGCGCATACCGTCAATGCCGGCCGCGTCTACTTCGCCGCCGGCTCGTTCGAGCCGATCGATTTCCGCGACGGCCTCGTCGATGTCGACTTCAACATGATCCGCGAAGTGCGCGAGGAGACTGCGATCGACCTGTCTGGCGCCGAACGCGGCCGGCGTTATCACGCGCTGTCGACGCCGAGCGGCACGGTGATCTTCCGCCGCTATCGGGTCAGCGAGCCAGCCGACGAGATCGCGCGGCGCATCAGCGCCTTCGTCGCCACGGAGGCGGAACCGGAGATCGAAGGTCCCGTCGTCATCCGCGATGCCACCGACCTGCCGGACGGGCTGATGGGACATATGAAGCCGCTGATCGAATGGCATTTCGCGGGCGGCGACGAAGTCCTGTAATGCCTCATGGGAAGATCGGCGGCAGCGCCTCGTCCGGCATGCTTTTCCGGGAGCCGCCGTCGTCCTTATAGTAATAGCTGTAGCCGTTGATGGCCGGCGCGCCGCCGAGATGCGCGTAGAGAATTCGCGAGCCCTCGGGGAAGAAGCCCTTCCTGGTCAGGTCGATCAGGCCCTGCATCGACTTTCCCTCGTAGACCGGATCGGTGATCATGGCCTCGGTGCGGGCCGCCAGCCGGATCGCGTCGTTCGTGGCGTCCGACGGAACGCCATAGGCGGGATAGGCATAGTCGGGGTTGATGACGATCTCGTCGTCGCGGACGGCGCGGCCGAGCCCGACGAGGGCGGCGGTGTCGTCGACGATGCGGCGGACCTGGGCGCGGGTCTGGTCGAGCGTGCCGGAGGCGTCGATGCCGATCACCCGGTCGGCACGGTTTTGCGCGGCGAAGCCGACGATCATGCCGGCCTGCGTCGAGCCGGTCACGACGCAGACGATGATGTAGTCGAAGGCAAAGCCGAGCTCGGCTTCCTGCCGGGCCACCTCCTCGGCGAAGCCGACATAGCCCAGCCCGCCGAACTTGTGCACCGAGGCGCCGGCCGGGATCGGATAGGGCTTGCCGCCGGCATCCTTCACCGACTGGATGGCGTCCTCCCAGCTTTTGCGGATGCCGATGTCGAAACCGTCGTCGACCAGCCGGCTGTCGGCGCCCATCAGGCGTGTCATCAGGATGTTGCCGACCCGGTCGTAGACCGCGTCGTAGTGAGGCACCCATTTCTCCTGGATCACCACGCATTTCATGCCGATCTTGGCAGCCGTCGCGGCGACCATCCGCGTATGGTTCGACTGGACGCCGCCGATCGACACCAGTGTGTCGGCGCCGGACCGAAGAGCATCCGGCACGATGTATTCGAGCTTTCGCAATTTGTTTCCGCCCATCGCCAGCCCGGAATTGCAATCGTCGCGCTTTGCGTAGACCTGCACCTTGCCGCCCAGCGCAGCGCTCAGCCGCGGCAGATGCTCGATCGGTGTCGGGCCGAAGGTCAGCGGATAGCGTACAAACTTGGCGAGAAGTGACATCGTTCTGTCTCCGCTTCTGGTGATTTTCATGAAGCGATCATAGGCGCAGTGGCTCGAAAGGTGCTCTCGAACTTGCGGGCGGATTTTTCACATCTCCCGCAAATCAGCGATATGATTGGCCTAACCATTCGAAGAGGGCAGCAGAAATGGAAGAATCTTCCGCCGAAACTCTGGATCGCATCGACGTCAAAATCCTGCGCGCCCTTCAGGCCGAGGGACGGTTGACCAATGCCGAACTGGCGGCCCGCGTGAACGTCAGCGCTGCCACCTGCCACCGGCGCACGCAGCGCCTGTTCGAGGAGGGCTATATCACCGGAGTCAGGGCGGAGATCGCCCCCGCTACGGTCGGCCTTGGCGCGCTGGTGATGGTCGGCGTCGTGCTCGACCGCTCGACGCCCGAAAGCTTCGCCGCTTTCGAGGAGGCCGTGCTGAAGCTCAAGGAGGTCCTCGACTGCAATCTGGTGGCCGGCGACTTCGACTATCTGTTGAAGATACGGGTCCGCGACATGGCGGATTTCAACAAGCTGCACGGGCAGAAGCTGATCGCGCTGCCGGGCGTTCGGCAAACCCGGACCTTCTTCGTCATGAAGGAGGTCAAGGAGAACGCGCGGCTTCCGTTCTGAGAGGGCCGCTCTTGGTGGTGGTCAGCGCTGTCCCTTATCCGGCAATGCCTTACGGTCGTTGCGGGCGGCGACGAAGAACAGGATCACGCCGAGGCCAAGCAGCGCGCCCATCGCCATTCCCATCGTCTGGCCGACGACCTCCTGGAAATTCGCGGCGACGCGATCGGGATTCTGGAGGCCGTAGCTGGCGAGATACCACCACAGGCCAGCCAGGCCGGCCTCGATGATCGCCAGCGTCAGGACCAGCCGCGCCTTCTTGCTCATTCGTATCTCCCCCATGCGCCAAAGGTCACAGCAGTAGCATTGCAGGATGCGCGGCGACAGAGGCAGGCGAGAGCGTTTTCCCGCGCCGACTTCACTCGTGCCTGAGCGCGTCGATCGGGTCGAGCCTGGCGCCGCGCAGCGCCGGGAAGAAGCCGAACACCATGCCGATCAGCGCGGAAAAGCCGACGGCGAGCAGGATGACCGCCGGGCTCGGCGCGAAGGGAATGGTCAGCGCCACCGAGGCGATGGCGGCGAGCGAGAGCCCGATCAGGATGCCGATGATGCCGCCGAACAGCGACAGCACCGTCGCCTCGACCAGGAACTGGATGAGAATGTGCTTCTCATGCGCGCCGATCGCCAGCCTGATGCCGATCTCGCGCGTGCGTTCGGTGACCGAGACCAACATGATGTTCATGATGCCGATGCCGCCGACCAGCAGGCTGACGCCGGCGACGGCGCCCAGCATGCCGGTCATGGTGGTGGTAGCACTGGCCATGGCGTCGGCGATCTGTGTCATGTCGCGGATCGAGAAATCGTCATCGCGGTCGGGCGTGACGCGGCGCGTGTCGCGCAGGATGTCCTCGACGCGCGGCTGCAGTTCGGTTGTCGGTGTGCGGTCGTCGGCGGCGATGTAGATGGAATCGATGTCGCGGTTGCCGGCGATGCGGCGCTGGTAGGCGGCAAGCGGCATCAGCACGACATTGTCCTGGTCCTGGCCGAAGCCGGTGTAGCCCTTGGGTTCCAAGAGGCCGATGATCTTGCAGGAGGTGCGGTTGACGCGGATGGTCTCTCCTTCCGGATCGCCGGCGCCGAAGAATTGCTGGCGCACCGTCTCGCCGACCAGGCAGACCCCGGCGCCGGCGCGGGTCTCGGAATCGCTGAACGGACGCCCCGAGACCAGCTTCCAGTCGCGCGCGTCGAGATAGGCGCTGTCGGTGCCGGTGACGCCCGATGTCACGCTTTCGGTGCCGAAGATGACGCGGACCTGCTTTTGCGAGGCGGGCGAGATGGCGCGCGCGCCGTCGAGATGCTTGACGAGCGCGGCAAGGTCCTTGTCGGCAAGCGGACGAACGACCTGGTCGAGCCCGCCCGGTCCGCCTGGCCCGGCCGGGCGGCCGGAGCGGACGACGAGCAAATTGCTGCCGAGCTTGGAAATGTCGGACTTGACCTTCTGGGTGGTGCCGGAGCCGATGGTCAGCATGGCGATGACGGCGGCGACGCCGATGACAATGCCGAGCAAGGTCAGGAACGAGCGCAGCACGTTTCGCCGGATCGAGATCAGCGAAAGGCGAACTGTCTCCCAGATCATTGGGCCGCCTCCAGTTTGTTGGAGTCGGACGCGACATGGCCGTCGAGGAAGCGGATCGTGCGCTCGGCATAGGCCGCCACGTCGGCCTCGTGGGTGACCATGACGATGGTGAGGCCAAGCCCGGCGTTGAGCCGCGTCAACAGCTCCATGATCTCGTGCGTGCGGGCGGTGTCGAGATTGCCGGTCGGCTCGTCGGCGACGAGCAGCGTCGGCCTGGTGACGATGGCGCGCGCGATCGCCACCCGCTGCTGCTGGCCGCCCGAGAGTTCGGCCGGCGTGTGGTGCTCGCGCCCGACAAGGCCGACCTCGGCCAGTGCCTGCATGGCAAGCTGGCGACGCTGGCGCGCGGCGACGCCGCGATAGATCAGCGGCAGCTCGACATTCTCGGCCGCCGTGGTGCGCGGCAGCAAATTGTAGCCCTGGAAGACGAAGCCGACATAGAGGTTGCGCAGCATGGCGCGGCGGTTGCGGTCGAGCCGGCCGGCATCGATGCCCTCGAAACTGTAGGTCCCGGCCGTCGGCGTGTCGAGGCAGCCGATGATGTTCATCGCCGTCGACTTGCCGGAACCCGACGGCCCCATGATGGCGACGAATTCACCCTTGCGGATGGCGAGATCGACGCCGGCCAGCGCGTGCACACGGGCCTCGCCCTGGCCGTAGCTTTTCCAGACCTTGTCGAAGGCAATCAGCGTGGAGCCTGACACGGCGTCAGTTCCGCAGCTGCGAGCCGGTGATGACCTGCGCGCCCTCGTCGAGGCCGGACGTGATCTCGGTCAGCTCGCCGTCGGTGGAACCGACCCTGACGTTGACCGCGTGCGGCCGGCCGTTTTCCAGCACATAGAGCGTGCGCGAGCCGTCGGTCGGTCTCGGCGCCGCGTCGCGCTGACGGCCGGGGCGGCCCATGCGGCCGGTGAACAGGTCGCGCAGGCTCCATGTGCGGGCGACCGGCGGCGCCGGCCGGTAGCGGAAGGCGGTGGCTGGCACGGTGAGCACGCCCTTGGCCTGCCTGGTGACGACCGAGACGGTGGCGGTCATGCCGGGTCGGAGCAGCAGCTCGCCGTTGTCGACCTCCAGCCGAGCATTGTAGGTGACGACGCCATCGGTGGTGACAGAGGCATAAGAGATGTCGCGGATCTCGGCGTCGAAGGGCCGCTCCGGAAAGGCATCGACGGTGAAGCGGGCATGCTGGCCGGGCTTGACCGAGCCGATATCGGCCTCGTCGACCGCAGCCTGCAGTTCCATGTTCCTCAGGTCGGCGGCAATGATGAACAGCACCGGCGCCTGCAGCGAGGAGGCGACCGTCTGGCCGGGGTCGACCGAACGGGTCAGCACGATGCCGTCGATCGGCGCGTAGATCGTGCTCTTGGCGAGATCGGTCTGCTGCGCCTTGAGGTCGGCATTGGCGATGGCAAGGTTGGCCTCGGCGCTGTCTCGCGCAGCCTTGGCGCGGTCGCGCGTCGCGGTCGCCGCCTCGAGCGACTGGTCGGTCGCCATGCCGCGCTTGGTGAGCTCGTTCGCGCGTGTCAGCGCGTTCTCGTTCTCCTTCAGCGTCACCGTGGCGTCCTCGACACTGGCCGCGGCCGCCCTGGCCGACGCTTCGGCGCGCTCGATCTGAACTTCGAGCTTGGCGGTGTCGAGCGTCGCCAGCACGTCGCCTTTCTTGACCCGTTGATTCTCCTCGACCGCGACCGATCGGACGACGCCCGAAAGCTCGCTGGAGATGTCGACCTGGGTGAGGGGCTGCAGCGTGCCGGTGGCCGAGACCTGGACGGTGAGGTCGGCGACTGTGGCCGGCACCGTGGTATAATCAATCCTGGCTGGAGAAGCTGAATACAATTGGTAGCCGGCAAAAGCGGCGGCAACGGCGGTCAGCGCCAACAGGGCATAGAGCCAGCCGCGACGGCGTGTTCTGCGCAGGCCCTGATGGTCGAGGCCAAGCGCCGTCTCGATGGCGGAATCCGATTCCGTCTTTGGCGGATTGACAATCTGGTCCACGCTGGACCCCTATAACGCGCAATGTCCCTATCTGTGCACAGATCAGGCTTTGTGGTTCGAATTACAAATTAAATTTCGCCCATGTTGGGATTGAGGCAAGAATGCAGACCCGGAACTACTTGCTCTACGATGTCTTCACGACCGAGCGGCTGGCCGGCAATCCGCTGGCTGTCGTCCTGGACAGCAAGGGGCTGGACACTGCGGCAATGCAGGCCATCGCGCGCGAATTCAATCTGTCCGAAACGGTGTTCGTGCTGCCGCCCGACAACGCCAAGCACCGCGCCCGCATCCGCATCTTCACGCCCGACTATGAAATGCCGTTCGCCGGCCATCCGACCGTCGGTTCGGCGATCGCGCTTGCCGATCTGGCCGGCGAGACCGCCGGCATCTTCGTGCTCGAGGAGAATATCGGCCCGGTGCGCTGCGCGGTGAGCAAGCATGACGGCGCCACCTTCGCCGAGTTCGACCTGGCGAAGCTGCCGGAGCCGCTGGAGCTCTCCGCCGACGCGGAAGCGATCGGCGCCGCGCTTGGCCTTGGACCGCATGAGATCGGCTTCGAGAATCACCGGGTCTCGTTCTGGTCGGCCGGCGTGCCCTACGTGACCATTCCGGTCGCCGACCTGAAGGCGGCGGGCCAGATCCGGCTGGACAACCAGGCCTGGTCGGAACTGGCGCCGCGCAAGAGCGAATGGGCCTTCGCCAGCCCCTATGTCTATTGCCGCGAGACGGTCAACCACGAGAGCGCCTTCCATGTGCGCATGATTGTGCCCGGCAGCCCCTCCTATGAGGACCCGGCGACCGGCTCGGCCGCGGCCGCCTTTGCCGGCGCCATCATGCATTTCGACGGCCCGACCGACGGCATTTCGCAGCTCTGGATCGAGCAGGGGCTGGAGATGGGACGGCCGTCGCGAATCCGCCTCGAGCTCAATGTCGATGGCGGCAAACTGGCCGCCGCCCGCATCGGCGGACATGCTGTCAAGGTGGCGGAAGGCAAGCTTTTTGTCTGATGGGTGCGGCACTTAGGCGATTTGTCGGGAAATGATCCCGGCAGGGCTAGACATCCCGGGAATCGGCGGCTATATGCCCGCCAACGCTGGGTTTTACCGGCCGTGTGGGTGTGTAGCTCAGTTGGTAGAGCAGCTGACTCTTAATCAGCGGGTCCACAGTTCGATCCTGTGCACACCCACCAAATTTTTCTTCAAAGACCTAAGCGAATGCGCGCGAGCTCTACTCCAGCCGCGTCTCTGGCTACCAGCGACCGCAGTGCGTTAAATGAAGCCCAACAAGACTCTCATGGATTGGGCAAGCTATGGATTCGCTCTTACTGCCTGTGCAGCTCAAACTCGACAGAGCGACTCTGCGTGCCAAGAGCTTGCTCGAAATATCGAAGAAGTTGGGCCATGACGTCGCGAGTCATACCGAGCTTTTGCCCGAGCGCAGGGGTTTTCGTCTGATCGTCGACGACATACCGCACTTCAAGTCGCTAGATGATGCATGCCTCGATTTGAGCGAACTCGTTCACATGCTGCGCTCGGCGCTCGACAACCTCGCTTTCGCGTTAGCAAGGGTCAAGCTAGACCCTCCTACTGTGCCCGGCGCGATACACTTTCCCATTCACGAAAGCGAGGCTACGTTTTCCGACAAAAGGATTACAAACTGCTTGTCGCAGATGCCGCCACAAGCTGCAGAGAAAATTACCGAGGTCCAACCGTTTCAGAGAGGGAAGCATCCAGAGATTGGTGATGATGGCAAACCTTCCGATGATCCGCTCCTAGTGCTTCAGAAGTTGAGCAATACAGATAAACACCGGGTTCCGGCGGTGGCTTTGCTCGGGCAGGTTAAGCAGGATCACAGTCACACCGTCGAGTTCTACTCGGAAGAGGACGCTTCGGCCAACGTTCCCCCTGATACGTCAGTCGCGGTAGATCCTCTCCGGCCTGGCCTGGTCGTCCTGGAGTATAGGACGAATTGCCCGATTAAGTCGGCAACTGGACAATGGGCAATCGAAGCGAGATTGATGGTCTCAGTCGATGGCGGTTGGCTGCCTTTCGAGCAAACGGTTGAACAACTCGTTTGGTACGTGAACCTGATTGCAGATCAATTTCGGCCTTTCTTCAAGGGTGAAGCCTAACGGACAGCTACGGCCTTCCTTTCACTTCTCCGACACACCTGCCTCAGCAAAGCTCGCCATGCGGGCGTGGCATTCCAGCGCCGAGCGCACGATGTTGACGGCAAGGCAGGCGCCGGACCCTTCGCCGAGCCGCATGCCGAGGTCGAGCAGCGGCGGCAGGCCGAGCGCTTCGAGCAGGCGGCGGTGGCCGGATTCGGCCGAGACATGGGCGGCGATGGTGTGGGCGAGGCCGGTCGGGTGCAGCCGCGCCAGCGGCGCCGCGGCGGCGGTGCAGACAAAACCGTCGAGCAGGACCGGCACATTGTTGCGGCGCGCGGCAAGCGTGGCGCCGAAGATAGCGGCGAGCTCGCGGCCGCCAAGGGCTGCGGCGATCTTCAGCGGGTCGGACAGCGCGTCGGCATGGCGCTTGAGGCCGGCTTCGATCGTGGTCACCTTGCGCTTCAGGCCGGCATCGTCGACGCCGGTGCCGCGCCCGGTCCATTTCTCGGCGCCGCCACCGAACAGGGCGGCAGAAATCGCTGCCGCCGGCGTGGTGTTGCCGATGCCCATTTCGCCGAAGCAGACGAGGTCGATATCCTTGGTCACCGCGTCATGGCCGGCCGAGACGGCGGCGAGGAAGGCTTTCTCGTCCATCGCCGGCACTTCGGTGAAGTCGCCGGTCGGATGGTCTAGGTCGAGCGGAATGACGTCGAGATCGGCGCCGGCGATGCGGGCAAGCTGGTTGATGGCGGCGCCGCCGCCGGCGAAATTCGCCACCATCTGTACGGTGACTTCCGACGGGAAGGCCGAGACGCCCTGCGCGGTGACGCCGTGATTGCCGGCAAAGACGAAGACCTTCACCTTGTCCAGCCTCGGCATGTCGCGGCCCTGCCAGCGCCCCAGCCAGGCGGAGATGGTTTCCAGCCGGCCGAGGCTGCCTTGCGGCTTGGTCAGCGTGTCCTGGCGGCGGGCGACGGCATTGGCCGCGGTGTCGCTGCCGGCCGGCAGATCGAGGCAGGCAGCGCGAAGTTCATCAAGCGATTTGAAAGACATGGGGGCAAAGTCTCCGAAAAAGAGTCAGGATAGGGATACGGAAGCGACGAGCAGGACTGCGATCTCGCCAAGTTGCTGAAGGGCGCCGATCGTGTCGCCGGTCTGGCCGTCGATCTGGTTGAGGCAAAGGGCGCGGAACGCGGCAAACAGCAGACCAAGCAGGACGATCGCGACAATGGCGCCGCCTGGCCCGAGCAGGAGGAGCGGTATCGCGCCGAGCACGGCGCCAACTATTGCGGCCTCGGCCGAGACGCTGCCGGCGCCGGCCGAGAGGCCGTCGGACCGCGCCGGGGGCAAGAGATGCATGAAGGCGCCCAGCAATCCGCGCGAGGCGGCGTGCGCGGCAATGAGCGCCAGGAGCGCCTGAGTCGGGTCGGCGAATTCCGAAATCGCGCTCCAGCGGATCAGCAGCGACAGGGCCAGTGCCGACGCGCCATAGGCGCCGATGCGGCTGTCGCGCATGATCTCCAGTTTTCCACCGCGCGACTTGCCGCCGCCAAAGCCATCGGCGACATCGGACAGCCCGTCCTCGTGCAGGCAGCCGGTGGTGAGCAATGTTGCGGCAAGTGCTAGCGCGGCCGCCGGACCCATGGCAAGGCCGAACCGTTCCGCCGTGGCGTAGACGACCGCGCCGATCAGGCCGACGGCAAGACCGGCGACAGGGGCGGCCCAGATCGCGGCGGCGAGGCTGCGTCCGCGAAAATCAAAGACGGGCAGCGGCAGCCTGGTGAAGAAGACCAGGCAAAGGGCGATGTCATCGAGGACTTGCCGGAGCGAAAGGGGAAAGTTCTTGAGCTTCATGCCCTAGCCCCTCGCAATGGCATGGAAGAACGTCCCGCTAACATGGCCGCGCCGGTAGCCGGAGGCGCCGAGCGGATTGCCCTGGCCGTCGGCAAGGTCGGCCAGCGGCTCGTCGTTGCCGGTGGCCGTCATCTGCGCATAGTGGAATTCATGGCCGCGGATCAGCGTGCCCTCGGCTCCGAGCGGGCAAGCGGCGCGCAGCCGCGCCTCGCGGTAGCCGAGGTTCATCTTGCGCCTGGCGAAGCTGGTCGAATGGCCGAGCAGGCCAAGCATCGGATGCGTGTCGCCTGCCGCGTCCTCAAGAGTCTTGCCCAGCACCATGAAGCCACCGCACTCGCCGTGGATCGGCTTGGTCGCGGCGAAGCGCGCCATTGCGGCCCGGAAGTTGGTGGCGGCGGCCAGCCTGCCGGCATGAAGCTCGGGATAGCCGCCGGGCAGCCAGCAGACATCGCAGCTGTCGTCGGGCGCTTCGTCGGCGAGCGGCGAGAAGGTAACGATCTCGGCGCCGGCCTTGTGCCAGTGGGCGGCGACGTGCGGGTAGACGAAGGTGAAGGCGGCGTCCTCCGCCAGCGCGATGCGCTGTCCGGGTGGCGGCAGCGCGTCGCCGAAATCGCCAGCCGCCGGCACCAGCGGCGTGGCCAACGCCATGATGGCGTCGAGATCGAGCGACTTCTCGGCCATGTCGGCCAGCCGGTCGAGATGCGCCATCAGGTTCTCGTACTCGCCGGCCTGGACGAGGCCGAGATGGCGCTCAGGCAGGTTGAGCGTGGGATCGCGCAGGATGGCGCCGACGACCGGCAGGCCGATCGCCTCGATGGCATCGCCGGACAGCCGCCGGTGGCGCTCGCTGCCGAGCCGGTTAAGGACGACGCCGGCCATGCGCACGTCCGGGTCGTAGGTTGCAAAACCCTTGGCAACGGCGGCCGCCGTGGTCGACTGGCCGGACACATCGAGCACGAGCAGCACCGGCAGGCCGTAGAGCCGCGCAAGGTCGGCGGCCGAACCCGTGCGGCCTTCTGGGGCGGGAATGCCGTCGAACAGGCCCATGGCGCTTTCGAGGACGACGAAGTCGGCATCGTCAGCCGCTTGCCTGGCCAGCGCATTGAGCAGGGAAGGCGGCATTGCCCAGCTGTCGAGGTTGACGCCGGAGAGGCCGGTGGCGGCGGTGTGGAAGCCCGGGTCGATGTAGTCAGGCCCGGACTTGGCGCCGCGCACCTTCAGGCCGCGCCGGGCGAGCGCGCGCAGGATGCCGATGGTGACGCTGGTCTTGCCCGAACCCGAGCGCGGCGCGCCGATGATGATGGCGCGCGCCGTCATGGTTCGCCCGCCAGTGCCGCGCGCATGGCGACGATGCCGCCGACGACGATCAGCGCCGGCGAGGCGAGCCCGGCGGCCGCGGCTTCCTCGGCGATGGTGGCGAGCGTGGCGACGACGATACGCTCCTGCGGCGTCGTCGCGGAAACGATCACCGCTGCCGGCGTCGACGGCGCCAGGCCGCCCTCCAGCAGCGAAGCGGCGATCCGCGGCAGGTTGGCCATGCCCATATAGATGACGACCGGCTGGCCGGTGCGAGCGATCGCCGCCCAGTCGAGATCGTCCTCGGTGCCGGCGGCGTGGCCTGTGGCCAGGATGACCGCCTTGTTGATGCCGCGCATGGTGGCGGGGATGCCGGTGGCGGCGAGCGCGCTCAGCCCGGAGGTCAGGCCGGACAGCACGCGGAAAGGAATAGCCTCCCGCGCCAGCGCCAAAGCCTCTTCGCCGCCGCGTCCAAAGATGTAGGGGTCGCCGCCCTTGAGACGGACGACGCGGCGTCCCTCGCGGGCCAGCCGCACCAGCAAAGCGGTGATGTCGTCCTGCTTCATCGACGGCTGGCCGCCGCGTTTGCCGGCATAGAAGAGCTCGGCGCTTTCGGCGACCGCGACGATATCGGGCGAGACCAGCGCGTCGTAGACGAGCGCGTCGCATTGCCCGAGCGCGGCCAGCACTTCGAGCGTCAGGCAGCCGGGATCGCCGGGGCCGGCGCCGGCCAGCCAGACATGGCCGGGCTCCAGCGCACGCGGCTTGAAGTTCAGCCGCGCCAGCGCCTGCTCCACCGTGGCCCGTCCGTTTCTGTTGGTGCTGCCGTTCACAATCCGTCCCGTCCGCGAAAACGCCGCTGGTAGTGGGCGTCATAAAGTGAGCTTTCGCCGAAATCCTGCGCCGCGAGCGCGCTGCCGACAAAGATGATCGCCGTGCGTTCCATCGGGTTTTCCGCCAGCTGCGCCGCGATGGTGCCGAGCGTGCCGGTCAGCACGCGCTCGTCCGGCCAGGAAGCGCGAAAGACGACCGCGACCGGACATTCGGAGCCGTAGTGCGGTGTCAGTTCGGCAACGATGCGGTCGATGGCGTGGATGGCGAGGTGGATGGCGAGCGTGGCGCCGGTGCGGCCGAAGCCGGCCAGCGTTTCACCCGGCGGCATCTTCGAGGCGCGGCCGGAGACGCGCGTGAGCACCAGGCTCTGCGCCAGTTCGGGAATGGTGAGCTCGCGCCGCAGCGCGGCAGCCGCTGCCGCAAACGAGGGCACGCCCGGCGTCAGCGTGTAGGGGATGCCGTGCTTCTCCAGACGCCTGATCTGCTCGGCCACCGCGCTCCACACCGAAAGGTCGCCGGAATGCAGGCGTGCGACATCGTCGCCGGCCCTGTGGGCGGCGACATATTCGGCCTCGATCTCGTCGAGCGACATCGGCGCGGTGTCGATCAGCTTTGTCCCCGGCGCGCAATGTTCGAGCAGTTCGGGCGCAACAATGGAGCCGGCATAGAGGCACACAGGGCAGGAGGCCAGCAGCCGGCTGCCGCGCAGAGTGATGAGGTCGGCCGCGCCCGGTCCGGCGCCGATGAAATGAACGGTCATGCGGCATCTCCGCCGAGCGCGATGGCGCAGGTGACAGGACCGAGCACCGTGCGCGGCCCGAGCAGTTTCGCGCCCTTGCCGGCAGCGGCGAGCGCGGAGGCCTCCGAAACCGACGGCGTGCCGGCCTTCGACTGCGAAAGCTCGGAGTGGCTGAGCGCGCCGGATGATGCGGCTTGCATGGCATCGTTCGAGACGACGATCACAGGCAAAGCGAGATCGCTGCCGGCGAGGAAGATCGCTTCCTCGTCGCGTTTGATTTCACCGGTCGCCAGGGCCGAAAGCGCCGTCATTGCCAATCCATGCGCTTCGAGAGCGGTCTCCACGGCGGCGCGCACGTCGCTCACCGTCACGCCCTTCCGGCTGCCGATGCCCGCGACCATCATGGCTTGACCCAGCTCCACTGTGTGACCGGCATGGCCGGCCGCCAGGCTTGCATCGAGCCGACGGGCGAGGCCCGGGAGATGGCGATGCGGATGAGATCGCCGCCATGCTTGTTATGTTGGGCGAGGAGCAATCCCTCCATCTCCAGCGTCACGGCATTGGCGACGAGGCGGCCGCCCGTCCGCAAAGCCTTGATGGCTTTCTCCAGCACGCCGGCGTCGCTGCCGCCGCCGCCGATGAAGATGGCGTCCGGCGCCTCCAGTCCGGTGAAGGCCTTGGGCGCCGGGCCCTCGATCACGACAAGACCGGGCACGCCGCAATGCGAGGCGTTACGGCGGATGCGGACGGCGCGCTCCTTGTCGGCCTCGATGGCGATGGCGCGCAGCGAGGGGTGAGCGAGCATCCATTCGATGCCGACCGAGCCTGAGCCGGCGCCGATGTCCCACAGCAGTTCGCCGCGCCGCGGCGCCAGCGCCGACAGCGTCATGGCGCGGATCTCGCGCTTGGTGATCTGGCCGTCATGCTCGAACAGGTGGTCGGCAAGCCCCGACGCCAGCGGCAGGACACGGGCATCCGGTGTCGATTCAACGTCCAGCGCCAGCACGTTGAGCGGATTGATGTTCTTGAGATCGAAGCCGTCGGCGCGCGCGCTTCGGCGTGCTTCATCGGGGCCGCCGAGCGCTTCGAAGACGGTCAACCGCGAGGGTCCGAAGCCGAGTTCGTCGAGCAGCCCGGCGATCGCCGCCGGCGCATCGCCGTCGGATGTCAGCGCAAGGATGCGCGCGCCGTGGTGGAGGAGGGGGCGGACCAGGTCGATCGCGTGGCCGTGGAGCGAGATCGCCTCGACATCCTGCAGCGCCCAGCCCAGCCGGGCTGCCGCCAGAGACAGCGATGAAGGCGCCGGCAGCACCCGCATTTGCTCGGGTTTCACCTTGCGCGCCAGTGTGACGCCGACGCCGTGGAAGAACGGGTCGCCGGACGCAAGCACGCAGGTTCTTTTTCCCGCCCGTGCCAGGACATCGCCCATTTCGGTGTCGAATGGTGTCGGCCAGGCACGGCTCTCACCCGTCGCCAAGGATGCGACGAGCGCGAGGTGCCGCTTGCCGCCGAAGATGAATTCGGCTTGCGCTATGTGCTGCTTGGCCTCGTCGCCGAGACCCGCTACACCGTCCTCGCCGATGCCGACGATGGTGAGCCATTGAGGTTTTGGCTGCTTGTTTTTTGACATGCCGCGCCGCCGCTCATCCGCCTGCCGGCACCTTCTCCCCGTATAGTGACGGGGAGAAGGGGGCTGGTTGCAACGCCGGCGTTACCCTCTCCCCGTCCTTACGGGGAGAGGGTAAGGGTGAGGGGCCGCGCCGGCGCTGCGCATCGTGGTGCTCATGACGAATATTCTGATCCTCGGCGGCACCACGGAAGCCCGGCAGCTGGCGGGAAAGCTCGCCGCGCGCGCCGATCTCGCGGTCACACTGTCGCTGGCCGGCCGCACCGAAAGCCCTGTCGCGCAAGGCGTGCCGGTGCGCGTTGGCGGTTTCGGCGGCGCGCAGGGGCTGGCGGCCTATCTCAAGGAAACCGGCACGGCCCTGCTGATCGACGCTACGCATCCCTACGCGGCGCGCATCTCGGCGAACGCCGCTGAAGCTGCCCGGCAAGCCGGCGTGCCGATCCTTGCCTTGCGGCGTCCCGGCTGGGAGCCCGTGGCGGGCGATCGCTGGACGTTGGTCGACAGCGTGGCGGAGGCGGCAACGGCGCTCGGCACGGCGCCGCGCCGGGTCTTCCTGGCGATCGGCAGGCAGGAAGCCGGCGCCTTCGAGGCCGCGCCCCAGCACCACTATCTCATTCGCAGCGTCGACCCGGTCGAGCCGAAGCTGACCCTGCCCGACGCGATCTATCTGCTGGCGCGCGGACCGTTTCCGGAAGCGGACGAGCGCGCGCTGCTCGAAAGCCACGGGATCGATGCCATCGTTTCCAAGAACAGCGGCGGCGAGGCGACCTACGGCAAGATCGCCGCGGCGCGCGCGCTCGGCATCGATGTGATCATGGTCCGTCGGCCGTCCGTGCCCGACGTTCCATCGGCCGACACCGTCGATCAGCTGGCCGCCAAGGTCGATCATCTTTTCGAGCCCGTTGCCGAGCGTGGCGTGTAGACCAGCGACGGCTTGTCGCCGCGCCGAATGATCCTGGTTTCCGGCGAGCCGATGATGATGCAGGTGGCCATGTCGGCCTTTTCCGCATCGGCATCGGCGAGCAGATGCACGTCGATACGCTCGTCCGGCCGGCCGGCGGCGCGGCCGAAGATGACCGGCGTGGTCCCGGGCAGGATCGCCTTCAAACATTCGAAGGCCCGCCCGAGCTGCCAGGGGCGCGCCTTGCTGATCGGGTTGTAGAGCGCGACGACGAAGCCGGCGCCGGCGGCGGCCAGCAGGCGCAGCTCGATCAGATCCCAGGGCTTCAGATTGTCGGAGAGCGAGATGGCGCAAAAGTCGTGGCCGAGCGGGGCGCCGATGCGGGCGGCGACGGCAAGCATGGCGGTGACGCCGGGAACGACCGCAAGGTCGATCGCGCGCCATTCCGTCGGGCCGGCCTCGATCGCCTCGCAGATTGCGGCTGCCATGGCGAAGACGCCGGGGTCGCCGCCGGAGACGACGGCGACGTCATGGCCCTCGGCGGCCTTGGCCAGCGCTTCGTTGGAGCGGGCAAGCTCCTCCCGGTTGTCGGATGCGATGCGTGTCTGGTCCGGCCTCAGCTCGAGCCGGTCGACATAGGGCTTGTAGCCATAGAAGAACTTGGCCTCGGACACGGCGCGGCTCGCTTCCGGAGTGACCTGATCGGCGTTGCCGGGACCGAGGCCGATGACGGTAAGGCGGCCGCTCATGCCTTGGCTCCGGCAGCACCGGGACGGGCGGACCAGCCGGCGACCAGCACGATGGCGAAATAGGGGGCCTTGTCGTCCGGCTTGTCGGCTAGCCGCATCGAGACGCTGCCCGGCATGGTGCCGCGCTCGACATAGACGGCTTTGGCAAGCTTGCCGGTCGCCTGCAGCGCGCGGCGGATTTTCGGCAGGTTGCGGCCGACCTTCATGATCACCGCTGCGTCGGTGTCGGCCAGCCGCCGCGTCAGCTCGAACTCGCTCATCGTGCCCGGCAGGACAGTCAGCACGTCGTCGCCCTGGACGATAGGCAGGCCGGTCGCCGACCAGCAGCCGGACATGGCGGTGACCCCGGGGATGACCTCGGTCGGGAAGCGATGCGCGAGGCGCACATGCAGGTGCATGTAGGACCCGTAGAAAAGCGGGTCGCCTTCCGACAGCACGGCCACCATCCTGCCGGCGGCAAGATGTTCCGCGACCGCCTCCGCCGACTGCTCGTAGAAATCGGCGATCTGCGAGCGATAGTCGTCGTGATCCTTGTCGATCTCGGTCGTCACCGGATAGAGCAGCGGCAGCTCGATCATGTCCGGCCGGAAGCGGGCCTCGACGATGGCGCGCGCATTGCTGTTGTTGCCGCGCTTGGCGAAATAGGCGACGACGTCGGCCTCTGCCAATGCCCGCGCAGCCTTGAGCGTCAGTAGCTCGGGATCGCCGGGACCGGTGCCGACGCCGACGAGGCGGCCTTTTACAATCGCGTTCACAGGCCGGGCCTCGCCAATGCGTTGAGGGCTGCGGCGGTCATGGCGCTGCCGCCCAGCCTGCCGCGCACGATGGCGTAGGGCACGCCATAGGAATTCTCCGCCAGCGCGTCCTTCGATTCGGCCGCCCCCACGAAGCCGACCGGCATGCCAATGATCGCGGCGGGCTTGGGGCCGCCGTCACGGAGCTTCTCCAGCAGGTAGAAAAGCGCCGTCGGTGCATTGCCGATGGCGACGACCGAGCCGGCGATGCGCTCGCCCCAGAGGTCGATCGCGGCGGCCGAGCGGGTGTTGCCGATCTCCCTGGCGATCTCGGCGGTACGCGGATCGCGCAGCGTGCAGATCACCTCGTTGCCGGCCGGCAGGCGGGCGCGGGTGACGCCATGCGAAACCATCTCGGCGTCGCAGAAGATCGATGCGCCGGCGGCAAGGGCCGCGCGGGCCGCGCCGACGAAATCGTTCGAGAAAACAAAATGGCTGGCGGCCTCGACCTGGCCGCAGGCATGGATCATGCGGATCGCGACATCGGCCTCGGCGTCCGAGAAGCGCGACAGGTCGGCCTCGGCGCGGATGATGGCAAAGGAGCGTTCGTAGATCGCGGTGCCGTCATGGATATAGTCGTAGGCCGTCATGCTCAATCCTGTCGATAGATGTCGGCGATGCCGGCCGCGCCAAGCCTTGTCATGCAGGCGGCGGCTGTTTCGCCTCGATGTCGTTGCGCGCGGATCGCTGCAAGGATGCCGCCAACGCCGCGCGCGGCGTCATAGCCCGGCCTGTATCCGGCAGGAAGAGCCTTCGCCGTCCCGCCAACGACAAGTCCGGCTCCGTTTTCGTCGCCGACCAGTGTGAGGGCGGCCAAGCCGGGATGCGCGCAGCCTTTGGCGCAGCCGGAAACGTGCAGGCTGAGCGAGGCGTCGAGGAGGTCGCTGTTTTGCGCCGCGATGGTTTCGGCGATGGCACGGGTGGCGATGCGGCCAGAGGCGCAGGCCGGTGTGCCGGGGCAGGCAGCGATGCGAATTCGCGGATCGGCGGCGTCGGTGACGAAGCCGAGGGCGGCGGCGGAGGTTTGCAGCGAGGTGCAGGCGACTGAGGCGAGGCCAAGGAAGAGCATGGCGCGGCCGGGGGACAGGCGGATCTCGGTGGTGCCGAGGCCGGCGGCTTGCGTGGCAAGTTCGATGAGCGATTGTGCCGGCATGCTGCCGTAGGGCAGGCCGATACCGAGAGCAAAAGTGTCGCCGGCCAAGGGGAAAAGGCCGATAGGTTTGCGCGAGGCCCCCCCCTCTGTCCTGCCGGACATCTCCCCCTCAAGGGGGGAGATTACGCTCTCGCCAATGGTTTCGCCAATCTGCAACGTTGAAAATGGGGAGCCGGCGTCGACGCTGCCAATCTCCCCCCTTGAGGGGGAGATGTCCGGCAGGACAGAGAGGGGGGCGACAGAGTGCCAACTTGCGAGTGAATTAAGCTGCCGCTCCGACAAGTCGCGGGTATGCGCCTCACGGCCTTTTTCCGCGACCATCCTGAGTGCCGCCACAGTGATGTCGCGTGCAGCATCCTCGTCGGCCGTCGCCAGCGGCATTGCATTGCGCGCGTCTCCGACGACAGACAAACTCCAGTGCACGGCCGCGTCGGCCCGCACCGCCTTCAGCCTTACGTCGGCCGTGACCGCGTCCATCGCCAGTTGCCCGCCGCCGTCGACAACCACCGACACCTTCGGTCCCAGCCGTGGCGTCAACCCGGCCTCTTCGACGGCCGCCCTGATCCGCTCGGCGAGCGGGCGCGGATCGGCAACCTCCTGCGGATCTATGCCCGCCAGTGGCCCGGTCTCGACCGGCACGCCGATGCGCACGGCAATGCCCAGCGCATCCACCTCCGCCGCCAGCAGGCGCGCGCTTTCCGCCGTTAGGCCACGGATCTGCAAACTGCCGCGCGCGGTCACTTCCATGATGCCGTTGCCGTGGCGCAAGGCGGATTCGCCGAGTCCGATCAGCGACTTCGGGGTAAGTCCTCCAGCGACCGGATTGAGCCGCACCAGCAGTCCGTCGCCGGTCTGCATCGGGGCGCTGAGGGCAGGGCAGGCGCCGCGGCGCGAGAAGGCGTTCATGCCGCCACCTGCTGGGCTTCGGCGATCAGCGCGGCGAGATCGTCGTCGATGGAGTTCCGCAAGGGGTGCCATAGGCCACGCCGTCGCGCGGAGAGGAAGCGTTCCGCGATCACCTTCGCGGCAGCCGGGTTCTCGCGCAGGATGAAGGCGCGAACGTGCGCGTCGCCGAGATAGGCATCGTGCACCGCCTCGATCAGCGCGCCCGATATGGCATGCGTGGTCTCGGCAAAGCCGACGAGGCGGTCGACGGTCTCGGCGAATTCGGAGGCGCCGCGCGGGCCATGGCGCATCTGGCCGGCAATGAAGCGCGGGTTGACGGCGCGGGCGCGGACCACTCTGGCCACCGCTTCGCCCACCGAGCGCGGCCTCGGCTTTTGCGGGTCCGTGGTGTCGAGCACGATGACATCGGCATTTTTGCCCAGTGCTGCCAAGGCGGCCGAAAACCCGCCGATGAAGGCAACGTCGGCCGAGCCTTCGAGGATGTCGCGGCCGGGATCGTCGCCGGTGTGGACGAGCAGGTCGGCCTCGGCGATGCGGCCCTCGAAGGCGCCGGGCGCGGAAGTCGCCTCGCCGTCGGCGCCGCCATAGGCATGCGAGGTGGCGTCGAGATAGGCGCGGCCGATTTCTTCGCGGCCGACCCAGTCGCCGCTGGACAAAAGATCCTCGACGCCGGCGCCGTAGGTGCCGGGCGAGGTGCCGAAAATGCGCGGGCCGATCTTGCCCTCGGCGCGGCTCGCCGCGGCGAGCGGGTTCTCGGAATCGTCCTCGTCGCGGCTGGCGACGGCGGTGGCGGCGGCGTCGATCAGTGCGATCTGGGTCGGGAACATGTCGCGGAACAGGCCGGAAATGCGCCAGGTGACGTCGACGCGCGGCCGGCCAAGTGCTGCCGGTGGCAGCACCTCGATGCCGGTGACGCGGCCGGTGGCGGCATCCCATTGCGGCCGGCAGCCCATCAGCGCCAGGCCTTGAGCGATCTCCTCGCCGCCCGTGCGCAGCGAGGCCGAGCCCCAGAGGTCGATGACCAGCGAGCGCGGCCAGTCGCCATGCAACTGCATGTAGCTGCGCACGACTTCTTCCGCCGCCGCCTGGCCAAGGTCATAGGCGGTCGGCGTCGGCATGGTGCGCGGGTCGGCGGTGAACAGGTTGCGGCCGGTCGGCAGCACGTCGGAGCGGCCGCGCGCCGGCGCGCCGGCCGGTCCGGCCTTGATGTGGCGGCCATCGAGCGCGGCGAGAAGGGCCGCTTTTTCCGCTTTCGCGCTTTGCCTGCGCAGCGGATCAGCCTCGCCCTCGGGCGCGCGGCCATAGACGTGCAGTCCGTCCTTGACGGCGAAATCCTTGAGGTCACAGAGCCAGGCGTCGATGCGGCGCAGCGCTTCGTCCGGCGCGTCGGTTCTGGCAACGCCAGCTTCGGAGGCAAGCCCGGTTTTTCGCGCGGTCTCGACGATCAGCCTGGCCAGGCGGTCGCGGCGGCGACGGTCGAGCCCGTCGGCCTGCGCATATTCGTCGACCAGCCGCTCGAGGCGCTGCTGGTTCTCATCGAGGCCCGCACCAGTCAGCGGCGGCGGCAGGTGGCCGAGCGTGACGGCGGCGATGCGGCGCTTGGCTTGCGCCGCCTCGCCGGGATTGGAGACGATGAAGGGATAGATGACGGGCAGCGCGCCGGTGACGATCTCGGGGAAGCAGATATCGGAGAGCGCGACCGTCTTGCCCGGCAGCCATTCCAGCGTGCCGTGCGCGCCGACATGGATGAGGGCGTGGACCCCGAGCGATTTTTGCAGCCAGAGGCCGAAGGCGATCAGGTCGTGGCGCGGGGGCAAAGTGGGGTCATGGTAGTCGGCGCGGCGGTCGACTGAGCGGCCACGATCGGGGGCGAGTGCCACGGTGACGTTACCGAAGGTCGCTGCGCGGAAGGGGAAGTGGGTTTCGTGCGCTAGCCGCGAAGGCTCGCGTTCTGTCGCGCCCCCCTCTGTCCTGCCGGACATCTCCCCCACAAGGGGGGAGATCAGGCTCGCGCCGTCGATTTCGCCAATCTCCGACTTCGCAGGGGGAAAGCCGGCGGAGGAACTGCCAATCTCCCCCCACGTGGGGGAGATGTCCGGCAGGACAGAGGGGGGCGCCTCGCGCGAACCTTTCCCTTCTGCCTTGCCCCACGCGGCCTCTATTGCATCGTGCGCTGGCCTCGGTAGTTCGGCCGAAAAGGCGAAGTAGGCCTCTACGGAGAGGCCTTGCCCACCCACCTCCAGCGCATCCAGCAGTTCCCGCGGCGATTGCGGAATCCCGTCAACCGCATAGCCCTCCTCCTTCAGGTCATGCAGCATCGCGAGCACGCTCGACGGCACGTCGAGGCCGACGGCATAGCCGGTACGGCCGGGCGCGCTCGGATAATCCGGTATCAGGATCGCCAGCTTGCGCTCGGCCCGCTCGGTCCGCCGCAGGCGAATGAACGCCGCGATGCGCTTGGCGACCTGCGCGATGCGACCTGCCTCCGGCCGGTTGGCGAAGGCGCGGAAAGCCAGCGCCGGGTCGGTTTCGCTCTCGCCCTTGAACGAAATCGCGCCGGCCAGGATGCGGCCGTCGAGTTCCGGCAGCACGACATGCATGGCAAGGTCGGCGGGCGCCAGGCCGCGCTGGTTTTTCTCCCAGACCTCGCGGCGCGTGGTGGCGACGATGACCTGGAAGACCGGCACGCCGGCACGGTCGAACAGCGTCTCCGCGCCGGGTTCGGCGCCGGAGGCGAATGCAGTGGCGGTGATGATGGCGGCCGGGTTCAGTGAGGCGAGGGCGTTCTCGACAAAGGCGAGAGACGCCTGATCCTTGAGGCTCGAAACGAAGATCGGCACCGGCGCGATGCCTTGCGAGCGCAACGCCTCGACCAGCGCATCGATCGGTGCGACATCGGCGGCGAGCAGCATCGAGCGATAGAAGAGGATGGGGATGACAGCGGTGCTGAGGTTGTCAGCGTCGAGTTTCGTCGCCCCCCTCTCTGTCCTGCCGGACATCTCCCCCTCAAGGGGGGAGATTGAGCTGTCGTCGACGCTTTCGCCAATCGCCGACGTTGCAGATGGCTCTTTTGACGCCCTTGAAGAAGGGGCGCCGGGGTCGGTGACGGCTGATCTCCCCCCTTGAGGGGGAGATGTCCGGCAGGACAGAGAGGGGGGCGAAGGAGCGCCGACGCTCGATAGGACTGGTTTTTCGACAACTCCCAGGCCCGGCTCGTAGTACCCAGCCTTCGGGACGCAGACCGGCTCGGCAACCGCCTCATCCGACCCAGCCAGCCGCGCCAGCCTCTTCACCAGCGCTGTCATATTCGCAGGCCCGCCTTCGCGGAAATAGCCGAGCAATCCGTCCAGCTCGGCGCGCGGCAGGGTCGAGGCCTCGATCAGCCGCAGGTCCTCGTCGTGGCTTTCGCCGGGCAGCAGCGCCAGCTTGATGCCGCGTTCGCGCGCGACCGCGGCGAGCTGGTCGCAGCCGTAGCGCCACCAGTCATAGCCGCCGAGAATGCGGACCAGGATGACGTTGGCATGGCGGGCGACGCTGTCGATCCAGAGGTCGACGGACATCGGATGGCGGAGATCGCGCAACGCGGCGAGCCGCATTGAGGGCAATCGTTCCGCGTCGGCCTTCCATGCAGCCGCGAGCCCCGAGAGATCGCTGTCGGTGAAGGACAGCGCCACGACATCCGCAGGCGTCTGCCTGAGATCGACAGGCTCGGCGAGATCGTCGAGCGAGGCGGATGTGGTGGTGAGGATGTGCATCTTGGTTCGGGTCTGCCTCAGCCGGCGAGGATACGCTCGATCGCCGGGCGGTTCAGCCCCTTCAGGCCGATGACGACGAGGCGCGAGCGGCGATCGTCCTCGGCCGTCCAGGCGCGGTCGTAGTAGTGGTTGACGCGCGGCCCGACGGCCTGCAGCAAAAGCCGCATCGGCTTGCCGCCGACCTCGACGAAACCTTTTACGCGCAGCACGTTTTCCTCTTCGGCGGCGGCGGCGACGCGTTTTGCGAGCTCGTCCGGATTGGCGATCGATGGAATGTCGACAATGAAAGTGTCGAAGTCGTCATGTTCGTGGTCGAATGCGCCGTCATGATGGGATTTGCGGTTCTCGATGTCGTCCTCCACGGCAAGACCAAGCCCCAGCAGCACGGAGGGATCGACCTTGCCGTGCGACGTCGGCACGATCTTCACGGCGCGGGCGGAGTGTTCGTTGATGATGGCGTTGGCACGGGCCGAACCGGCGGCGTCCATCAGGTCGCTCTTCGACAGGATGATCAGGTCGGCGCAGGCGACCTGATCTTCGAACACTTCCTCGACCGGATCGTCGTGGTCGAGCGTCTCGTCTTGCGCGCGCTGCGCCTGCAGGGCGTCCATGTCGTTGGCGACGCGGCCTTCGGCCAGTGCCGGGCCATCGACCACGGCGATGACACCATCGACGGTCACGCGGCTCTTCACGCTCGGCCACTGGAAGGCCTGGACCAGCGGCTTGGGCAGAGCGAGGCCGGAGGTTTCGATCAGGATGTGGTCGACCTTCGGCGTCAGCGACAGGATCTGGTCGAGCGCCGGCACGAAATCGTCGGCGACGGTGCAGCAGATGCAGCCATTGGCCAGTTCGACGATGTTTTCCTCCGGGCAGGCATCGACGCCGCAGCCCTTGAGGATTTCGCCGTCGATGCCGACATCGCCGAACTCGTTGACGATGATCGCCAGCCGCTTGCCTTTGGCGTTCTCGAGCAGGTTGCGGATCAGCGTCGTCTTTCCGGCGCCCAGGAAGCCGGTAACGACGGTGCAGGGAACTCGGGAGACGGATGCGGTCATGGTCAGTCCTTCAGCAGGTCGAGGGAGGGATGCGGGCAACAAGGCCGCGCTTCAGGGAATCGGGCCGGCCGCGCCACGGGATGAGGCCGTCGGTCGAGGTGGCGAAGAGCTTTGCGCCAGCAACGAGGTCGGCGCCGCTGGTCGCTGTCAGGTCGCCGAAGACGTAGCTCCAGCAGCCGTCACGCAGAAGCGCTGCGCTTAGGCGACGCTTGCAATTGCCGAGGCATTCGACAGTGCGGATGCGTATGTCCTGGCCGGAAGCAGCCCGGCGCGTGTCCTCGGCGAGCAGCGCGCCGGCGCGCGGATGGGCATCGGAACCCGTTTCGTCGCGGCAGGACGAGCAGACGATGACGGTCACGCCCGCCAAGGCTTCGCCGTCGTCGGACGGTATGTCCGCTCTGTCAGCCGGAAAACTGCTGTCGCGCTCCAAATCAGGCTCCTTGCCCGGAAAACCCGCCAGGCGATCGGATTCATCTGTCTCAGACGGCAGGTCTCCTGGCTCGCGGGTCATCGCCTTGGTTGCCGCCTTCCCGGGACCATCCCAGTGGTTTTCGGCCGAGGCTCATCGCTTACAGTTGCGGGGACAGCCGCGGAATTGGGATTCTCGATCCCGCACCGCATTCCCTCTTGGCCCCTCCCTTTGCCGGGAGAAGACCGTCTGCGGCGGATTTAGGCTTACGGGTGTGGGCCTGTCAACGCACGTCTACGACGCGCTAAGGCCTGCCAGCGCCGGGCCGAGGTCGCCGGCCGGCGTCACTTCGATGCTCTCGAGGCCAAGCCAGCCCTGCATTCGCTTGAGCTCCTCGAAGAGTTCTGCCGCAGTTTCCGGCGGCGTATCAGGCTCAGCATAAGCGGCGTGGACGCGCAGCACGCTCGCCGGGCGGTCGGCGCGGAGATCGACGCGGGCGACGATCCGGTCGCCGAGCAGGAAGGGCAGCACGTAGTAGCCGTATTGGCGCTTTTCGGCCGGGGTATAGATCTCGATGCGGTAGCGGAAGTCGAAGAGCTTTTCGGTGCGGGTGCGTTCGAAGACGACGGGATCGAACGGCGCGAG
This sequence comes from Mesorhizobium sp. M4B.F.Ca.ET.214.01.1.1, assembly GCF_004791545.1. NCBI lineage: Bacteria > Pseudomonadati > Pseudomonadota > Alphaproteobacteria > Hyphomicrobiales > Phyllobacteriaceae > Mesorhizobium > Mesorhizobium sp. M4B.F.Ca.ET.214.01.1.1. The sequence continues at coordinate 332,678 of NZ_SRUX01000005.1, forward strand.
CAGGGCGCGTGCCTCGATCTTGCGCGGGATGCGGGCGTCCTTGTGGAGATAGGCCGGCTTGTCCCAGCCTTCGACCCGCATCGGCAGCAGATCGCCCGTCTCGACCAGTTCCTCGATCCGGTCCTTAGTATCGCCGGGCGCCAGACGAAAATAGTCGCGCAAGTCGCTATAGGTGGCGATGCCATGCGCGCGGGCGGAAATGCGCAGCAATTCGCGATGCGCGTCCTCGACGGAGGGAACCGGCAGGTCGAGCACGGCCCGCGGCAGCACGCGCTCCGGCAAATCGTAGTAGCGCTCGAAGCCGCGCCGGTAGGCGGTGGTGATGCGGCCGGCCCAGAACAGCCATTCGAAGGCGTGCTTGGCCGCGCTCCAGCCCCACCAGCCGCCATTGCCCTTGTGGCCTTCTATGTCGGAGGCGGCGATCGGCCCGCGTTCGGCGACCTCGTTGTAGATCTCGTCAATCATCTGGCGCTGCTCACGGCCCCATTTCGCCAGTCCGAGATACATTTCCTCGCCCTGTTCGGCGCGCTGCATGCGCCAGCGCAGCAGCGGCCAGGTCTCGACCGGCAGGAAGGAGGCCTCATGCGCCCAATATTCAAAGACGGTGCGCTTGCGCGTGAGCGCGGCGTTGTCGAGCAGGGAAAGCGGGTAGGGGCCGAGGCGCGAATAGAGCGGCATATAGTGCGCGCGCACCACGGCGCTGACGGAATCGATCTGCAGCAGGCCGGTGCGGGACAGCACGCGGGCGAGGTGGCGGCGGTCCGGCGTGCCGCCCGGCTGCGGGTCGGTGAAACCTTGCGCGCCGAGCGCGATGCGCCTAGCCATCGCGAGAGATATCTTTTCCTTCATCCAGAAGCCTTGCCCCGATCCGTCTACCCGAATTTCCAGTCAATGATTCCAGCCATGCTAGCAGCAAATGGCGGGAGATATGTCAGGAGAGAAAAGTGGAGTAAAAAGCGAAGGAAATCAAACAGGAGCGGATCGGACCAGTTTCTTCCGTCTGGCGTCCAGCGCCGCGTTTTGAACAAGGTTTGACTTGCTTCGCCGAAAGCGCTGCGCTAACCCTCGCCGCGTTGCAGCATAGGCCCTTAAAACGGTTCAGCGGTGAATCTGTCACGCTTCCGCAATAGGATCGGTTGCTGTAATCAACGTGGATTGACCGCCAACGGAAAGCCGCAGCATGAACGCACTTTTGAGTTCGTATCTGCCCATCGTCCTGTTTATCGGCGTGGCGCTTGTCGTCGGCCTGGCGCTGCTTGCGGCGCCGTTCCTGGTGGCCTACCGCAACCCCGACCCGGAAAAGCTTTCCGCCTATGAATGCGGTTTCAATTCGTTCGACGACGCACGCATGAAGTTCGACATCCGCTTCTACCTGGTGTCGATCCTGTTCATCATCTTCGATCTGGAAGTGGCCTTCCTGTTCCCGTGGGCGGTGTCGTTCTCGAAGATAGGCATGCTCGGTTTCTGGTCGATGATGGTGTTTCTGGCGGTGCTGACCATCGGCTTCGCCTATGAATGGAAAAAAGGAGCGCTGGAATGGGATTGAACGACAGTTCAGGCACCCTCGTCGCGCCGAAGCCCAAGGGCATCATCGACCCCAACACCGGCCGGCCGGTGGGGCAGGATGATCCGTTTTTCCTCGAGATCAACAACGATCTGGCCGACAAGGGCTTCCTCGTCACCTCGACCGAGGCGCTGATCACCTGGGCGCGCAGCGGCTCGCTGATGTTCATGACCTTCGGCCTCGCCTGCTGCGCGGTCGAGATGATCCACACCTCGATGCCGCGCTACGACTCCGAGCGGTTCGGCGTCGCGCCGCGCGCGTCCCCGCGCCAGTCCGACATCATGATCGTCGCCGGCACGCTGACCAACAAGATGGCGCCGGCGCTGCGCAAGGTCTACGACCAGATGCCGGAGCCGCGCTACGTCATCTCCATGGGCTCGTGCGCCAATGGCGGCGGCTACTACCATTATTCCTATTCGGTGGTGCGCGGCTGCGACCGCGTCGTGCCCGTCGACATCTATGTGCCCGGCTGTCCGCCGAGCGCGGAAGCGCTGCTTTACGGCATTCTTCTGTTGCAGAAGAAGATCCGCCGCACCGGCACGATCGAGCGGTGAGCCGATGAGCCAGAAGTTGAACGAACTCTCCACCTATCTCGGCGAGAAGCTCACTGGCCGCATCGGCGAAGCCGTGCTGGCCTATGGCGAGCTCACGGTTTCCGTCGAGCCGGGCAGCCTGATCGAGGTGGCGACTTTCCTGCGCGACGATGCGCGTTGCCAGTTCGTCTCGTTCATCGACGTCAGCGGTGCCGACTATCCGTCGCGCGCCCGGCGCTTCGACGTCGTCTATCACCTGTTGTCACCGAAGCAGAATGTCCGCATCCGGCTGAAGGTCCAGGCCGACGAGGAGACACTGGTTCCCTCGCTCACCGCCGTTTATCCCGGTGCCGACTGGTTCGAGCGCGAGACCTACGACCTCTATGGCGTGCTGTTCTCCGGCCATCCGGACCTGCGGCGCATCCTCACCGACTACGGTTTCGAGGGCCACCCGCTGCGCAAGGATTTCCCGCTGACCGGCTTTGTCGAGGTGCGTTACGACGACGAGGCCAAGCGCGTGATCTACGAGCCGGTCGAGCTCAAGCAGGAATTCCGCAATTTCGATTTTCTTTCCCCGTGGGAAGGCACCGACTACGTGCTGCCGGGGGATGAAAAGGCGAAACAGTGAGTAGTCAGTAGTCAGTAGGGAAGGAATTGGGAAAGCGGATCGAATCTTATCGCGACCTGATGGTGTGGCAAGCGGCGATGGTTCTCGCCGAAGATTGCTATCGCGTCACCAAAGGTTTTCCGAAAGACGAGATCTATGGAATGACCTCCCAGATGCGCCGCTCGGCGGTATCGATCGCCGCTAATATCGCTGAGGGGTACGGTCGTGAGAACAGAGGCTCGTTCGTTCAATTTCTGCGCATGGCGCAGGGTTCGTTGAAGGAACTAGAAACTCACATATTGTTGGCGTGCCGTGTCGGTATGCTGGAGCGAGACAACGAGACTGAACTGCTGCTGCGATGCGAAGAGATTGGGAAAATGATGCGATCTCTGATCAGAACGGTGCAGGCGAAACAGGCGGAATAGTAGGCGTTGAGCTGATGATCACTACTCACTACTCACTACTGACTCTTCGCCAGAGGCGCCACAATGGCTGAAACCTCCGTCCGCAACTTCAACATCAACTTCGGACCGCAGCACCCTGCGGCGCATGGCGTTTTGCGCCTGGTGCTGGAGCTGGACGGCGAGGTGGTCGACCGCGTCGATCCGCATATCGGACTGCTGCATCGCGGCACCGAGAAGCTGATCGAGGCCAAGACTTATCTGCAGGCGGTGCCTTATCTCGACCGGCTCGACTATTGCGCGCCGATGAACCAGGAGCATGCCTTCGCGTTGGCCGCCGAGCGCCTGCTCGGCATCGAGGTGCCGAAGCGCGGCCAGTTGATCCGCGTGCTCTATTCCGAGATGGGCCGCATTATGTCGCACATCCTCAATGTGACGACGCAGGCGATGGACGTCGGCGCGCTGACGCCGCCGCTGTGGGGCTTCGTCGAGCGCGAAAAGCTGATGGTGTTCTACGAACGCGCCTCGGGCTCGCGCATGCATGCGGCCTATTTCCGCCCCGGCGGCGTGCACCAGGACCTGCCGCAGAAGCTGGTCGAGGACATCGGCAAGTGGATCGATCCGTTCCTGAAGTCGATCGACGACCTCGACGCGCTGCTCACCCCCAACCGCATCTTCAAGCAGCGCAATGTCGATATCGGCACCGTGTCGCTGGCCGATGCCTGGGCCTGGGGCTTTTCGGGCGTCATGGTGCGCGGCTCGGGTGCGGCCTGGGACCTGCGCAAATCGCAGCCCTACGAATGCTATTCCGAGATGGATTTCGACATCCCGATCGGCAAGAACGGCGACTGCTACGACCGCTACCTCGTGCGCATGGAAGAGATGCGCCAGTCGGCGAAGATCATGCGCCAGTGCGTCGACCTGCTGCTCGGCAAGGAAGGCACCGGGCCGGTGTCGAACCTCGACGGCAAGGTGGTGCCGCCGAAGCGCGCGGCGATGAAGCGTTCGATGGAAGCGCTGATCCATCACTTCAAGCTCTACACCGAAGGCTATCGCGTGCCGGCCGGCGAGGTCTATGCGGCGGTCGAAGCGCCGAAGGGCGAGTTCGGCGTCTATCTCGTCTCCGACGGCACCAACAAGCCTTACCGCTGCAAGCTGCGCGCGCCGGGCTTCGCGCATCTGCAGGCCATGGATTTCCTGTGCCGGGGCCACATGCTGGCCGACGTCACCGCCGTGCTCGGTTCGCTCGATATCGTCTTTGGTGAGGTCGATCGCTAAATGTCAGTCCGCCGTCTCGCAGATGCCAGCGTCCAGCCAGCTTCCTTCGCCTTCAACAAGGCGAATACGGCGGCGGCCAAGCAGTGGATCAAGAAATATCCGAAGGGCCGCGAGCAGTCGGCCATCATTCCGCTGCTGATGATCGCGCAGGAACAGGAAGGCTGGGTGACGAAGGCGGCGATCGAGACGATCTCCGATATGCTCGGCATGCCGCGCATCCGCGGACTCGAGGTCGCGACCTTCTATACGCAGTACCAGCTCAATCCGGTCGGCACGCGCGCGCACATCCAGGTCTGCGGCACCACGCCCTGCATGCTGCGCGGCTCGGAAGCGCTGATGGATGTCTGCCGCTCGAAGATCCATCACGACCAGTTCCACACCAATGAAAAAGGCACGCTGTCGTGGGAGGAGGTCGAATGCCTCGGCGCCTGCGTCAACGCGCCGATGGTGATGATCTTCAAGGATACGTTCGAGGATTTGACGCCGGAGCGGCTGGCCGAGATCATCGACCTCTATGAGGGCGGCAAGGGCGCCTCGGTGACGCCTGGCCCGCAGAACGGCCGCACCGGCTCGGAGCCGGCCACTGGCCTGACGACGCTGAAGAGCGAAAAGGCGATCCTGAAGTCGACGCGCGAGAAGGAAGCCAAGGCGGCGGCCAAGGCCGCCAAGGCGGCGCCGGATGCGATCATCGCGGCGCCGGTGCCGGCGCCGGCTGCCCCGGTCGCGCCCTCCAAGGCCAGCAAGCCGAAGACCGACGCGCCCGAGACCAGCCCGGCGCTGAAGACGCCGTCGCCGGTCAAGGTCGCGCCGGCCGTGGAAAGAGCGGCTAGCGTCTCAGCGCCGCGGCATTCCGCCGCCAACGCCAACAAGGCCTCGCCGGAAGTCGAGGGGGTCTCGAAGCAGCGCAACGGACCGAAGAACAAGGGCGAGCCGGTTGCCGCCTTCAAGTCGCCGGAAGCCAAGCAGCCTGCCGCCGCAAAACCTTCGCTCGACGACAAGAACCGGCCCGCCGGCATAGAACGGCCCGCCGCGGTCGACGACCTCAAGCTGATCTCCGGCGTTGGTCCGAAGATCGAGGGCACGCTGCATTCGCTCGGCATCTACACCTTCGCGCAGGTAGCATCCTGGAAGAAGGCCGAGCGCGAATGGGTCGACGGCTACTTGAACTTCAAGGGCCGCATCGAGCGCGACGACTGGGTCAAGCAGGCCAAGGCGCTCGCCAAGGGCGGGGTCGCCGAATACATCCGCGTCTTCGGCAAGAAGCCGGTCTGAGGGACGAACCATGCTTCAGGACAAAGACCGCATCTTCACCAACATCTACGGCCTCTTCGACAAGTCGCTCAACGGCGCGATGGCGCGCGGCGCCTGGGATAACACGCCTGGCTTGGTCGCCAAGGGCCGCGAGTGGATCGTCAACGAGATGAAGGCGTCGGGCCTGCGCGGCCGCGGCGGCGCCGGTTTCCCGACCGGCTTGAAATGGTCGTTCATGCCCAAGCAGAGCGACGGGCGGCCGAGCTACCTGGTCATCAACGCCGATGAATCCGAGCCCGGCACCTGCAAGGACCGCGACATCCTGCGCAACGACCCGCACACGCTGGTCGAGGGCGCGCTGCTCGCCGGCTTCGCCATGGGCGCGATCGCCGCCTACATCTATGTGCGCGGCGAGTTCATCCGCGAGCGCGAGGCGCTGCAACGGGCGATCGACGAGGCCTACGAGGCCAAGCTGATCGGCAAGAACAACACCTCCGGCTACGACTTTGACGTCTACATGCACCACGGCGCCGGCGCCTATATCTGCGGCGAGGAGACGGCGCTGCTCGAAAGCCTCGAAGGCAAGAAGGGCCAGCCGCGGCTGAAGCCGCCATTCCCGGCCAATGTCGGCCTCTATGGCTGCCCGACCACCGTCAACAATGTCGAGTCGATCGCGGTGGCGCCGACCATTCTGCGGCGCGGTGCGGCCTGGTTCTCGTCCTTCGGCCGGCCGAACAATGTCGGCACCAAGCTGTTCTGCGTCTCCGGCCACGTGAACAATCCGTGCACGGTCGAAGAGGCGATGTCTATCCCGTTCCGCGAGCTGATCGACACGCATTGCGGCGGCATCCGCGGCGGCTGGGACAATCTGCTGGCGGTCATTCCGGGCGGCGCGTCGGTGCCGCTGGTGCCGGCCGAGCAGATCATCGACACGCCGATGGATTTCGATGCGCTGCGCGACCTGAAATCCGGCCTCGGCACGGCGGCGGTCATCGTGATGGACAAGTCGACCGATATCGTGAAGGCGATCGCCAGGCTCTCCTACTTCTACAAGCATGAGAGCTGCGGCCAGTGCACGCCGTGCCGCGAAGGCACCGGCTGGATGTGGCGGGTGATGGAGCGGCTGGTGCGCGGCGAGGCGCAGAAGCGCGAGATCGACATGCTGCTCGACGTCACCAAACAGGTCGAGGGCCACACGATCTGCGCGCTGGGCGACGCGGCGGCGTGGCCGATCCAGGGCCTGATGCGGCATTTCCGCGGCGAGGTGGAGCGCCGCATCGACGAGTTTTCGCGCAACGCGCACCGGGTCGAGCCGGTGATGGTGGCGGCGGAGTAAGGTTGGAATTGCGGGCGAAAGCCCGGCGACAGGAATAACGGGCGGGGCATACGAAGAAACGACCAGGAGCACTCGATGGCGCTGTATTCGATACCCTATGCACTGATGCCCGACATGGAACAGTTGGAGAAGATGAACCAGGATCTGACCAGGATGATGCCTAAGGAGATGGCCAGCGCCGTCAATCTCCTGGCGCACCCTGTTGCTGGAGTCGCCGCCATGTCGGCGATAAGCATCGGGCTGGCCAATCATGCCTTCGGTGTCTGGCTGGGCGCGCTTTCGGGCGCCGCAGAAGCCTCGCAGCGGCTGTTCCAGCCGATCGTCGACGATTTCGAGGCGCGGAGCGAGGAGCTCGCGGAAGCCCAGAAGACCTCGTCCAAGGCGCGCAAGGCGGCAAAGACGCTGATCGCCGAGGCGCAGACCTTCGCCAGGGACGTGACCGACATCGCCCAGACCAGCGTCGAGAAGGCGCAAGACACCGGCGGCGCCGACACGGTGGCCAGCAGTGCCGCGGCCGGGCTGATGCCGGAGGATTTCAGGCAGCCCAAGGCCATCGACAGGCCGGTGGAGCCGGCCGACCTCAAGGCGATCTCGGGCATCGGCCCGAAGCTGGAGAAGGTGCTCAACGGCCTCGGCATCTGGTCATACGGCCAGATCGCGGCCTGGACGGCGGAAGAGATCGCCTGGGTCGAGGACTATCTGTCGCTCGCCGGCCGCGTCGGCCGCGACGACTGGACCAGCCAGGCAACGGCGCTGGCGGCCAAGGGTTGAAATTCAATGCCGGGCGCGGCTCTGGTCGCGCCCGCAAAGAGGGATTGCGGGACGTCCGCAGAGGTTTGAGGCGAGATGGCAAAGCTCAAGGTCGACGGGAAAGAGATCACTGTACCCGACCACTACACGCTGCTGCAGGCGGCCGAGGACGCCGGCGCGGAAGTGCCGCGCTTCTGCTTCCATGAGCGGCTGTCGATCGCCGGCAACTGCCGCATGTGCCTGATCGAGGTGAAGGGTGGCCCGCCCAAGCCGCAGGCCTCCTGCGCCATGGGCGTGCGCGATTTGCGCCCCGGGCCGAATGGCGAGGCGCCGGAAATCTTCACCAACACGCCGATGGTCAAGAAGGCCCGCGAAGGCGTGATGGAATTCCTGCTGATCAACCATCCGCTCGACTGCCCGATCTGCGACCAGGGCGGCGAATGCGACCTGCAGGACCAGGCGATGGCCTTCGGCGTCGATTCCTCGCGCTACCACGAGAACAAGCGCGCGGTGGAAGACAAGTATATCGGGCCGCTGGTCAAGACGGTGATGAACCGCTGCATCCACTGCACGCGCTGCGTCCGCTTCACCACCGAGGTCGCCGGCATTTCCGAACTCGGCCTGATCGGCCGCGGCGAGGATGCAGAGATCACCACCTATCTCGAGCAGGCGATGACCTCGGAGCTGCAGGGCAATGTCATCGACCTTTGCCCGGTCGGCGCGCTGACCTCCAAGCCGTTCGCCTTCCAGGCGCGGCCGTGGGAGCTGACCAAGACCGAATCCATCGACGTCATGGATGCGGTCGGCTCGGCGATCCGCGTCGACAGCCGCGGTCGCGAGGTGATGCGCATCCTGCCGCGCGTCAACGAGGCGGTGAACGAGGAATGGATCTCGGACAAGACCCGCTTCATCTGGGACGGCCTGCGCACGCAGCGCCTCGACCGCCCCTATGTGCGCAAGGATGGCAAGCTCGTTGCGGCAAGCTGGGCGGAAGCCTTCGCCGCGATCAGGGACGAGGTGTCGAAGACGGCGCCCGAGCGGATCGGCGCTATCGCCGGTGACCTCGCCGCGGTCGAGGAGATCTATGCGCTGAAGCTTCTGATGGCGGCGCTCGGCTCGAAGAATATCGACTGCCGCCAGGATGGCGCCGCGCTCGATCCGCCGCTCGGCCGCGCCAGCTACATCTTCAATCCGACCATCGAGGGCATCGAGCAGGCCGACGCGGTGCTGATCATCGGCGCCAATCCGCGCTTCGAGGCTTCGGTGCTCAATGCCCGCATCCGCAAGCGCTGGCGCATCGGCAATCTGCCGGTCGGCGTCATCGGCGAGGTCGGCGACACGCGCTACGACTATGAGCAGATCGGCGCCGGTCCGGAATCGCTGAAGGACCTGGCCGACGGCAACGGCAAGTTCTTCCAGGTGCTGAAGAAGGCGACGCACCCGCTGATCATCGTCGGCCAGGGCGCGCTGGCGCGCGCCGACGGTGCGGCAGTGCTCGGCCAGGCGGCCAAGCTTGCCACGGCGGTCAATGCCGCCCGGGCCGATTGGAACGGTTTTGCCGTGCTGCACAACGCCGCGGCCAGAGTCGGCGGCCTCGACCTCGGCTTCGTGCCGGGCGAGGGCGGCAAGGGCGTCGCCGCCATGCTCGGCGAGACGGACGTGCTGTTCCTGCTCGGCGCCGACGAGATCGACATGGCCAAGACCGGCGGCGCGTTCGTCGTCTATGTCGGCACGCATGGCGACGCCGGCGCGCACCGCGCCAACGTCATCCTGCCAGCCGCGGCCTACACCGAAAAGTCCGGCACCTACGTCAACACGGAAGGTCGCGTGCAGCAGACCAATCGCGCCGGCTTCGCTCCGGGCGACGCACGCGAGGACTGGGCGATCCTGAGGGCGCTCTCGGATGTGCTCGGCAAGAAGCTGCCGTTCGATTCGCTGCCGCAGCTGCGCGCCAGGCTCTATGGCGAGTATCCGCATCTTGCCCGCATCGACCAGGTTCTGGCCGGCAGCGCCGACGACATCGCCAAGGTGGCGAAGCTCGGCGGCCGGCTGAACAAGGGCACCTTCACCTCGCCGGTGAAGGATTTCTATCTGACCAACCCGATCGCGCGAGCCTCTGCCGTGATGGCGGAATGCTCGGCGCTGGCCAAGGGCGGCTTCAAGCAGGCGGCGGAATAAGCATGGAAACCTTCTTCTCCTTCTACGTGCTGCCGGCGCTGCTGATCCTGCTGAAGTCGGTCGTGCTGATCGTCGTGCTGCTGATCTTCGTCGCCTACATCCTCTACGCCGACCGCAAGATCTGGGCGGCGGTGCAGTTGCGCCGCGGTCCGAATGTGGTCGGCCCCTGGGGCACGCTGCAGGCCTTCGCCGACCTGTTGAAGTTCGTCTTCAAGGAGCCGGTGATCCCGTCCGGCGCCAACAAGGGCGTCTTCCTGCTGGCGCCGCTGGTGTCGGCGGTGCTGGCGATCTCGGCCTGGGCGGTGATACCGGTCAACGAGGGCTGGGCGATCGCCAACGTCAATGTCGGCATCCTCTATGTCTTCGCCATCTCCTCGCTCGAGGTCTATGGCGTGATCATGGGCGGTTGGGCGTCCAATTCGAAATATCCGTTCCTCGGCGCGCTGCGCTCGGCCGCGCAGATGGTGTCCTACGAAGTCTCGATCGGCTTCGTCATCGTCACCGTGCTGCTTTGCGTCGGCTCGCTCAACCTGTCCGACATCGTCATGTCGCAGCATGACGGGCTGGGCACAAGGCTTGGCCTGCCCAACACCTTCCTCGACTGGCACTGGCTGTCGCTGTTCCCGATGTTCGTCATCTTCTTCATCTCGGCGCTGGCCGAGACGAACCGTCCGCCCTTCGACCTGGTGGAGGCCGAATCGGAACTGGTCGCCGGCCATATGGTCGAATATTCGTCGACGCCGTTCCTGCTCTTCTTCCTCGGCGAGTATGTCGCCATCGTCCTGATGTGCGCGCTGGCCACCATACTGTTCCTCGGCGGCTGGCTGCCTCCGTTCGACTTCGCCCCCTTCACCTGGGTGCCGGGGCTGATCTGGTTCGTGCTCAAGGTCTGCCTGGTGTTCTTCGGCATTTCCATGGTCAAGGCGTTCGTGCCGCGCTACCGCTACGACCAGCTGATGCGGCTGGGCTGGAAGGTCTTCCTGCCGATCTCGCTGTTCATGGTCATCGCCACCGCCGCCTTCCTCAAGCTCACGGGATTTGCGTGATGGGCGACTTGGTGGTCTTGGTGTTAGGCGGCGCTTTTGGAGTCCTGGTGGGGTGGCTTATGACGCGCTCTGGGGCTCCACTCGAGCGATACCGGAAAAGGCAAACTAGCCTTTTTGGCTTTCCCCTATCCGATGAGGTGAAGCAATTGGACGAGCATTTCGTCAAGCGCGTCTTGACGGCTTATCCGCTCATATTGGGTGTCATGTTCGCGACCATTGCGTTGGTCGCGTTTGGGAGTGGCAAATGGGTGCACTAACTCAAGCCGCAAAGGCGCTGCTGCTGAAGGATTTCGTCAGCGCCTTCTTCCTGTCGATGCGCCAGTTCTTCGCGCCGAAGGAGACGATCAACTATCCGCACGAGAAGGGGCCGATCAGCCCGCGCTTCCGCGGCGAGCATGCGCTGCGCCGTTATCCGAACGGCGAGGAACGCTGCATCGCCTGCAAGCTGTGCGAGGCGATCTGCCCGGCGCAGGCGATCACCATCGAGGCCGGCCCGCGCCGCAACGACGGCACGCGCCGCACCGTACGCTACGACATCGACATGGTGAAGTGCATCTATTGCGGCTTCTGCCAGGAGGCTTGCCCGGTCGACGCCATCGTCGAAGGGCCGAATTTCGAATTCGCGACGGAGACGCGCGAGGAGCTTTACTACGACAAGGACAGGCTGCTCGCGAACGGCGACCGCTGGGAGCGCGAACTGGCGCGCAACATCGCGCTGGACGCACCCTATCGCTGACATTTGACGCATGGACGGGGCGAGGGGCCTCGTCTAAGGACAACGCGGCTTCGTAACCGGAGGCGGAAACGAAGCCAGAAAGAGCAAACAGGACGAACGTCCTGTTTGGACAGGAACCCGGGGGAACCCCATGCTGAGTGGACTAGAGGCGGCCTTTTTCTACCTCTTCGCCTTTGTCGCGGTGGCGTCGGCGTTCATGGTCATTTCGTCGCGCAACCCCGTGCATTCGGTGCTGTTCCTGATCCTGACCTTCTTCAACGCCGCCGGCCTGTTCATGCTGACCGGCGCCGAGTTCCTGGCGATGATCCTGCTCGTCGTTTATGTCGGCGCGGTCATGGTGCTGTTCCTGTTCGTCGTCATGATGCTCGACGTCGACTTCGCCGAGATGAAGGAAGGCGCGCTGCAATACGCCCCGATCGGCGCGCTGGTCGGGCTGATCCTGGCGGCGGAGCTGATCGTCGTGCTCGGCGGCTACACTTTCGCGCCACAGCTGGCGTCGACGGTGGCCAAGCCCATTCCGGATCTCGCCCAGCGCACCAACACGGCCGCGCTCGGCGATATCCTCTACACGGACTACCTCTATTACTTCCAGATCGCCGGCCTCGTGCTGCTGGTCGCCATGATCGGCGCCATCGTGCTGACGCTGCGCCACAAGCCGGGCGTCAAGCGGCAATCGATCGCAGCCCAGGTCGGCCGCACGCCGGCGACGGGCATGGAAATCCGCAAGGTCAAATCGGGCGAGGGCATCTGAGATGGTCGTCGGCATCGCGCACTACCTCACCGTATCGGCGATCCTGTTCACGCTCGGCGTGTTCGGAATCTTCCTGAACCGCAAGAACGTCATCGTCATCCTGATGTCGGTCGAGCTGATCCTGCTGGCGGTCAACATCAATTTCGTCGCCTTCTCGGCGGCGCTCGGCGATCTCGTCGGACAGGTGTTCGCGCTGTTCGTGCTGACGGTCGCCGCTGCGGAGGCCGCGATCGGTCTTGCCATTCTCGTCGTCTTCTTCCGCAACCGCGGCTCGATCGCGGTCGAAGACGTCAACATGATGAAGGGTTGACGGGACAGTCATGTATCAAGCGATCGTCTTCCTTCCGCTGCTCGGCTTCCTGATCGTCGGCCTGTTCGGCACGTCGCTCGGCGCCAAGGCGTCCGAATACATCACCTCCGGCTTCCTGGTGATTTCGGCCGTGCTGTCGTGGATCGCCTTTTTCTCGGTCGGCTTCGGCGAAGGCGAGGTGTTCACCGTACCGGTGCTGCGCTGGATCCAGTCGGGCGGGCTCGACGCGTCCTGGGCGCTCAGGATCGACACGCTGACGGTGGTGATGCTGGTCGTCGTCAACACCGTGTCGGCGCTGGTCCACATCTACTCGATCGGCTACATGCACCACGATCCGAACCGGCCGCGCTTCTTTGCCTATCTGTCGCTGTTCACCTTCGCCATGCTGATGCTGGTGACGGCCGACAATCTGGTGCAGATGTTCTTCGGCTGGGAAGGCGTCGGTCTCGCCTCCTACCTGCTGATCGGCTTCTGGTACAAGAAGCCGTCTGCCAATGCCGCGGCGATCAAGGCCTTCGTCGTCAACCGCGTCGGCGATTTCGGCTTCGCTCTCGGCATCTTCGGCGTCTTCGTGCTGTTCGGCTCGGTCAATCTCGGCACCATCTTCGCCAATGCGGCGAGCTTCGTTCCGGCGGAGGGCGCCAAGCACGGCGCCGCCGTGCTCACCTTCCTTGGCTATGCGCTCGACAAGCACTCGGCGATGACCGTGGTCTGCCTGCTCCTCTTCATGGGCGCGATGGGCAAGTCGGCGCAGGTGCCGCTGCACACCTGGCTGCCCGACGCCATGGAAGGCCCGACGCCGGTCTCGGCGCTGATCCATGCCGCCACCATGGTGACGGCAGGCGTGTTCATGCTGGCCCGGCTGTCGCCGCTGTTCGAGCTGTCGCATTCGGCGCTGACGGTCGTCACCTTCATCGGCGCCTTCACCGCCTTCTTCGCGGCCACGGTCGGCCTGGTCCAGAACGACATCAAGCGTGTCATCGCCTATTCGACCTGCTCGCAGCTCGGCTACATGTTCGTGGCGCTCGGCGTCGGCGCCTATGGCGCGGCGATCTTCCATCTGTTCACGCACGCCTTCTTCAAAGCGCTGCTGTTCCTCGGCTCGGGCTCGGTGATCCACGCCGTCTCCGACGAGCAGGACATGCGCAACATGGGCGGCCTGAGGACGCTCATTCCGAAGACCTACTGGATGATGGTGATCGGCACGCTGGCGCTGACCGGCGTCGGCATCCCGGTGACGGTCATCGGCACCGCCGGCTTCTTCTCCAAGGACGCCATCATCGAGAGCGCCTTCGCCAGCCACAATCTGTTTGCCGGCACCGCCTTCGTGCTGCTGGTCGTTGCCGCGGCCTTCACCTCATTCTACTCTTGGCGGCTGATTTTCATGACCTTCCACGGCCAGCCGCGCGCCAGCCACGAGGTCATGCACCATGTCCATGAATCGCCACCGGTGATGCTGGTGCCGCTGTTCATCCTGGCCGCGGGCGCGCTGTTTGCCGGCATCATCTTCCACGGCGCCTTCATCGGCGAGGGTTATGCCGAGTTCTGGAAGGCATCGCTGTTCACGCTGCCGGACAACCACATCCTGCACGAGATCCACGAACTGCCGCTGTGGGTCGAACTGGCGCCGTTCATCGCCATGGTCATCGGCTTCGCGGTTGCCTGGAAGTTCTACATCCGCTCGCCGGAATTGCCCGCCAGCGTCGCCGCCAACCATCGCCTGCTCTACGCCTTCCTGCTCAACAAGTGGTATTTCGACGAGCTCTACGACGTCCTGTTCGTGCGGCCGGCGAAGCGCCTCGGCAGGTTCCTGTGGAAGACCGGCGACGGCGCCATTATCGACGGGCTCGGGCCTGACGGGGTCTCGGCGCGCGTCGTCGATGTCACCAACCGCGTCGTCAAGCTGCAGACCGGCTACCTCTACCACTACGCCTTCGCCATGCTGATCGGCGTTGCCGCACTCGTCACCTGGATGATGCTCTGATGACCGCCTGGCCAATCCTCTCGCTGGTCACCTTCCTGCCGCTGGTGGGGGTGCTGCTCATCCTGTTCATCAACGACGACAGCGAAAACGCGCGCCGCAACATCCGCGCCATCGCGCTGTGGACGACGAGCATCACCTTCGTCATCTCGCTGTTCATCTGGAAGGGTTTTGACAATTCGCAGGCCGGCTTCCAGTTCGTCGAGAAGGCCGCCTGGCTGGATTCGGGCATTTCCTACCACATGGGCGTCGACGGCATCTCGATGCTGTTCGTCATCCTCACCACCTTCCTGATGCCGCTCTGCATCCTGGCGTCGTGGGAAGCGATCGAGAAGCGGGTCAAGGCCTGCATGATCGCCTTCCTGCTCCTGGAAACGCTGATGATCGGCGTCTTCTGCGCGCTCGACATCGTGCTGTTCTACGTCTTCTTCGAGGCCGGCCTGATCCCGATGTTCATCATCATCGGCGTCTGGGGCGGCAAGCGGCGCGTCTACGCCTCGTTCAAGTTCTTCCTCTACACGCTCGCCGGTTCGGTGCTGATGCTGCTCGCCATCATGGCGATGTTCTACCAGTCCGGCACCACCGACATCACGACGCTTTTGACGCACAACTTCCCGGCCAACATGCAGACCTGGCTGTGGCTCGCCTTCTTCGCCTCCTTCGCGGTGAAGATGCCGATGTGGCCGGTGCACACCTGGCTGCCGGACGCGCACGTCGAGGCGCCGACGGCGGGCTCGGTGATCCTGGCCGCGATCCTCCTGAAGATGGGCGGGTACGGCTTCCTGCGCTTCTCGCTGCCGATGTTCCCGCTGGCGTCGGAAATGTTCGCGCCGTTGGTATTCACGCTCTCGGTCGTCGCCATCATCTACACCTCGCTGGTGGCGCTGATGCAGGAGGACATGAAGAAGCTGATCGCCTATTCGTCGGTCGCCCATATGGGCTTCGTCACCATGGGCATCTTCGCCATGAACCAGGAAGGCGTGCAGGGCGCGATCTTCCAGATGCTCAGCCACGGCCTCGTCTCCGGCGCGCTGTTCCTGTGCGTCGGCGTCATCTACGACCGCATGCACACGCGCGAGATCGACGCCTATGGCGGGCTGGTCAACAACATGCCGAAATATGCCACCGTGTTCATGGTCTTCACCATGGCCAATGTCGGCCTGCCCGGCACCAGCGGCTTCGTCGGCGAATTCCTGACCATGCTTGGTGTGTTCCGGGTCAACACCTGGGTGGCGTTCTTCGCCGCCACCGGCGTCATCCTGTCGGCGGCCTACGCGCTCTGGCTCTACCGCCGGGTGATCTTTGGTTCGCTGACCAAGGACAGCCTGAAGGGCCTGCTGGACCTGTCGACGCGCGAGAAGGCGATCATCTACCCGCTGGTGGTGCTGGTCATCTTCTTCGGCGTCTATCCCGCGCCCGTCTTCGACGCCACGGCCGCATCGGTCAAGGCGCTCGTCACCAATGTCACCGCATCCATCGGCTCCGCGCAGACCGCGGCGGCGAACTGACCAGGGGTTTTGCGAACCATGACGCCGGACCTTCTCTCCAGCTTTTCGCTCTCGACGCCGGAGCTGATCCTCGCCATCGGCGCGCTGGCGCTGCTGATGGTGGGCGCCTATTCGCGCTCCAACACCACCATGACGGTGACCGGCCTTGCCGTCGCCATACTGGTGCTCGCCGGCTTCTGGGTCGCCTCTTCCGGTGGGCAGGGCACGGCTTACGGCGGCGCTTTCATCCAGGATTCCTTCGCCCGCTTCATGAAGCTGCTGGCGCTGATCGGCTCGGCGGTGACGCTGGTCATGTCGATGCGCTTCGCCAAGCAGGAGCATTTCGACAAGTTCGAGTATCCGGTGCTGATCCTGCTCTGCACGCTGGGCATGATGCTTATGATCTCGGCCAACGGCATGATCGGGCTCTACCTCGGCCTCGAACTCCAGTCGCTGGCGATCTACGTGCTGGCGGCGATCAACCGCGACAGCGTCCGCTCGACCGAGGCGGGCCTCAAATATTTCGTGCTCGGCGCGCTGTCGTCGGGCATGCTGCTCTACGGCATCTCGCTGATCTACGGCTACACCGGCAACACCGGCTTCCAGGAGATCGCGACGGCGCTGGGCAGCGGCGAGCGCCAGCTCGGCCTCGTCTTCGGCCTGGTGTTCGTGCTGGCCGGCCTTGCCTTCAAGATCTCGGCGGTGCCGTTCCACATGTGGACGCCGGACGTCTATGAGGGCGCGCCGACCCCGGTGACGGCCTTCCTGGCGGCGGCCCCCAAGATGGCGGCGATGGCGCTGATCGTGCGCGTCACCATGGGCGCGTTCAAGCCGATCGCCGCGGACTGGCAGCAGATCATCGTCTTCATCTCGATCGCCTCGATGGCGCTCGGCGCCTTCGCGGCCATCGGCCAGACCAACATCAAGCGGCTGATGGCCTATTCTTCGATCGGTCACATGGGCTACGCGCTGGTCGGCCTCGCCGCCAACAGCCAGGCCGGCGTGCGCGGCGTTGCCATCTACATGCTGATCTATCTGGTGATGACGCTCGGCACCTTCGCCTTCATCCTCGCCATGCGGCGCAAGGAGGGCAATGTCGAGCAGATCAGCGACCTCGCCGGGCTCGCCTCGACCAACCCGATCATGGCGACGATCCTCACCATCCTGATGTTTTCGCTGGCCGGCATCCCGCCGCTCGCCGGCTTCTGGGGGAAGTGGTACGTCTTCCTCGCCGCCATCAACGCAGGCCTCTACGCGCTGGCGATCATCGGCGTGCTGGCCTCGGTGGTGGGCGCCTACTATTATCTGCGCATCATCAAGATCATGTGGTTCGACGAGCCGGTCGGCGGCTTCGTGCCGATGGCCAGCGAACTGCGCCTCGTGCTTGGCGTCAGCGGCGCCTTCGTGCTGTTCTACGTGCTGATCGGCGGGCCGATCGGCACCTATGCCGAAGCCGCGGCGAAGACCTTCTTCTGACGGGATGGCGTTTCGGCTGGCTCCAACCGCGGCGTCGGAAGGGTTCCGGCTCGAAGCCCATGATACGGTCGGCTCCACCAACGCGCTGGCGCTCGCCCATGCGCGGGCCGGCGATCCGGGCAAGCTGTGGGTCGTTTCCAAAAAGCAGGAAAGCGGGCGCGGCCGGCGGGGCCGGACCTGGGCGACGCCCGAGGGCAACCTGGCCGCGACATTGCTCATCGTCAGCGGCGGCGAATTGCGGCTCGCCGCGACGCTCGGCTTCGTCGCCGGGCTGGCGCTTGCCGATGCGCTCGATGCCGTCGTGCCGCAAGGCAGGATCGCGATCGGCGTTGACGGCGCAAGCCAGGGCAAGAACCGCTTCGAGCTGAAATGGCCGAACGACGTGCTTGCCTCCGGCGCCAAGCTCGCCGGCATCCTGCTGGAATCGGCGCTGCTCGAAGGCGATCGCTTTGCGGTGGCGGTCGGCATCGGCGTCAATGTGGTGGCATATCCCGAGGATTTGCCGTATCCGGCGACATCGCTGCGCGCGCTTGGCGCGAATTGCGATGCCGAGACCCTGTTTCTGGCGCTGTCGGATGCCTGGAACGAGAATGCCCGGCTGTGGGACGACGGGCGCGGGCTTGCCGCCATCAGGCGGCGCTGGCTGGCGCGCGCGGCGGGGCTGGGCGGCGAAGTTGCTGTCAGGGTTGACGGTAATGTGGTGCGCGGGACGTTCGAGACCATTGACGAGGACTGCCGTTTCGTGATCCGCGACGATGCGGGAACTGTCGTGACGATCGCCGCCGGCGACGTGCATTTCGGCGCCGTCGCGTCGGCCCGGGTTTGACGGGCCAGGAAGGAAAGAACATGGCGAAAGCGGAAAACGCCGAACTCGTCTTCGTGCCGCTCGGCGGCGTCGGCGAGATCGGCATGAACTTCGCCCTTTACGGCTACGGGCCGGCCGATGCGCGCGAGTGGATCGTCGTCGATGTCGGCGTCACCTTTCCCGACACCGCGCATCCCGGCGTCGACCTGATCCTGCCCGACACGCGCTTCATCGAGGAGAACCTCGACAATCTGCGCGGCATCGTCATCACGCACGCGCACGAGGACCATTACGGCGCGCTGCTCGACATCTGGCCGAGGCTGAAGGCGCCGGTCTGGATGACGCCGTTCACCGCCGGCCTGCTGGAGGCCAAGCGGCAGGGCGAGCAGGGTGCGCCGAAGGTGCCGGCGATGATCTACCGGGCCGGCGAGAAATTCACCATCGGTCCGTTCGAGATCGAGGCCATCCCGGTCGCCCACTCGATTCCCGAGCCGATGTCGCTGGCGATCACCACTCCGGCTGGCACCGTCATCCACACCGGCGACTGGAAGATCGATCCGGAGCCGACGATCGGGCCGAAGACCGACGAGGCGCGCTTCCGCGCCTATGGCGATAAGGGCGTGCTGGCGCTGGTCTGCGATTCGACCAACGCGCTGCGGGAGGGAGAATCGCCATCGGAGGTAGCGGTCGGCGAGGGGCTGAAGGGCGTCATCCAAAGCGCCAAGGGCCGCGTCGCCGTCACCACCTTCTCCTCCAATGTCGGCCGCATCGTTTCCATCGCCAGGGCGGCGCGCGACGCCGGCCGCCAGTGCCTGGTGCTCGGCCGTTCGCTGAAGCGCGTCATCGATGTCGCTGGCGAGCTCGGCTACATGGACGGGCTGCCGGAGTTCATCGCCGAGGAGGATTACGGCTTCATCCCGCGCGAGAACCTGGTCATCATCTGCACCGGCAGCCAAGGCGAGCCGCTGGCGGCACTTGCAAAGCTGTCTCGCGACGAGATGAAATCGGTGTCGCTGACGGCCGGCGACACCGTGGTGTTTTCCTCGCGCACCATCCCCGGCAACGAGAAGGCGATCCTCGAGATCAAGAACCGGCTGATCGACCTTGGCATGAAGATCATCGAGGACGGCGATGCGCTGGTGCACGTCTCCGGCCATCCGCGCCGCAGCGAATTGCGCAAGATGTATGAATGGGTGCGGCCGCAGATCGGCGTCCCGGTGCATGGCGAGGCGGCGCATCTGGTGGCGCAAGGGTCGCTGATGTCGATGTCCGGCATCGGCCAGGTGGCGCAGGTGCGCGACGGCGACATGCTGAGGCTCTATCCGGGCGCCGCGACCATTGTCGACCAGGTGCCGTTCGGCCGCGTCTACAAGGACGGCCGGCTGATCGGCACCGACCAGGCGATGGGCATCCGCGACCGGCGCAAGCTGTCCTTTGCCGGCCATGTCGCCGTCAATGTCGTGCTCGACGACAAATACGAGCTTGCCGGCGATCCCGACCTGGTGGCGATCGGTGTCGCCGAGGCGGACGCCAGCGGCGAGACCCTGGAGGATCTGATGCTCGATGCGGCAATCGGCGCCGTGGACTCGATCCCCCGTCAGCGCCGAAAAGACCTCGACCTGGTGCAGGAGGCGGTGCGCCGCGCGGTGCGCGGTGCCGCCAACGAAGCCTGGGGCAAGAAGCCGCTGGTGACGGTGTTCGTCACGCGGTGACGAACAAGGGAATAGGGGAGTAAGGCAGTAGGGGAATAGGGAAGAATAAGCAGTCTGTATTTGTTCAGACTCGTTTCCCTACTCCCATACTGCCCTACTCCCTTACTCCCCTAAAGCGGAGCGCTTTATGCTCGGACGCCTGAACCATGTCGCGCTTGCCGTGCCGGATCTGGCCGCGGCAATGGCGGCCTATCGCGACACGCTCGGCGCGCGGCTGAGCGCACCGCAGGCGCTGCCGGAACATGGCGTGACCGTGGTGTTCGTCGATGTCGGCAACACCAAGATCGAATTGCTGGAACCGTTGGGCGAGAACTCGCCGATCACAGCCTTCCTGGAGAAGAACCCCTCGGGCGGCATGCACCATGTGTGCTATGAGGTGGATGACATCGTGGCCGCGCGCGACCGGCTCAAGGCCAGCGGCGCGCGCGTGCTGGGTGACGGCAGCCCGAAGATCGGCGCGCATGGCAAGCCGGTGCTGTTCCTGCATCCCAAGGATTTCTTCGGCACGCTGGTCGAACTGGAGCAATCATGAGCTGGGTCTCGTTCATCGCGCTGTTCTTCGCCACCTGGTGGGTGGTGCTGTTCGCCGTCCTGCCGTTCAGCCTCAGAACCCAGGATGAGGACAAGGATGTGACGCTGGGCACCGTTCCCAGCGCGCCGCGCGGGCCGCACATGCTGCGCGCGGCTTTCCGGACGACGATCGCCACCCTGGTCCTTCTCGGCATCTTTTACGGCATCACACGGGGGCTTGGCCTCGGCATCGACGACATCCCGCACATCGTGCCGGACTTCAACCAGACGCCGAAGAATTAACGACGCCAGTCGACCCAAACTCGTCCCATTTCATGCGAGTCGGCTCAGCCGGAAATCCGGTAGCCGGCTTTCGAATTCTCGTTGCGCTGACGTCGGGTAAAGCAGTTTGGCAATCTGTCGTGCTAAGCAGATGATTGCACAAAAAAAATGCAAGGCACGAGGCCTTGCAATTTAAACGCGTCCGATCTGTTTCCGGTATCCGGCGGCTGCGAGTAACCGCGCCTAGATCGCATCCTCCCAAGACTTTGACCGCGTAGGAGAGCAGATTTTTTTCCGCCCTCTCGGTTATCGGGGCACACTAGCCTAAGGCAGATGAAATTGTCACGAAGAATTTTGCCCGGAAACGGGCAATATCGTGCTGCAGTGCACAATAGTACGGCAGGCCTTGCTTGTGAAACGATCAACCGGGCGGTTGCAGCACTTCGGTCGCTCGCTCGGGTTTCCAATCCGCCATGAAATGGCTATGAAGCCGGGGCAAGCAGCCCATGCCGCGCCGATTCCGGCGGGGCCATCCTCACTTACGGACCAGTCCATGCGTTTGTCGCGCTATTTCCTGCCCATTCTCAAAGAAAATCCGCGCGAGGCCGAGATCGTCTCGCACCGGCTGATGCTGCGCGCCGGCATGATCCGCCAGCAGGGGCAGGGCAGCTTCTCCTGGCTGCCGCTCGGCAAGCGCGTGCTGGACAAGGTCTGCCGGATCATCCGCGAGGAGCAGGACAGGGCGGGCGCGCTGGAAATCCTGATGCCGACCATCCAGTCGGCCGAGCTGTGGCGCGAAAGCGGGCGCTATGACGACTACGGCAAGGAGATGCTGCGCATCAAGGACCGGCAGGAGCGCGAGATGCTCTACGGGCCGACCAATGAGGAAATGGTCACCGAGATCTTCCGCGCCTATGTGAAGTCCTACAAGGACCTGCCGCTCAACCTCTACCACATCCAGTGGAAGTTCCGCGACGAGGTGCGGCCGCGCTTCGGCGTCATGCGTTCTCGCGAATTCCTGATGAAGGACGCCTATTCCTTCGACCTCAACTACGAGGGCGCCAAGGCCGCCTACAACCGGATGTTCGTGTCCTATCTCAGGACGTTCACGCGCATGGGCCTGCAGGCGATCCCGATGCGCGCCGACACCGGGCCGATCGGCGGAGACCTAAGCCACGAGTTCATCATCCTGGCCGACACCGGCGAGAGCCAGGTGTTCTGCCATCGCGACTATCTTTCGCTCGCCGTGCCGGGCGCGAACACCGACTTTTCCAACGACGCCGAGATCGCCGACATCGTCAAGACGTGGACGACGCCATACGCGGCGACCGACGAGATGCATGACGAGGCGGCCTGGGACAAGGTCTCCGAGGGCGACAAAGTCTCGGCGCGCGGCATCGAGGTCGGCCATATCTTCCATTTCGGCGAGAAGTATTCCAAGCCGATGGGCGCCAAGGTGACCGGGCCGGACGGCAAGGATCATTTCGCTTCCGGCGGCTCCTACGGAATCGGACCCTCGCGGCTGGTGGCGGCGATCATCGAGGCCAGCCATGACGACAACGGCATCATCTGGCCCGACGCGGTGGCGCCGTTCGACATCGGCCTGATCAACATGAAGGCGGGCGACGCCGAATGCGACCGCGTCTGCGACGAGCTCTATGCCGCGCTCTCCGGCGCCGGCAAGGACGTGCTCTATGACGACACCGACCAGCGGCCGGGTGGCAAGTTCGCCACCGCCGACCTGATCGGCCTGCCCTTGCAGGTGATCGTCGGGCCGCGCGGCGTGGCGAGCGGAGAGGTCGAGATCAAGAACCGCAGGACCGGCGAGCGCGAGACGCTGCCGATCGAAGCGGCGAAGAAGCGCCTCGGTTTCGCCGCATGAGCCAGGCGGCCGCAGCCAAAGCCCCGGCCGTCAAAGCCCCAGCCGCCGGCGCCTTTTCGGTGTTCGAGCGCATGGTTGCCTGGCGCTATCTGCGCTCGCGGCGCAAGGAGACGGTGATCTCGGTCATCGCCTCGATTTCCTTCCTCGGCATCATGCTGGGGGTGGCGACGCTGATCGTCGTCATGGCGGTGATGAACGGGTTCCGCGCCGAGCTGCTGACCCGCATCCTCGGCGTCAACGGCCATCTGATCGCGCAGCCGCTGGATTCGCCGCTGGAGGACTACGCCCAGGTGGCGGGCCGCATCAACGGCGTGGCCGGCGTCAAATACGCCATTCCGCTGATCGACGGCCAGGTGCTGGCGCAAGGCAATGTCGGCGGCGGCACCGGCGCGCTGGTGCGCGGCATACGCGGCGAGGACCTCGGCAAGATCTCGATCGTCTCCAGCAATATCAGGCAAGGCACGCTTGACGGCTTCGACACCGGCGAGGGCGTGGCGATCGGCAAGCGCATGGCCGAGAATCTCGGCCTCGTGCTCGGCGACACAATCACGCTGATCTCGCCGGACGGCGACGTGACGCCGCTCGGCACGACGCCACGCATGAAGGGCTACAAGATCGCGGCGATCTTCGAGGTCGGCATGTCGGAATATGACAGCTCGATCGTCTACATGCCGTTCTCGGAAGCGCAGCTCTATTTCAACATGGACGGCCGGGCGCAGACCATCGAGATCTATGTCGACAATCCCGACAATGTCGACGCGCTGAAGCCGCTGGTCGAGCAGGCGGCGCAGCGGCCGATCGACCTTGTCGACTGGCGCCAGCGCAACGAGACCTTTTTCTCGGCGCTGCAGGTCGAGCGCAACGTCATGTTCATGATCCTGACGCTGATCGTGCTGGTGGCGGCGCTGAACATCATTTCCGGCCTCGTCATGCTGGTGAAGGACAAGGGCCACGACATCGCCATCCTGCGCACGATGGGCGCCACGCGCGGCGCGATCCTGCGCATCTTCCTGATGACAGGGGCGGCGATCGGCGTCACCGGCACCATCGCCGGCGTTCTGCTCGGCGTCGTCATCTGCCTCAACATCGAATCGATCCGCCAGTTCTTCTCCTGGATGACCGGCAGGATCCTGTTCAATCCCGAGCTCTATTTCCTCAGTCAGCTGCCAGCGAAGATGGATGCGCGCGAGACCACCTATGTCGTCATCATGGCGCTGGGCCTGTCCTTCCTGGCGACGGTGTTTCCGGCCTGGCGGGCGGCGCGGCTCGATCCGGTCGAAGCCTTGAGGTACGAGTGATGGCCGAAGCCATTATCGAGCTGAAGGGCGTCGAGCGGCACTATGTCCAGGGGCCGCGCAAGCTGACCATCTTGAACGGCGCCGATTTTTCGCTGCGGCGCGGCGAGATGGTGGCGCTGGTGGCGCCGTCGGGCACCGGCAAGTCGACGCTGCTGCACACCGCCGGCCTGCTTGAGCGGCCCGACGCCGGCGACGTGATTCTCGGCGGCCGCGCCTGCGGCCGGCTGTCCGACGAGGACCGCACGGCCATCCGCCGCAACGATGTCGGCTTCGTCTATCAGTTCCATCATCTGCTGCCGGAGTTTTCCGCGCTGGAAAACATCATGATGCCGCAGCTGATCAAGGGGCTGTCGCGCAAGGAAGCGGCCGAGCGGGCGGCACAGCTGCTCGACTACATGCAGATCGGCAAGCGGGCGCAGCATCGCCCGTCGGAGCTCTCCGGCGGCGAGCAGCAGCGGGTGGCGATCGCACGCGCCGTCGCCAATGCGCCGCTGGTGCTGTTGGCCGACGAGCCGACCGGCAATCTCGACCCGGTCACCGCCTCCTATGTGTTCGAGGCGCTGGAAGCGCTGGTCAGGCAATCGGGCCTCGCGGCGCTGATCGCCACCCACAATCACGAGCTGGCTTCGCGCATGGATCGGCGGGTGACGTTGGCCGAGGGCAAGGTCGTCCCCCTTTAGGTCACGGCGATATTCGGGTGAGGCCGGCCTGCGAAAGGCGGCTTCCAGCGCTTCCGGTGCTCACGTACTTCAAGTTCGCTCCGCTCCGGTTCTCGGAACCCACCGTTCTCGACTCGGCCTGACCCAAATCTCGGCGTGCCCGCGTCGGCGCTGGTGCGTGGCCGCCCGCGCATTTCGCCCGTCAACCTTTCCTTAACCCTGCCGGATTGAGCGCCCGAAATTTCCGGGCAGCGCCTTTCTGCGGTCGTTGACATTCGAACAAAATTAGAACAAAATACGAACATACTAACAACTGGAGAGAGTTATGTCGGACCTTGTTCAGGATGTTGTGTCGCTCGTGTGCATGAGCACGTTTCTGATTTCCATGGCGATCTGGATCGGCGCCATGTGAGGACCATGCCTTGCGGCCGGCTGCCGCAAGCGCCTCGACGTTAAGCTTTTCTTGCCGCCATTGACGCTAGGGTGCCCGCGAAGACAGGGAGCAACACCGGTGTCGCCGATCGTGATGGCCATCCTCCTGGCCGGCAATCTCGGACTGATCTTTCTGCTGATGACCCTGCCGCTCGGCCTGCGCACGGTCAGGGTGTCGAGGCTGGTGGCGGCGGACCGCCACCGGCTCTGGCAAGCGCTGTGGCCGTTCGGCAGCGATGCCGGCTGGTCGGGCGAAATCGTTTCGGCTGAGGCGCTGGACGGGCAGGGCGTGGCCCGCATCGTCCTGTCCTGGGAAGGGCGCGACGGCCAGCCGATCGAACGCAAGGTCGTGCTGGAGGATGTCGTCGAGGGCGGCCGCTTTTCCATGCGCGTCCTCGATGATTCCTCGCTCGATGCCTCCTTCTGGGCCAGCTATCGCGAGACCACCGAACTGGTGGCCGAGGGCGCCGCGACGCGGGTCAGCCTCGGCCAGACCGATCGCTATCGCGGCGTCGCCTTCCTGATCTTCCGCTATTTCGCCATGCGGCGCGAACTCGGCAAGCTGCAGCGCTGGGCGAGGACGGGAGAGTATCGCAAGGGCGGCTGGTTCGAGCATCCACTCAGCCAGGTGGGATTCGCCGTGCTTTCAGCCTTCATCCTGTGGCCGTTCTTCGGCCTCAGCCTCGGCGGCCTGGCGCTGGCCGCGATCCTGACCTCGGTGGTCGCCCTGCACGAGCTCGGCCATATGGCGGCATTCCGGCTGATGGGACATAGCAGGGCGCGCATGATCTTCATCCCGCTGCTCGGCGGCATCGCCATCGGCGGCAGGCCCTACGACAGCCGCTTCGAAGTTGCCTTCGTGGCGCTGATGGGCGCCGGCTTCTCGGCCTTCCTGGTGCCGGTGCTGATCGCCGCCAGCGGGCTTGCCAGAGGCGAGGGGCATGGCGCCGTCGCCGCGCTGCTGGCCACGCTCGCCGGCTTTTCCGCGCTCTTCAACATCGCCAATCTGGTGCCGGTGTGGAAGTTCGACGGCGGCCAGGTGCTGCGCCAGATCTGCCCCGGCCCGATCGTCCTGGCGCTGGCTTCGTTCCTGCTGCTGTCCGCCTTGCTGGCGCTCGGCTGGCTGGCTGGATTTTCGCCGGGCTTCCTGCTTGCGGCGGGCGTCGTGTTCCTGATCCTCAGCCTGCTCACAATGGGCAGCGCGGTGAAGCCGCGCCATGAGCTGAAGCCGATCCGGACCTTCGACCGGTTCGCCATGGCCGGCGCGCTGCTCGCGGTCTTCGCCATCCATGGCTATGGCGTGCTGTGGGCGTCCACGCTGCTGGTCTGAACTGGTTCCGGACAGGTTCTCAGCCGGCCTTGCGGGCTGCCTCGACGGGTGAAGCCGCGACAGGGCCGAAGACATGCTCGAAAGCGGATTTCAGCGCCAGGTCGAGGTCGGCCATGGTCACCGGCAGGCCAAGGTCGACCAGGCTGGTGACGCCATGATCCTGGACACCGCACGGCACGATGCCGGTGAAGTGTCCGAGTTCCGGCTCTACATTTATGGCGATGCCGTGAAAGCTCACCCAGCGCCGCAGCCGGATGCCTATTGCCGCGATCTTGTCCTCGACCGGCGTGCCGTCGGCAAGCGCGGGACGATCCGGCCGCACGACCCAGACGCCGACCCTGTCCTCGCGCCGCTCGCCGCGCACGTTGAAGGCGGCAAGCGTTGCGATGATCCATTCTTCGAGCGCGGCGACAAAGGCGCGCACGTCCTCGCGCCGGCGCTTGAGGTCGAGCATGACATAGGCGACCCGCTGGCCAGGGCCGTGATAGGTGTATTCGCCGCCGCGTCCGGCCGAAAAGACCGGAAAGCGGTCGGGCTCGATCAGGTCCTCGATGCGGGCGCTGGTGCCGGCCGTGTAGAGCGGCGGATGCTCGACCAGCCAGACAATCTCGCCGGCCGCACCGCTGCGGATTGCCTCGGCGCGCGCCTCCATGAAGGCGATCGCATCGGGATAGGCGGTGAGGCCGGGCTCGATCCGCCATTCGACGGGTACTGAACCGGGCAGGGGCAGGAACGACGTGGCGATCTGGCTGCGTTCTGGCATGATAAATCTCGTGTGCCCCCTCATATGGCGGCAATGGGCGAAAACGTCCAGTTCCCCGGCATTTTCCAA
The DNA here is from genome assembly GCF_004791545.1 of Mesorhizobium sp. M4B.F.Ca.ET.214.01.1.1. Classification (NCBI taxonomy): domain Bacteria; kingdom Pseudomonadati; phylum Pseudomonadota; class Alphaproteobacteria; order Hyphomicrobiales; family Phyllobacteriaceae; genus Mesorhizobium; species Mesorhizobium sp. M4B.F.Ca.ET.214.01.1.1. The sequence goes on from NZ_SRUX01000005.1 coordinate 360,105, forward strand.
AGCTGTGGAGCGTTGTGTCGGCAGCTCTGTCAGATGCGTGTCGTTCCCCCAAAACCGCTACGCACTTTTGGGCGACATGCATTGGCGATTATTCCGCACGGCGCACTTGTTTCGCCGGAAACGATTTGCTACAGGCCCCGAGCCGGTTCGTTCCGGCTCCTACCACGTGCGGTCGTGGCGGAATTGGTAGACGCGCAGCGTTGAGGTCGCTGTGGGGCAACCCGTGGAAGTTCGAGTCTTCTCGACCGCACCAAAATCTCCCTGTTGAATTTTCAACGGTTGCGGCAAAGAGCCCAACCAGCCGCCGGGACGTCGGGTAGCCTGCCCGGTCAGGCCGCTGTTTGAGGCGTGCGCGCCGGTTTGGCGGCTAAGCTCCTGCGTTGCTATGTCAGGCGCGGCAACCCGCGAGCAAAGGTTGTCATTGCAAGCAAAATGCAACCACAAGGAAACCCAATTTAAAGAATGCCAAAGTACCTTCGCCAGCTGTTCCGGGGGAGGTTCCTTTGCCTTACAATCCTGCGCTGGATGGATTGCGCGCCATCAGCATCCTGGCTGTTTTGGCTTTCCACTGCGAGGTGCCGCTGCTGCATGGCGGCTTCTTCGGGGTCGATCTGTTTTTTGTACTTAGCGGCTTTCTGATCACCACCATGCTGCGCAACGAACTTGACGAGACCAACAGCATCGATCTCGGCCGCTTTTACTGGAACCGGCTGGTACGCCTCACTCCGCCCCTTTATCTGATGCTGGCGGCAATCCTGCTCATCGGTCTGGAGACGCCTCGAAAAATCTTCATCGCAGCCGTCTACCTGACCGATTTCTTCGCGCCCTATGAGCACTTCTACGGTGTCCTGCGGCACACCTGGTCGCTGGCCGTGGAAGAGCAATTCTACCTGGTATGGCCGTTGCTGTTGGTGGGCATATTGCGCCTGCCTCGACCGGCTGCCGTGGTTGTCGCCATGTTTTGCATCGCGACAACCTGGAGGATCGTGCTGCTGCAGGAATTGCCGAGCGAATGGGTCTACTATCGTCCCGACGCCCGCCTGACAGGCTTGCTTGCGGGTGCGATCGTGGCTTTGGCAAAGCCGGAGTTCAAAGACCTATCCCAACTGGACAGCATCGGCAGAACGGCCGCGGGCACAATCCTGCCGTTCATGGTAGGCACGCAGATATTCACGCCGGTCTCGCTGCTGATCATGCAGCCTCTGGTCGAGGTTTCGGCAGCGGCCCTGGTTGTCGTGGCGACGGACAGCAGGAGTGAAATTCATCGCCTCTTGTCCCACCCCATGCTGGTGCGGGTCGGGGTCCTTTCCTATTCGATCTACCTTTGGCATTACCCGATCGCCAACGTCATGAAGCAGTCCTATGGCTGGGCTCCAACCCTGTTCGTAACGGCTGTCCTGTCGATGGCTCTCGCCGTGCTGACGCACAGTCTCGTCGAGATCCCGATGAGGGCGCTTCGTCTGCGACGTCGCGTCGTTGTAGGCTGATTTTGCAGATCTGCCCCGACTGGGACCGTCGCCGGCGCTATCCCGTCCAGCCAAGGCCGGCCGAGATGCAGTTGATCGAGACGAGCAGGGCGTCGGTCGCTCGCTTTTGATCCGCTGTGCCGGTAGTTGCCCGGACTTCCCGCAGCAGATCGACCTGCAGCCGGTGGATGTCGTCCATCTGTCGTCGCAGATTGTCGAAACGCCGCTTGAACATCGGAAAGCGCGCGGAAAGGTCGCCTCCCGTGAGGTCGCCGATCAGGCGTCGCGTCAACTCGTATTCGGCACCGATGCGGGCGTGGATTCGCCCGGCCGCATCGCTGTCGGACACTAGGCCGGCGTAGAGGCGCGCGATCTCCATGTCGGACTGGTAAAGCGTCTTCTCGGCCTCGTCGACGATCAGGCGGAAGAAGCGCGAATGCTCGAACATGCGGGCCAGAAGGTCGCGCCCGGCCTCGCCGCGCACGGTGACGAAGGAACTCATCGCGCTGCCGATGCCATACCAGCCGGTCAACAGATGACGGTTCTGGCTCCAGGCGAACACCCATGGAATGGCGCGCAGGTCGGCAATGCCGCTGGCGCCGAAACGGCGATCCGGTCGTGAGCCCATTTTCAGGAGCGCCAGCTCCGCGACCGGGCTCGCCTGGTTGAAATAGGCGAGGAAGCCGGGCTCGGCCATCAGCCCGGCATAGGATGCCTGCGACATGCCTGCCAGCGCTTCCAGCGCTTCGTCGAATTCCGGCGTTTCCTTCTTCTCGACATCGCCGGGCGATCCGACACTATGGGCCAGCACGCCGGCGGCGAGTATCTCGAGCTGGTTGAGGCCGGTGCCGCGATTGGCGAATTTCGACGAGACGACCTCGCCCTGCTCGGTCACCCGCATGGTTCCCGCGACGGTGCCTTGCGGCTGTGCGGCGATCGCCCGGCCGGTCGGCGCGCCGCCACGGCTGACGGAGCCGCCGCGGCCGTGGAAGAAGCTGATCCTGACCTTGTGCTTGCGGCCGACGGCAGCGAGGCGCTTTTGCGCTTTCGCCAGTTCCCAATTGGACGCGAGGAAACCGCCATCCTTGTTGGAGTCCGAATAGCCGAGCATGATTTCCTGGCGCGCGCCGAAATCCCGCACCGTGCGCCTGACCAGCGAAACGCCGAGCAACCCGTCCAGGATGGCGGGGGCGGCCTGCAGATCGGCGATGGTCTCGAACAAGGGCACGATCCGCAGCCGGATTGTGCCGCCGCCACTGGGCGCGGTCGAAAGTCCGCAATATTGCGCCAGCAGATAGACCGCGAGCAGATCGTCTGCCGAGCGGGTCATGCTGAGAACGAAAGCGCCGACAGCATCGCCATCCGATCCGGAGATGTGCCTGGCGATGACCGAGAATGTCGAAAGCAGTTCGCCTGCTTCAGGCGAGAGCCGGCCTGCGTCGATCTCCAGCTGCTCGCCCTGGCTCAAGGCAGCGCGAATGCGCGCCGACCATTGCGGCGTGCCGGCTGCCACCGGATCGGCGGGATTTGCCAGGGCAAACAGCTCGGCCAGCACGCGGTTGACGACGGTGGAGTTCTGCCTGACGTCGAGCGAAACCGTGCGGAAGCCGAAGCTTCCGACCTGCCAAAGCAGCGGCTGGACGAAACGCCTGGCCACCGCGCGCCCTCCGATTGCTTCGAGGACCGAAGATAGGGCGTTGAGATCGGCCCGAAACGCCTCCGCCGAGGGGTACGCCGCCGTACTGCCATCCCGCGTCGCGTCCAGCCGGGCAAGCAGGGCCGAGGCGAACTGGCGAAGCGGTTCGTCAGGGTTGCGGGCGGCGATCTCGTCGGCCTGTCCGCTTCTATCGAGCGCCGTTTGCAGCACCGGCTCGAAGCTGGCCGGCAGGTCGATGACGTTCGAACTGGCACTGAGCACCGACACCAGCCGCTGCATCTGCGCCAGATACCAGCCTATGGCGGTGTTGCGGTACTCGGCCATGGCATGGGCCGTGACCGCGGCCGTCACGTTGGGATTGCCATCGCGGTCGCCGCCGATCCACGAGGCATAACGCATGAAGGAGGGAATTCTTATCGGCTCGCCCGGATAGTGACGCTCAAAGGCGCCCTGAAGCTTGCCATAGAGCTGCGGCGTCGCCTCGAAGATGACTTCGCGAAAGAAATGCAGGCCCCAGGCGATCTCGCGCTCGACCGTCGGGCGCTCCAGCCGCAGCTCGCCGGTCATCCACAGAAGCTCGATCTCGCTTTCCAGATCGGCGACCAGCAGGTCGCGTTCGCGCGGCGCCCAGCGCGGCTGGTCGAGCTCGGTCAGCTTGCGATATATGCGGCGGTGGATCTCCAGCACCGTGACGCGCTTGGCCTCCGTCGGGTGAGCGGTCATGGTCGGGCCGACGCAAAGCTCATTGAGCGCGGCCTGGGCCTCCTGCGCCGAGTGGCCGTTGGCCGCCATCTGCGCGATCACGCTGGCGAAGGAGCCGGGCACTTCGTCGACGCCGGCGCCCTGTTCGAGTTCGCGTCGCGCCCGCATGGCAAGCAACTCGTCGGCGATCGTCAGCAGCTGGAACCACACGCCTGTCGCCTGAAGCGCCGGGATGCGCTGGCCAGGGGCGAGGGAGCCAAGCGACCTGCGTCCGCTCAGAACGGCGGCGATCTCCGGCTCGCGGGCGCTTGCGACCTGCAGCAGCAGGCGCAACAAAAGGCTGCGCTCGTCCTCGCGAAACTTGATGCGTCTGCTCTGTTCCAAGGCGCTCTCCTGATCCGTCGGCATCGACCGCCGCTGTAGCCGCGCCCTGAATCGAGGGTGGCGCCGGCTGTCAGGCGACCCGGTCGGGAACCGGACGCCCCTCGAAGAAGGCGGTCAGGTTCTCCACCACCTTCATGCCCATTGCCACCCGCGTTTCCTCGGTCGCGCTGCCGAGATGCGGCAGCAGCACGACATTCTCCAACTGCTTCAGCGCCTCCGGAACGGCCGGCTCCTCGGCAAAGACGTCTAGGCCAGCGCCGGCGATCTCGCGCCTTTGCAGCGCGCCGATCAGGGCGTCCTGGTCGACGACGTCGCCGCGCGCGGTGTTGATCAGGAACGCGCTACCCTTCATCAACCGCAGGCTTCGGGCATCGATCAGGTGGCGGTTTTCCGCGCCGCCCGGGCAGTGCAGCGACACGAAATCGGATGCCGTGAGCACACCTTCCAGAGTCTGCATCTGCACCGCGCCCATGGCGCGCGTTTCCTCATCATCGACCGGCGACCGGTTGAAGAACACGATCTTCATGCCGAAGCCGAAATGCGCGCGCCTGGCCGTCGCCTTGCCGATGCGCCCCATGCCGACAATACCCAAGGTCTTGCCCGAAACCTTCGCGCCGGCCATGTGGGTCGGCGACCAGCCGTGCCACTCTCCGGCTCGCAGCTGCCGCTCGCCTTCACCGGTCCGGCGCGCGACCGCCAACATCAGGCTCAGCGCAAGGTCGGCGGTGCAATCGGTCAGCACGCCAGGCGTGTTGGTCACCACGATGTCGCGGTCGCGGGCCGCCGCGACATCGATATGGCTGAAGCCGACGCCGAAATTGGCGATGATGCGGGTACGGGGGGCGCTCTCGGGAAACACCGCGACCGGCAAGCGGTCGCTGACCGTCGCCAGGATCGCGTCAAAATCCGCGAAGGCGGACGTCATCGCGGCAGCGCTCAGCGGCGTATCGTCTGCGTTGAGCGTCGCGTCGAAGCGCTCTGCGAGGATCGCCTCGACGGCGGCCGGCCATTTGCGGGTGACAATCAAACGCGGTTTCATCGAATTTCCTGCCGATCGACGGGCCGCCGCGATGCCTGCGCCGGCCCAGATTTCACATTTGCTATGCGGCCTTCGCCGGCGTCACGCCGCCTTCTTGGACCGCGCCAGTGTCTCGGCCACGACCTCGCCGAACGAGGCGGGAGTCGGCACGATGACGACGCCGGCTTCCTTGAGAATCTCGACCTTTTCCTGCGCCGACTCGCCAAAGGCGGAGATAATGGCCCCGGCGTGGCCCATGCGGCGGCCCTTCGGCGCGGAAAGGCCGGCAATGTAGGCGATCAGCGGCTTGCGCATGTTGTCGCGCGCCCAGATCGCGGCTTCGGCTTCCTGCGGGCCGCCGATCTCGCCGATCATCACCACGGCATCGGTATCCTCGTCGCGTTCGAAGAGCTGCAGGATGTCCTTGAACGACGAGCCGTTGATCGGGTCGCCGCCGATGCCGACGCTGGTCGACACGCCGATGCCGAGCGCCTTCATCTGCGAGGCAGCCTCGTAGCCCAGCGTGCCGGAGCGGCCGACGATGCCGACCCGGCCGGGCAGGTAGATGCTGCCGGGCATGATGCCCATCAGCGCCTGTCCCGGCGTGATGACGCCGGCGCAGTTGGGACCGACGAGGCGCATGCGGTCCTCGAAGCGGTAGCGGCGCATGTAGCGCTTGACCTGCATCATGTCCTGCGACGGGATGCCGTCGGTGATGCAGACGCAGAGCTTGATGCCGGCGTCCGCCGCTTCCATGATCGAATCGGCCGCGAAGGGCGGCGGCACGAAAACGATGCTGGCCTCGGCGCGGGTCTCGCGAACCGCACCCTTGACGGTGTTGAAGATGGGCAGGCCGAGATGGGTCTGGCCGCCCTTGCCGGGGGTGACGCCGCCGACGAGCTTGGTGCCGTAGCGCTTCATGTCCTCGGCGTGGAAGCTGCCGATCTTGCCGGTGAAGCCCTGGACGATGACGCGGGTGCTGCGATTGAGCAGGATTGCCATTTTTTAGACCTCCCTCAGGCTGCTTTTTTCTTCTTGGCGGCCGCGCGCCAGGCGGCGACGGCCTTTTCGGCGGCTTCGGCCAGCGTCTCGGCGACGATCACCGCCTCGCCGGAATCGGCCAGGATCTTGCGTCCTTCCTCGACCTTGGTGCCGGAGAGCCGCACCACCAGCGGCACGTCGACGCCGACTTCGCGGATCGCCTTGATGACGCCTTCGGCGACCCAGTCGCAGCGGTTGATGCCGGCGAAGATGTTGACCAGGATGGTCTCGACATTCTTGTCGCCGAGCACGGCGCGGAAGGATTTCGCCACCCGCTCCGGAGAGGCGCCGCCGCCGATATCGAGGAAGTTGGCCGGCTCGCCGCCGGCGATCTTGATCATGTCCATCGTCGCCATGGCGAGGCCGGCGCCATTGATGATGCAGCCGATATTGCCCTCCAGGCCGACATAGGAAAGGCCGCGGTCACTGGCGAAGGTTTCGCGCGGGTCTTCCTGGCTCTTGTCGCGCAATTCGGAGATCTCCGGGCGGCGGAACAGGGCGTTCTCGTCGAACGACATCTTGGCGTCGAGCGCGACCAGGCTGCCGTCGCGGGTCACCACCAGCGGATTGATCTCCAGCATCGAGGCGTCGTAGTCGCGGAACACCTGGTAGCAGCCGAGGATGGTTTCGGTGGCCTTGCCGATCAGATTGCTCTCGAGCCCGAGGCCGAAGGCGATCTCGCGCGCCTGGAACCCCTGCATGCCGACACCGGGATCGACCGTGGCGCGGATGATCGAATCCGGTTTCTTTTCGGAGATATCCTCGATCTCCATGCCGCCGGCGGCCGACGCCACGATCATGACGCGCTCTTCCTTACGGTCGAGCACGAAGCCGAGATAGAGTTCCTGGGCGATGTCGACCGCTTCCTCGAGATAGAGGCGCGATATCAGCTTGCCGCGCGGCCCGGTCTGGTGAGTCACCAGCTTGCGGCCGAGCATGGCCTCCGCCGCGTTGGAGATCTCCTCGTCGTTGGAGCAGAGCTTGATGCCGCCGGCCTTGCCGCGCGCGCCCGAATGAACCTGCGCCTTCAGCACCCATTTCGAACCGCCGATCTCGCGCGCCCGGTAGGTCGCCTGCTCGGGGCTGTAGGCGAGGCCGCCGCGCGGCACATGCACGCCGTGGCGGGCGAGCAGTTCCTTGGCCTGGTATTCGTGAATGTCCATTTTGTCCTCCGGTAATTCTCAGTGCGTCGCAGCCTGGCCGGCGCGCTCGATGGCCTCGCTGACCACCAGCACGTTGCGCGCCATGCGTTCCGACGCGGCGTCGATCATCTTGCCGTCGAGTGCTGCCGCGCCCTTGCCGAGCGCCTCGGCCTCCTTCAGCACCTCGAGGATGCGCCTGGCGCGCGTGACCTCTTTCTCTGGCGGCGAGAACACGTCGTTGGCGAGCGCGATCTGCGACGGGTGGATCGCCCATTTGCCTTCGATGCCGAGTGCCGCGGCACGCCTTGCGGCCGCATTATAGCCTTCGGGGTCGGAGAAATCGCCGAACGGTCCGTCGATGGCGCGCAAGCCGTAGGCGCGGCAGGCGACCGTCATCCGCGACAGAGCGAAATGCCACTGGTCGCCGGGATAGTCGGGGTTGAGGCCGCCGATGTTGACGGTGCGCGCCTTGTTGCTGGCGGCATAGTCGGCAACGCCGAAATGCATCGCTTCCAGCCGGCCCGGCGTGGCGGCGATCGCCTCGACATTGGCCATGCCGAGCGCGGTCTCGATCAGCGCCTCGAGGCCGACGCGGGTCTTGTAACCCTTGGCCATCTCGATCTGGTTGACCATGGCCTCGACCATATAGAGGTCGGCCGGCACGCCGACCTTCGGCACCAGGATGGTGTCCAGCCGGTCGCCGGCCTGTTCCATGACGTCGACCACGTCGCGGTACATGTAGTGGGTGTCGAGGCCGTTGATGCGCACCGAGACGGTCTTGCCCTTGGCGCGCCAGTCGATGTCGTTCAGCGCCTGGATGATGTTCTTGCGGGCGCGTTCCTTGTCCGGCGGCGCGACCGCGTCCTCGATGTCGAGGAAGACGAAGTCGGCGGCGCTGTTCGCGGCCTTGTCGATCATCTCCGGGCTCGAGCCGGGAACCGCCAGCTCGCTGCGCTGCAGCCTGAGCTTCTTCAGGTGGTTGATGGTGTGGCTCATGGTCGGTCCTCCTCAGGCCGCTTCGGCGACCGGCACGGCGGCCGAGGCGCGGAAGTGCTGGATGGCGGCGCCGACGCCGGAGCCCGGCGCCAGCTTGACCCCGCAGTCGAGCAGCGCCAGCTCGGCGGCCGACAGCGAGGCCAGCACCATCACCTCGTTCAGCCAGCCGAGATGGCCGATGCGGAACACCTTGCCGGCCACCTTGTTGAGGCCGCCGCCGAGCGATGTCTGGTAGGTCCCGTAGGCGCGCTTGACGACGTTGGCGCTGTCGATGCCGTCGGGCACCAGGATGGCGCTGACCGTGTCGGAGTGCCATTGCGGTGTCCTGGCGCACAGCTTCAGGCCCCAGGCCTCGACCGCCTTGCGCACGCCTTCGGCTAGGCGATGGTGGCGGGCGAAGATGTTCTCCAGCCCTTCCTGAGCGATCAGGTCAAGCGAGGCGCGCAGACCCCGCAGCAGCTGGGTGGCCGGCGTATAGGGGAAGTAGCCGGTATCATTGACGCGGATCATGTCCTCGAAGGAGAAGTAGCAGCGCCGGTGGGTCGCGACCCGCGACGCGGCAAGCGCCTTCTTGCTGACCGACAGGAAGCCGAGGCCGGCGGGCAGCATGAATCCCTTCTGCGAGCCGCTGACGGCGCAGTCGACGCCCCATTCTTCCTGACGGAAGTCGATCGAGCCGATCGACGAGACGCCGTCGACAAAGAGGAGCGCCGGGTGGTTCGCCGCGTCGAGCGCGGCGCGGCAGCCGGCGACGTCGCTGGTGACGCCGGTCGCGGTCTCGTTCTGGGTGCAGAAGACGGCTTTGATGCGGTGCGCCTTGTCGGCCTGCAGCTTCTCGGCATAGAGATCGAGCGGAACGCCGGTTCCCCATTCGCAGTCGATGACGTCGACCTCGAAGCCGAGACGCTCGGCCATGTCGACCCACAGATGCGAGAACTGGCCGAAGCGCGACATCAGCACCCGGTCACCGGGGCTAAGCACGTTGGTCATCGCCGATTCCCAGGCGCCGGTGCCGGACGAAGGGTAGATGAAGACGCGGCCGGTCTCGTTCTTGAACACCTTCTTGATGTCCTCGAACAGCGGCAAGGTCAGATCCGGGAAGGAGGAGGCGCGCATGTCCTCCATCGGCAGGTTCATGGCCTGCCGGACCTGCTCCGGAATGTTGGTGGGCCCTGGGATGAAAAGATGGGTGAACCCAGCCATGCGCGAACTCCTCCGGTCATTTGGGATGGTGGAGGAAGTTTCGTTTCGATGAGCCTGAGCGACAACACTCTGGCGGGTAAGTTGTCGCCGCGCGCGGGTAGGTTCCGCCTACCCGGCCGTCCTACCCGATAGGTGATTTGGGCGTACGGCGCTTCTCGCTCGAATAGAGCGCGACCGCCATGGCGCGGTTGCGGACGTCGAGCTTGTCGTAAAGATTCTTGAGGTGGTACTTCACCGTATTCTCGGAAATCCCGGTCCGTGTCGCGATCTGCAGGTTGGTCCAGCCGTCGGAAAGCACCGCCAGCAGCTCGCGCTCGCGCACGGTGAGCTGCGACAAGGGCGTGTCGTTGACCTTGTTGATGTCGATATAGGGGATGCAGATGCGGCCGTGCGCGACCGCCAGGATGGTCTCGAAGATGATCGGCGGGTCGTCGAACTGGAAGCAATAGCCTTGGGCTCCAAGCCGCACGCACTGCTTCAGGATGCCGATGTCGTGGTCGTTGGAAAAGACGGTGATGCGGACGTCGAGCCCACGGTTCTGGACCTCGGCCAGGATGTCGGCGCCATCCATGTCGGCGAGCTTCCAGCCGATGAGGGCGACGTCGAAGTCAGGCTCCGCCGCGAATTCCAGGAATTGCTTGCCGCTTTGCACGGTGGCCAGAAGCTCGAAGCGCCCGTCGCATTCCAGCATTTCGCGAAGGGCCGAGATGACGAGCGGATTGCGTTCGGCAACGATCACGCGAACGCGTCGTTCCTCAATTGACCCGTTTCCTCTCTCCGGCTTCGTCGTCAAGGGTTCCCGGTTTTTCTCTTTGCGGCCGGGCGAGCCCGGCCGTGGTCCTCTATGCTGACAATTCTGCCGCAACCGCGCGGGCGTGCTCTTTCCCCAGCGACATGCGCTGTCGCGTCGCCTGAAGCCGGACCGGCGTTCCTTTTTGATGGTATCGCCATTCCCGGTGGCTTACCGGACGATGTCTCCTGCCAACGGAATTGATCGGGCGGGAAGGGCGTATTTCGTTTGATATTCCTGAGCGTTAGAGCGATAGGTTCGCAAATCGAATCGTGCTGCCGAACCATCATTCCTTCGAGCTTCGGATTTCCCAAATGCGGTTTCCCCTTTGGGTTCGATGCTCTAGACCTGAACTCTAGACTATTTGCTTCTGCGCAATTCCGAACGGAAAACCGTTACACACTTTTCCTGGAATTGCTCTAGCTTTTCCGGAATCCTGACGGCGGGAGGCGCTGGTGGAAGGCCAGGACAATCAGACGACCGACGCCAGGCCGCATGAGGAGGCCCACGCCGACATCTATGGCGAGGACGGCGCCGTCCTGTCGTCTTTCCTGGCCCATGTCGGCGCGGCGATCGCCGACCGCGACACGCTCACGCTCAAGCGTGACGTCGGCGACCTGCACCAGTCGGAGCTCGGCGATCTGCTCGAGGCCTTGCATCCCGAGCAGCGCCGGGCGCTGGTCGAGCTGCTCGGCTCCGATTTCGACTTTTCCGCGCTGACCGAGGTCGACGAGGCGATCCGTCTCGACATCGTCGACAATCTGCCGAACGAGCAGATCGCGCAGGCGGTGCAGGAGCTCGATTCCGACGACGCCGTCTACATTCTTGAGGACCTCGACCAGGAGGACCAGGACGAGATCCTGTCGCAGCTGCCGTTCACCGAGCGGATCAGGCTGAGGCGGTCGCTCGACTATCCGGAGGAGTCGGCCGGCCGGCGCATGCAGACGGAATTCGTCGCCGTGCCGCCGTTCTGGACCATCGGCCAGACCATCGACTACATGCGCGAGGACAAAAACCTTCCCGACCGCTTCAGCCAGATCTTCGTCATCGATCCGAGCTTCAAGCTGCTTGGCGCCATCGATCTCGACCAGATCCTGCGCACCAAGCGGGCGGTGAAGGTCGAGGATGTGATGCACGAGACGAGGCACGCCATCCCGGCCACCATGGACCAGGAAGAAGCGGCGCGCGATTTCGAGCAATACGACCTCCTGTCGGCGGCCGTGGTCGACGAGAACGAGCGGCTGGTCGGCGTGCTGACCATCGACGACGTCGTCGACGTCATCCAGCAGGAGGCAGAGGAGGATCTCCTGCGCATGGGCGGCGTCGGCGACGAGGAACTGTCCGACACGGTGCTCGCGACCTCGCGCTCGCGTGTGCCGTGGCTTCTGGTCAACCTGTTGACGGCCTTCCTCGCGGCCTCGGTGATCGGCCTGTTCGACCACACGATCGAGCATATCGTGGCGCTGGCCGTGCTGATGCCGATTGTCGCCGGCATGGGTGGCAATGCCGGCTCCCAGACCATGACCGTCACCGTGCGCGCGCTGGCGACGAAAGATATCGACATCTACAATGCCGCCCGCATCATCCGCCGCGAGGTCGGCGTCGGCTTCATCAACGGTGCCGTGTTCGCCGTGCTGATCGGCATCGTCGCGGCGGCTTGGTTTCGCGATCCCAACCTGGGCGGCATCATCGCGGCGGCGATGATCATCAACATGTTCGCGGCGGCGCTCGCCGGGATCCTGATCCCGCTGCTGCTCGACCGCTTCAAGATCGATCCGGCGGTGGCGTCGGCAGTCTTCGTCACCACGGTCACCGACTGCGTCGGCTTCTTCGCTTTCCTCGGCCTCGCTACCTGGTGGTTCGCCGTCCCCTGAGCATTGTTGATATTCCGGTGATGCCGGCCTGCAAATGGCGGTCTCCTGCGCTTCCGGTGCTCACGTACCTTTAAGTACGCTCCGCTCCGATTCTCGGAGACCACCATTTTGCTCGCTTCGCGCCCGTCTTCGACTCCGGCTCGGCCTACACAACAACCCAATCCCAGTTTGGGATCGTGTCTTCAATTGACTTTTACGTAAATGCCGTGCGAGGTTCGGCCAGGTTCCATTCGATTCCGCTCATGGAACGGAGGGGAGGGGCGACGCCACGGACGGCGCCCAGAATCGGCATCGGGAGCGACAATGCGGGAATACTACACGATCACCGAACTGACCCGCGAATTCGACGTGTCGACCCGGACGCTGCGCTTTTACGAGGACGAGGGGCTGGTGCAGCCGGTGCGGCGCGGCCGCACAAGGCTGTTTCGGCCGTCCGATCGGCATCTGATCCGCCAGATTATGCGCGGAAAAAGGCTCGGCTTCTCGATCAACGAGATCCGCGAAATCATCCAGATGTACAAGGAACCGCCCGGCGAGGTCGGCCAGCTCAAGCTGATGATCAAGCGCATCGAGGAAAAGCGCGAGGATCTCAGGCAGAAGCGGCGCGACCTGGAAGAAACGCTCGCCGAGCTCGACCAGGCCGAGGAATCCTGCGTCGAACGCCTGGTGGAGCTCGGCGTCAACACCTGAACGTGGCTGTCCCTTGTCGGGCGGTGTCTCCTCAACTGAGCAAGATCACCGCGCTGCCATAGGCTTCGAGTTGCATGGGCCCCGCGGTCGGACGACCGGTCAGTAGGTCTAGGCCTTGGGGCACGCCCGGCACTGCCACCGGTACTTCCGTGGTATTTTGAACGAACATCAGTTGGCGATCCTCGGCCTCGCGGATCGACACTTCCACTCCATCAGGCAGTTCAGGAAGCAGAGGCGCCACGCCAGCCCTGGTCAGAACGCCCTCGGCGATGGCTTCCGCAAGCTCGTGCGTCAGATAGGTGCCGACATAGACGACGCGGCCTTTGCCGAGCTGGCGTGAGGTGATTGCCGGCTGCCCGGCGCAAAAGCGGCTCGACCATGCGCCCAGCACCTCGGTATCCGGCTCGACCTCGAGCAGTTCGTAGAGATGCGCGGCCTCAAACTGCCTGTTGCGGAAGGTGAAATGATACTTGCGCTCCGCCGACGAGGCCGGGAGAGGCGCTGGCGGGACATGGGCGCCAGTCGCGGCCTGGCGGAACAAGGGAAACAGTCCGGCGCCGCCTTGCGGAACGAGGCGGCCGAACTCGGCAACCTTGACGCCGCTCAGTGCCGAAAGGTCGCGCCCGGGTGCCTGCTCGCGAACGATGTGGTTGTTCTCATCCCTTGTGCCGGTCAGCGCCGACAGGATCAGCGTGCCGCCGCTGCGGACGAAAGCCTCGACCGCAGCATTCCATTCCTGCTTCCACATCACCCAATGCGGAACATAGAGCGCCTTAAGTCGCGACAGGTCATCCTCGGGGTGGATGAAGCCGCAGGCTATGCCGTTCCGGTAGCAGTACCGGTGCAGCAGCGTTGCATCGTCGAGTGGGCTCGGCAACCCCATGGCATAGGTCTTATGCGCTTCCTGGTTGTCGAAATCCGCGCCGGCGATGCCGATGTCCATGCGCACGACCGTGCCAAGGATCTGATCCTTGATAGCGGCGATGTCGTGGAAGAACCGGCTCGCCTCGTCGTAGCGGCGTCGGGGCACGTCGTCGTGATCGATGACGCCCATCCAGTAGATCTCTGCGCCAAAATGCGCGGGGCGCCAGCGGAAAAACATGATGCCGTCGGCGCCGCGTGCCACCGATGTCATGGCCATGCGGCGCATCTCGCCCGGCTCCGGTGTCATGGTCGAGAAGCCCGGCTGGCTGCCAAAGCCGGAGGCCTGCTCCGGCACGATATAGTTGCCGGAGTATGCACGGCAGATGTCGAGATGCAGCGCCTGCGTGGCCGCGTGTCCGCCCGTGCGCCGCATTTCGTCATACAGCATCGGGTAGATGTCGAAGCCGATGAAATCGAGGTCCTGTCCGAACTGGCCGCGGAAATCGATGTCGGCGAGCTGGCCGAGATTGTGGAAGACGAACCAGTCCGGATTGGCGGCGCGCAGGATCTCGACCTGGTCGTGCTGGAAAGCCGCCGTCGCCGCGGCCAGGAAGCGATGGTAGTCCTGCACCTGCCCGGGGCTCGGATAGGATGGCATCAGCGGCCGCGGCAGGTCGATTTGCGAGAAATCGTCGTAGGCCGTCGCCCAGAAATGGCCGCCCCAGGCGAAATTCAGCGCGCCGATCGCGCCGTATTTGTGCTGCAGGAATTTCTGGAATTCCAGCCGCGTCGAAGGCGCGAACGACTCCGAAACCGTCGTGTTGAGCTCGTTGTCGGTCTGCCAGCCGATGACGCGAGGATTGTTGTTGTAGTGCTCGGCCATGGCGCGCGTGATGCGGCGGCTGTGAGCGCGAAACACGGGGCTGGTGGTGTCGGCGTGCTGACGCGATCCATGGCTCGCGCGGTGGCCGTTGACGTCGACGCGCAACACCTCGGGATAGTTGACGGTCAGCCAGCGCGGCGGCGTCGCTGTCGGCGTGCAGATGATCGTGTCGATTCCGACCGCGCCGAGAACCTCGATTGCCCGGTCGAACAGATCGAAGTCGAACTTGCCTTCATAGGGCTCGAAAATATGCCAGGCGAACTCCCCCATCCGGACCGTGTTGACGCCGGCGGCAAGCATGCGCTCGGCATCGCGTCGCCAGCAACTCTCGTCGACATGTTCGGGATAGTGCGGTGCTCCCAGAAGAAAGCGGTCGAGATTGAGCGGTCGCCAAACCGAAAGCGGGGCGGGCTTCTTGCGGTGCATGCGGATGATACTCTTGGATGCGAGGGTCAGGTTGCGGGAACGGGTTTTCGCGACGTCAGCGTGCGGCCATCGGGTCCGAACAGATAGGCGCCGGCGATCTCGAAGCCGGCCGTCAGCCGGGCGCCGACACTGATGGGCGACACCTTGTTGAGCTGCACCGTGAAATTGCCGGTGCCGCTGTCCGAATTGGTTGCTTGGAGGGGGGAAGCGTCGAGGTAGAGAACTGTTTCCCGTCCCAGATGTTCGACCAGCCGCACCTGGCCAGGGAACGATGCCTGGCCTGCGTCTGCCCGCTCGAGCACATGCAGGTTTTCCGGTCGGATTCCGACGGTCACCGCGTCGCCAGCCGAAATGCCGACCGGATCAATGTCGCCGAAGGCAAATGCCGGCATTCCCGCCGCCGTCAGCGTCAGGCTGGCCGCGCCGACGGTTTCCACCCGCGCTTCGATGAAGTTCATGCGCGGCGCGCCGAGAAAGCCGGCGACGAAGATGTTGGCCGGGTTGGCGTAGAGCTCGAGAGGGGAGCCGACCTGCTCGACCTGCCCTTTGTTCAGCACCACGATCCGGTCCGCCATGGTCATGGCTTCGATCTGGTCGTGGGTGACGTAGACCATGGTGGAGCCGAGCTGGGCATGCAGGCTCGAAAGCTCCACCCGCATCTGCGTACGCAGCGCTGCGTCGAGGTTCGACAGCGGTTCGTCGAACAGAAACACCTCCGGCGAGCGGGTGATGGCGCGGCCGATCGCGACACGCTGGCGCTGCCCGCCGGACAATTGCTTGGGTCGTTTGTCGAGCTGCTCCTCAAGGCGAAGGATTTTGGCGGCGCGCTTGACGGCGGCATCGATCTCCGCCTTTGGCCGCTTCGCCATCCGCAAGCCGAAGCCCATGTTTTCCGCCACGGTCATGTGCGGGTAAAGCGCGTAGGACTGGAACACCATGGCGATGCCGCGATCGCCGGGTTCTTCCCGGGTGACATCGTGGCCGTTGATCACGACCTGGCCGGAATTGATGGTCTCAAGCCCGGCGATTGTCTTCAGCAAGGTCGACTTTCCGCAGCCCGAAGGCCCGACCATGACGACGAATTCGCCCTTTTCGATCTTCAGGTCGATCGCCTTCAGGGCATGATAGCCGGCGTAGTGCTTGTCGACCTTGCGCAATTCCACGCTGCTCATCGCGAGGCGCCTTTCCGTGTCTGCCGGTTGCGTCCGTATGGTCCGACCTGAAATCCTGAAGCGAAGATCATCCCTTGACCGCCCCCATGGTGAGGCCGCTGATGAAGTGCTTCTGCATCAGGAAGAACATGACGACCGGCGGCAGGGCGACGAAGATCGTTGCCGCCGAAATGATGTTCCAGGCCGACGTCCACTCGCCGCGCAGATTGTTGAGCCCGGCAGTTACGGGTTTGACCGCGTCGCTCTGGGTCAGCACGATCGCCCAGAAATAGTCGTTCCAGATGAAGGTGAAGGTGAGGATGGCGAGCGCCGCCAGTGCGGGCCGCACCAGCGGAACCACCACATGACGCAGCACCTGGAAGGGCGAAGCCCCTTCGGCGCGCGCGGCCTGGAACAATTCGCCGGGCAAGGCGGCGATGAAGTTGCGCATGAAAAGCGTCGCAAAGCCGGTCTGGAAGGCGATGTGGAAGACGATCAGGGCGTAGACGGTGTCGTAGAGGCCGAGCCTCACCATCAGATCACGCACCGGGATCATCATGATCTGGGCCGGCAGAAAATTGCCGCCGACAAACAATGCGAAAATGAGGTTTGAACCGCGGAACGGATAGCGGGACAGGACGAAGCCGGTCAACGTCGACAGGATCAGCACGCCGATCACCGAGGGAACGGTGATCAGCAGGCTGTTGAGGAAGAAGCGCAGCATCGCGGTCTGTTCGAAGACCGCCGTGTAATTCTCGATCAGGCTGAATTTCTGCGGCCAGCCCCAATAGTTGCCCGCCATCAGCTCTTCGTTGGAGCGGATCGACGTCAGCATCACGGCGAAGAGCGGCAACAGCCACAGCGCGACGACCAGGGTCACGCCGCCGACATAGAGCGCACGCTGGAGCTTGGCGTCTTCAGGGATCGGGCGGGGATACATCAGGCATTGCTCCGTTCGGCCTTGATGAGGCCTCGCAGGTACCAGGCGATGAAGACGATCATGATGGCGAAGAGAACCGTGGCGATCGCTGCGCCGTAGCCGAAGCGATAGGAAAAGATCGATTCCTCGTACATCTGGTAGGCGAGCACCGTCGACGAGCCATAGGGGCCGCCGGTGGTCATGACCGCGACCATGTCGAAGGAGCGCAGCGCGCCGATCACCGTGACCGCGATGGCGATGAAGCCGACCTGCGACAGTTGCGGCAGGACCACATGGCGCAGCATGCGCCAGCCGCGCGCGCCGTCGACGCGACCGGCGCCGATCAGGTCCTCGTTGAGGTTGTTCAGGCCGGCCAGGAACAGCACCATGCAGAAGGCGATCTGCGGCCACAGACCGGCGGTGGCCACCGCGAAGGTGGCGAAATTCTCGTCGGAAAGCAGCGCCGGCGCGGTGCCGCCGAACAGGCCGAAGATCAATTGCAGCAAACCATAGGTCGGATCGTAGACCCAACCGAAAACGACGCCCACGGTCACCGTGGCCAGCACCAGCGGGACAAAGAACAGCGATTTCAGGATGCGCATGCCGCCGATCTGCTGGTTGACGATCAGCGCCAGCGCGAGGCCGATCGGCGGCGCCAGCATGAAGATCAGCAGCCAGATGATATTGTTCTTGAGCGAGACGTAGAATTGCGGGTCTTCGGCCAGCTCGACATAGTTGGCGAGGCCGACCCAGGTCTTCGCGCCGATACCGTCCCAGTCGTGCAGCGAAATCCAGACCGTCTCGAAGGAGGCGGCAAGAATCACCAGGCTGAACAGGATGAGACCCGGCAGAAGGAGAAGTGCCGGTGTCATCCAATGACGATTTCTGCGCCAGAAGCGGGGCATGGGAATTCATCCAAAAGAGAGACGGGACCGCCGGGAGAGGCGGCGGCCCGTCAGGTCCGGGAGGACTAACCGAAGATTCTCTTGCGGGTCTTTTCCAGCCGCTCGAGGATCTGCTCGCGCCGTTCGGGCTTGACCATGAATTCCTGGAGCCCGGTCATGCCTTCCTGGGCCATGTCCGGATCCGTGTCGCGATCGTAATATTGCGACGTGCCGACCACCTTCTTCAGTTCCTCGACCGCGGCGTTGACCAGCGGATCCTTGCTGGGCGGGCAGTCGTTGCGCGGCGGGATGGCTCCCTCGGCGGCGAGGAAGGCGCCCAGGTTCTCCGGCTTGTAGAAATAGGCGAGGAAGTCGCGCGCGCCTTGCTTGTTCTTGGCGTTGGCAGGCACGTGAATGGAGTTGACGGAGAAATCCTCATACCGGGCGACGCCGGGGACGACTTCGGGAAACGGCGCATAGGCGAGTTGCGGAACGTCGGCCTCCGGGAAGGCGGATCTGACGAAACCGCCGAGGTCCAGCATGGCCGCCTTCTTTTGCGCCAGCGCCGCACCTGCCTGTTCCCAGCCGAAGGAACTGTGGTTGGGCGAGAAGAAACCGGCCTTGATCAGATCGTTCCATTTGTCGAAGACGGGCGTCAGCATCGGATCGGTGTACTGGACCTTGCCGTCCATCAGCGCGATGTGCTTGTCGAGACCGTTGATGCGCAGGTTCATGTGGTCGAACCAGCCACCTGCGGGCCAAAGCTCCTTGGTGCCCATGCTCATCGGGATCATGCCAGCGGATTTCGCGGCCTCGCCGAAGGCGAGAAGGTCGGTCCAGGTCTTCGGCGGGGTCCAGTTGTGTTCGGCAAAGACGTCCTTGCGGTAGAACAGGCCCCAGAGCAGGCCGCCCATCGGCAGGCCATACTGCTTGTCGCCGACAGTGACGGCACTGGTCGTGGCGCCGAGCACGCTCTTGAAGTTCTCGCGGGCAAACAGATCGGAGATGTCGTCGAACAGGCCCTTGTTGACGAACGCCTTCATGCGGTTGCCGGAGAACCAGAAGCAGATATCGGGGGCGCCGACGACGAGATAGCTGCGGATCGCGGTCTTGTGCGCCTCGTGATCCATGTTGTTGATGGTGACCTTGGCGCCGGATTTCGCCTCGTATTCGGCCGCCAGCCTGTGCAGGATGTCGCGTTGCCCGACATTGCTGAGGTTGGAGATGATGGTGATTTCCTGCGCCTGCGCCAGGGCCGGCAAGCAAAGCCCGCTTGCGGCGGAAGCGGCGAGGGCTGCGCCGGTGCCCTTCAGGAAACGGCGCCTTGTCGTGGACAGAGTCGTGACGTCGATGGCCATGGCTATTTTCTCCTCCCTGAGAGCAGCCGGATTCCGATTGAACCGGGGCAAGTCGTAGCGTATGCAGATGAAGTCGGTCAATAGTTAATTTACAAAATTAATAATGAGGCTAGAAATGAAACTCAAGGGTGATCAGCAGACATCGCGCGCCATGAACCGACGATTGATCCTGAACATGATCCGCGCCGACGGACCGATGAGCAGGGCGGACATGGCGACGCGCAGCGGTCTGAGCCCGGCTGCGGTGACCTTCGTGGTTTCCGAACTCTTGGACGAGAACATCCTCGTCGAGGGAGAAGCCAGCCTGGGGGCGCCGGGGAGGCGGCCTATCCCGATCAGCATAAATTATGCGGGCCGCCTGGTCGTAGGGCTCAAGCTGAAGGCCGGCGCCATCGATTGCGTGCTGACCGATCTTGCGACGACCCCGCTTGTCTCCAGGCAGGTGGCGGTGCCCGACCCGTCGCCTCAAAGTACTGTCGAGGCCTGCGCGGCCGCCGTCAAGGAATTGCTAGCGGACCGCAAGGCGCCGAGCGGCGCGCAGCTAAGCGGCATAGGCATCGCGGTGCCAGGTGTCATCGACAATGGCGTTTGCCGGCTCAGCCACCGGTTCAACTGGATCGACGTACCAATCGCGGCCATGCTCGCCGAACTCGTGCATGTGCCGGTCTGGGCTGACGACGACACCAATGCTTTCGCGCTGGCGCAGCAATTGTTCGGCCTCGGCCGGCATCATCGCACGGTCGGCGCGTTGGCGATCGGAGCCGGCATCAGCTGCGCCGTGGTGATCGACGGCGCCGTGCATCACGGCGCAAGCGGTGCCGCGGGCAAGATGGGGCACTCCATCTACAATCCGAACGGGCCACAATGCGAATGCGGCCGGCGCGGCTGCCTGCAGACCTTCTTCTCGGAGCCGGCCCTGGTGAGGCGGTGGCGTGAAGCGAAAGGCCTGCCGGGCGAGGCCTCCCGCCATGACATGTTCGAAGCGGCCCAGGCCGGTGACGAGACCGCCGTGGAGATCCTGCGCGAAGCCGGCGAAGGCATAGGCCGGTTCCTTGGCGGCTTCTGCAACATCATCGATCCGGAGGTCATCGTCGGCGGCGGTGAAGCGGTCAGCTTCGGCGACTATCTGTTCGAGCCGATGCGCGACGCGTTGAAGCGCTATGCGATGTGGAACCCGCCGCCGATCACGCCTGACTGGGCCGACGATTCCTGGGCGCGTGGCGCTGCCGCATTGGCTACCCAGAGGCTTTTCGATTTCGAAAGCAGGCCTGGGGAGACCAGGGCGGTCATGTAAACGAGGACCCGATCAAGTCTGGCGGCGCTTGCCCGCGAGGCTCAAATCCAGCGCCGCACCCGCTTGGCGTAGTCGCGGTATTTCTTGCCGAATTTCGCCGCCAGCACCTTCTCCTCCTTCTCGATCGCCAGCTTCTGCGTGGCGAAGGCGGCGATGAAGGCAAACAGCAGGAACCAGGCGATCCCGGTGATGAAGGCGACGCCGATCAACAGCAGCGTGTTGGCGAGGTACATCGGGTTGCGGGTGATCGAGAACGGACCCGAAGTGACGAGATGGTCGGGCACCGCGTTGGGATTGAAGGTCGTCCTCGCCCGCAGCATGACGCGGATCGCCGTGAACCAAAGCGCGGCGACGAAGAACAGCGCCACCCAGCCGGCGGCAAACATAAGGTCGCCCAACAGGTCGCCGATCCACGGCAGCGGAAAGAAGAGGCCAAGCGCGACGCTGGCGGCGATGGCAATGACATAGATCAGCGGCGGCCACGGGATGAGCCCGGGTTTCGGCTGACTGTCGGTCATTGCTGTCCTCCCTCCGTCGCGTCGTCAGTGCTCGCCGTGCAGGCGCCGGCGAGATCGGCGAGATGCGCCTTGAACTCCGGTGTCTGGTCGCCGTCGTAGAGCCTGTCCAGCGTCCCTTCGCCCTGCAGCGTATCGAGCATGCAGCCACAATAGCTCGTACAGAATTTGCTGTCGCGCTGCTGCTCGCAGGATATCTGGCAGGATTTGAGGAAGCTGGCGTCCTGGTCCAGCGGCGCCGCCGGCATCACCTGCGAAAACAGCCAGACCGAACCGAACAGCAGCGGCTGGTGGATCAGGTAGAAGGCCAGGCTGTGGCGGCCGATGAAGACCAGCGGGTTGGACCAGCGGCCGGGCGCCAGCTTCGCCAGCCGGGCGAGCACGCCGGACGTTGAGGCAAGTTTCGCCGCGGCAATGCCCAGCAGCACGGCGCCGAACCAAGGTAAGAGCGGCACATAGTCGTTGGAGCGCGGATTGGTCGCCGACAGGCCGACCCACCACAGCGCCGGGTGGTCGAAGGCTTGCGAGCGCAGATAGAGCGGGGCGGCGATCACAAGCGCCGCGACGGCGATGGTCAGCAGCGAGGGCAATCGCAGGAAGGCGAGGCCGAGCAGGGAGGCGAGCGCGATCTCGTGCAATATGCCGAAGAAGATGAAGCCATCGGGCGTGGCGATGCGGGTGATCAACGATATGGCCAGCGCCGCCACGGCTACCATGGCGAAGCGCTTCCAGAAGCCCGGCCAGCGGATTTGCCTTCCATGGGCGAGGAACAGGCTGACGCCGACCAGGAACAAGAAGGTCGAGGCGATGCAGCGCGCGTAGATCTTCCACCAGCCGAAGGCGGTGAGGCCGGGATCGGTGTAGCCGAAATTCTCGAGGTCCCAGGTGAAATGGTAGCTCGCCATCGCCAGCAGCGCGATGCCGCGCACGATGTCGATGGCGACGATGCGTCCTTGCTTCGGCGTGTCCTGAACAGGTTCGGCCGGCGTTTGAAGGCTCATCGTGTCTCGCATTCCGATTCAGTGATGCCAAACGACTATCATGGTTCAGCCAGACAAAAGAAGGCGGGGCTGCTGTGACATGCATCAATCTGCCCGCCGTTTTCGTCCGGGCGGTTCGAAGGGTGGCCGAGCCTGGGTTCAGCGTTCGCCACGGGCGGGCTGCTGGCGGCGGCCGTGGCTTTGTCACCTGACGGCGTCTGCCGAAGTCGCTCTAGGGTTTGGGCGAAAATGCCTGATGCCGCGCGCGCACCCATTCGTGGAAACGGTGCAGGTCGTACTCCTCCGGCATCAGCACGCCGGCCTCGTGGCGCATCGAACGCAGGCCCTTCTGGTTGACCTCGCAGATCGCCGCGTCCTCTTCCAGCACCTGCCTGCCGAAGGCGACGATGTTGTCGATGTCGGCTTCCGGCGAGGCGAGCGCTTCGGCCGGGAACAGCCATTCGGCCGACAGTTCCGTCTGCTCCGGGCCGAGCGGCACAAGCCGCACGGTGCGCACATAGTCGACATGGCCGACGATGAACATCGACGGCAGGCTCGTGGCGTAGGTCTGGCCGGCGGCGCATTCGGCCGGCGTCAGGCCGGCAAACACCGGACCGTGCACGTGCCCGTCGCGCGACCAGGTCTCGGCGCCGGCGCGCAGGCCGCCGGAGAATTCCGGCGCGTCATTGTCGGCGTGGCGCGCCCATTCGGGATCGTCGTGCCTCGCCATCAGGCCTCGGCCATAGATCGGCACCAGCCGCGACAGGTCCTTGTGGACGCCGGGGCAATGCAGGCACTCGTTGAAGTTCTCCCAAAAGATCTTCCAGTTGCAGTTCATCACCTTGCGCAGCGCATGGCCGGTGACCAGCGTCTCCAGCGGCCAGTTGGCGAGATTGCCGGAAGCCTGGTCGAACGAGGCTTCCGCCGAGCCGGCGGCATCTTCGGCGAGGTTGATGAAGACGAAGCCGCGCCACACCGACAGCGCCACGCCATAGAGCGGGTAGTCGGCCTTGTCGAAGCCTTCGGGCAGCGACTTCGACGGCACGCGCACGAGGTCGCCGCGCAGCGAATAGGACCAGGCGTGGTAGGGGCAGGTCAGCAGCCTGGCCTTCAGCCTTCCCTCGCTCTCCTGGCAAAGCTGCGAGCCGCGATGCCGGCAGGTGTTGTGGAAGGCGCGCAATTCGCCGGCCTCGTCGCGCAGCACCACGATCTCCTGCGTGCCGACGCGGAATGTCCTGAAAGCCAGCGGCTGGGCAAGGTCGGCCTCGCGGCAGACCAGCAGCCAGCTTTTGTACCAGATCGCGTCGAGGTCACGACCGTAAGCCCCGGCATCCCAATAGGCCGACGACGGCAGCGTCGGCTCAAGCCTGGTCAGGCCGGTGTAGAGGTCGTCGCTCGGTTTGGGCTGCATAGGCGGCTCCCTGAATGGTCCAGCCGACACCCGGCCAGGATGTTTGTCAATCGCTCGCGCCGTGGCCATTGTGGCACGCAATCGCCGCCCCTAAGGTCGGCGCTTCACAAGTCGGGTGCCCAGGGACAGTTCATGCCGCCAAGGACAATGTCGCTCACCGAGGAGCTGGTCGCGCGCTGCTTTCGCGTCGTCGAGGACAGCGGGCCTGATCCCAACGCGATGCATCTGGACGATGCCGACTATGAAGCGATGCTGGACACGCTGGAGGCTGAGCTGCCTGGCAGCGAACCGCTCTGGCTGTTCGGCTACGGCTCGCTGATCTGGAAGCCCGAGATCGATCATGTCGAGGAACGGGTTGCGGTCGCGCGCGGCTGGCACAGGTCCTTCTGCATGAAGATGACGCGCTGGCGCGGCACCAGGGAGCAGCCTGGCCTGATGATGGCGCTGGACCGGGGCGGGCAGTGCAAGGGCGTCGCCTTCAGGCTTGGCGACGCCGACCGGCGCCGGCAGCTCGACAAGGTTCTGCGGCGCGAAGTGACGCTGAAGCCGACCAGCTACCATCCGCGCCTGCTCAACCTTTCGAGCGACGGCGGCACGTTGCGGGCGCTGGCATTCGTCATCAACCGCAAGGGCACAACCTATTCCGGCCCGCTCGAGGAAAGCGTGGTGGTCGAAAGGCTGGCGACATCCTGCGGGCACTGGGGATCGGGCGCAGACTATCTTTACAACACGGTGAAGAACCTCGAGCAGCGCGGCATCCATGACCGCCATCTGTGGCGGCTGCAGCATCTGGTTGCCGAGCGGATTGCCGCGTCGGACAGCTAGGCCCGGTGGCGCATTTGCGCTGGTGGCCGCCGGAATTTGGTTTGCCGGGCGCGACGATTCTGCCTATAGTCCTGCCGTCGTCGGTTCCGTTTTTGGAGCCAAGAGGGAATGCGGTGAGGGCGAATTCGTCCAATGCCGTGGCTGCCCCCGCAACTGTGTGCGGTAGTCCTCTCCAAGACCACTGAGGAAAATCCTCGGGAAGGTGGGGAAGGGCGCTGATCCGCGAGCCAGGAGACCTGCCGGCGACAGAAACGTTGAATTCTATGCCCTCGGGTGGAGGGCGAAAGGACAAGACATGACGACCGCTTCCGTCTCCCTCGGCACCTCCGTCTCCTCGCAGTCGCGCTTCATGCAGCTGGCCATGGCCGCGTTGCTCGGCATTTTCGTCGTCGGCTTTGTCGGCTTCTCGCATCTCGATGCGGTCCACAACGCCGCTCACGACTACCGCCACTCGATGGCGTTTCCCTGCCACTGACAAGGGCCTGACATCATGAACCTGTTTCGCAACGTCGTGTTCATCGCGGCGATTGCAGGGCTCGTGGCCGGCGTCGTTCTCGCTTGCCTGCAGGCCTATGCAACCGTGCCGCTGATCCTCAAGGCGGAAGTCTACGAACAGGCCGGCGGCGGCCATCATCATGATCATGCCGCGGCGCCTGCCGAGACCGGCGACGCCATGAGCTCCGCCGCTCCGGCCGGAAATGCCATGAGTTCCGCGCCGGCTCCGGCCGAAGCGGCCGCGCCAGCGGAAGACGAGGGCTGGGCACCGGCCGACGGCTTCGAGCGTTTCGCCTTCAACGTCGTCGCCAACATCGTCACCGGCATCGGCTTCGCGCTGATCCTGGTCGCGGTTTCGGAATTCGCCGGTGGTATCGGCAACTGGCGCCAGGGCGTGTTCTGGGGTCTCGCCGGCTTTGCCGTGTTCACGCTGGCGCCGGGCCTCGGCCTGCCGCCGGAACTGCCGGCGATGCCGGCCGCCGAACTCCTGCCGCGCCAGATCTGGTGGACGGCGACAGCGGTCGCGACCGCCGCCGGACTCGGCCTGATCGCTTTCCGCAAGTCGCTGCCGCTGGCGATCCTGGCCGTGGCCCTGATCGTCGCGCCGCACATCGTCGGCGCGCCGCAGCCGGAAAGCTTCGAGACGCCGATTCCCGAAGGCCTGCATCACCAGTTCGTGGTGGCGGTGACGGTCACCGACCTGGTGTTCTGGCTGGTGCTGGGCGCTGCCGTCGGCGTGGTGCGCGGCCGCTTCACCGGCACGGCCACCAGCCTGCGCGACAGCTTTGCCTGATCGCAGGGGACTGACCTTCATCATCGGCGGTGCGCGCTCCGGCAAGAGTGCGCATGCCGAAACCCTGGTGACGGCGAGTCCCTCGCCATGGGCTTACATCGCCACCGCGGAAGCCTATGACGATGAGATGCGCGAGCGCATCGCGCTGCATCGGGCGCGTCGCGGCGAGGGCTGGGCGACGGTCGACGCGCCGCTCGATCTTGCCGCCGCGATCGAGGCGCTGCCTGACCACCAACCCGTCTTGATCGACTGCCTGACTCTGTGGCTGACCAATCATATGCTGGCCGAGCGCGACCTCGATGCGGAATGCCGGCGGCTTGTGGATGTTCTATCGCGGCCGCGCGGGCCGTGGTTCGTGGTGTCCAACGAGGTCGGCCTGGGCATCGTGCCCGACAATGCGCTGGCGAGGCGGTTTCGCGATGCGGCCGGCCGGCTCAACCAGCAGGTCGCCGCCGTCGCCAATACGGTGCTGCTGATGGTGGCCGGTCTGCCGCTGAAGGTGAAGTGAGATGACTGAGACCGATGACAAGGATGCCGAGCGCCACCGCGCCAAGATGGCCAAGCGCAAGGCTGTGCAGGATGCCGAGGTGGCGGCAAAGACGATCGAGAAGGGGCTGCTGATCGTCAACACCGGCCCGGGCAAGGGCAAGACCACGGCCGCCTTCGGGCTGGCGCTCAGGATGCTCGGCTACGGCAGGCGCGTCGGCGTCGTGCAGTTCATCAAGGGCAAATGGCATACCGGCGAGAAGGACGCCTTCGCCGCCTTCGGCGACCGCGTCGTCTGGCATGCGATGGGCGAGGGCTTCACCTGGGAGACGCAGGACCTGAAGCGCGATATCGCCGCCGCCGAGGCCGCCTGGGCAAAAGCACTGGAGCTGATGGCGGATCCGTCGATCAGCCTTGTCGTGCTCGACGAGCTCAACATCGCGCTGCGCTACGACTATCTCGATCTGGAAAAGGTCGTTGCCGCGCTGAAGGCGCGCCGTGCTGACCTGCATATCATCGTCACCGGCCGAAACGCCAAGCCGCTGCTCGTCGAGGCGGCCGATCTCGTCACCGAAATGGGCCTCACCAAGCACCATTTCTCGGCGGGCGTGAAAGCCCAGCAAGGCATCGAGTTCTGATCACATCGTCAGATAGATCAACAGCGCCGACAGCATGCCGAACAGCGCGATCAGCAGCCAGTCGGCCACCTGGTAGAGCTTCAGCGCCTGCCTGATGTCGAGGCTTTCCGCCTCGCGCCGGCCGCCTTCGCCCATGTAGGCATCCTCGACGACCACGCCGCTGTAGCTGCGCGGGCCGGCCAGGGCGAGACCCAACGCGCCGGCCATCGCCGCCTCCGGCCAGCCGGCATTGGGCGAACGGTGCTTTTTCGCGTCGCGCCGCATGGCCTGCCAGGCGTTGCGGGGGTCCGCGCCTTTGACGAAGAAGGCAGCCAGCACGATCAGCAGCCCTGTCAGCCGCGATGCCGGCAGGTTGATCCAGTCGTCGAAGCGCGCCGCCGCCCAGCCGAAGGCCTCATGGCGCGGCGTGCGGTGGCCGATCATCGAATCGGCGGTGTTGGCGGCCTTGTAGGCGACGCCGCCGGCCAGGCCGCAGACCCCGGTCCAGAAGGCCGGAGCGACGATGCCGTCGGAGAAATTCTCGGCCAGGCTTTCGATCGCCGCGCGGGAAACGCCTGCCTTGTCGAGCTTTTCGGGATCGCGGCCGACGATGCGCGAGACGGCGATGCGGCCGAGCGTAAGGCCGCCGGTGTCGAGCGCGTCGGCCACCGCCTCGACATGATCGGCCAGGCTCTTCTGCGACATGAGCGTCGACGCCAGGATCGCGGTGATGATGAGGCCGACCGGAAACATCTGCCAGAGCAGGAGCTGCACGGCAAAAGCGATGGCCGCCGGCACCAGAACAATGACCAGCAGAGCCATGACGCCCCGGCGGCGACGCTGAGCGTCGGAATCAGTGGCGCGGTTGAGCGCGCGATCGAGAAAGGATATCAGCCTGCCGAACCAGGTGACGGGATGGCCGATGGCCCCGAACAGCCAGTCCGGGTAGCCGAGTGCCCGCTCAATGACCAATGACAGGAAGGCAATCAGTATCGACATGAAGCTTCTTGATGGAGCGATTGCGGCAGTGGATCACGGCGGATCCCTTGGCCGGGCGAGCGCGCTCTTCCCTCACGCGCCACGGCCTTTCGTCGATCTCTCGACGGGTATCAATCCGCACTCCTATCCAATTTTCGAATTGCCCGCCACCACCCTGTCGCGATTGCCGGAAGCGGCGCGGCTCGGCGAACTTCGAGCGGTCGCGGCCGGCGCCTATGGCGCGCCGTCGACGGCGCATGTGGCGGCCGCGCCCGGCACGCAGATCCTGCTGCCGCGCGTTGCCTCGCTGGTGAAGCCCGGCAAGGCGCTGGTGCTCGGGCCGACCTATGCCGAGCACAGCCGAGCCGCCGCCATCGCCGGCCATGCGGCGGCCGACGTCGATGATGTCGAAGCGCTTGCCGAGGCCGACCTCGC
Source organism: Mesorhizobium sp. M4B.F.Ca.ET.214.01.1.1 (assembly GCF_004791545.1). NCBI lineage: Bacteria > Pseudomonadati > Pseudomonadota > Alphaproteobacteria > Hyphomicrobiales > Phyllobacteriaceae > Mesorhizobium > Mesorhizobium sp. M4B.F.Ca.ET.214.01.1.1. The sequence continues at coordinate 388,382 of NZ_SRUX01000005.1, forward strand.
CGTTGTCGTCAACCCCAACAATCCGGACGGTCGCGTCGTCGAGCGCGAAAGACTGCTTCAGCTTGCCGCCCACCTTCGCGCCAAGGGCGGCCTGCTGGTCGTCGACGAGGCGTTCATGGATGTCGGGCCGGGAGGGGAAAGCCTGGCCGGCGATGTCGGGCAGGGCGGCATCGTCGTGCTGCGTTCCTTCGGCAAGTTCTTCGGCCTTGCCGGTGTCAGGCTCGGCTTCGCGCTGGCCGACACGCTGACGGTCCAGCGGCTGGAGACGCAACTGGGACCCTGGGCGGTGGCAGGCCCGGCGCTTGAATACGGCATCCGCGCGCTTGGCGACCTCGATTGGCAGGCCGCCATGCGTGGGCGGCTGGCGCAGGACGCGGCGCGGCTCGACAAGCTGTTCGCCCGGTTCGGCGCTACCGTGGCCGGCGGCACCACGTTGTTCCGCTATCTGCGCCTGCCCGAAGCCGCCGGCCTGTTTTCGGCGCTGGGTGAGCGCGGCATCCTGCTCCGGCATTTCGCCCTGCGGCCACAGGTCCTGCGCGCCGGACTGCCGGGCGATGAGGCCGAATGGCAGCGGCTCGAAGCGGCGCTTGCCGACTGGGCCTCATTGCGCGAGGATCAGACGAAGGAAACCAACCCATGATCCATGTCTGTTCGCTGTCGAAGGTCGAGGAGACTGTGGCGAGAACCGGCGCGCAGCGCCTGCTGTCGTTGCTTGCCGCTGGCACCGAAGTGATGCGCCCGGCCTCGATCGTGGCGGAAAACCACTTGCATCTGGTCATGCACGATATCGCCGTGGCCCAGGAAGGCATGACCATGCCGGGCGAGGAGCATGTCCGCGCGCTGCTCGATTTCGGTTATCGCTGGGATCGGGCAAAGCCGCTGGTCGTGCATTGCTATGCCGGCATCAGCCGCTCGACCGCCTCGGCCTATGTCATTGCCGCGGCGCTGGCGCCGAAGCGCGACGAGGTCGAGCTGGCGCAGACGCTGCGCGCGCTCTCGCCCTCGGCGACCCCCAATCCGCGGCTGATCGCCGTTGCCGATGCCTTGCTTGGCCGTGATGGCCGCATGATCGCCGCGATCGAAGCGATCGGGCGCGGCGCCGACGCTTTCGAGGGCATACCTTTCGAGTTGAAGATCGAAGCCTGAACCCCTTCGGATTACGACAGCCAGTCGGCGAGCTTTGCCTTGCGCACATCCCTGACCAGGCTGATGAAGCCGTCGGCCTGATGCTCGGCGGTCAGCCGGCCTTTCTCGGCCGTTGCGATCGAGGCGTCGCCGACCACGCCGTTCGGGTTGAGGTCGCTGGCGATCCAGGCGAAGGCGTGTGTGCCGGTCTGGCGCAGCAGGGCGAATTCCTTCTCGGCGCGGCCGACATTGGAAACGAAATTGTCGGCCTTGCCCATGTCGACGAGGTCGGGCCGGAAATGCAGCATCAGCGAGGTCTCGACGTCGCCGCCATGGATGCCGTGGCGGTCCTCGAGCTCGGTGTACATGGCGGCCGGACGGCCGAAACGCTGCCAGCTCGTCTTCACCGCCAGCATTTTGGCTCGCACGCGCAGCTCACGCGTGATGATGCCCATGATCTCCTCATTGCCGCCATGCGAGTTGACGACGATCAGCTTTCTCACCCCGGCCCTGGCGATGGACAGGCCGAGTTCGGTCCAGGCATCGACCAGGGTCGTTGCCGGCAGGGTGAGGGTGCCCGGCGCATGCAGATGTTCGTTGGATTTGCCGACCGCCTGGACGGGCAGGATACGGATGTCGAGATCGGCGGGCAGGCGGGCGATGACGGTGTCCAGCATGCCGTTCATGATCGAGGTGTCGGTCGACACTGGCAGATGCGGTCCGTGCTGCTCGATCGCCGCCACCGGCAGCACGGCGATCGTCGCTTCCGGGTCGATCGAGGCGTATTCGGTGGTCCGGTAGTCGCCCCACCACACGCGTCTGTTCGCAACGGTCATGTCGTGCCTCTTCAAATCATCGCGCCAGACCTAGCGCGGCTGGCATCGCCTGTCGATCATCCGGCGGCGATCACCTCGATCTCGACCTTGAATTCCGGCCGGGCGAAACCGGAGACGATCATCAATGTCGAGGCCGGCGCCGGGCTGGCGAACAGCCGGTCGCGCACCTCCATATAGGGCCTGAGGAAGGCACGGTCGGTGACATAGGTGTTGATGCGCACGATGTCGGAAAGGCCAAGTCCGGCCTCGCCGAGAATCGCCGCTACGTTTGCGAAGCAGAGTTCGGCCTGCGCCCCGGTATCTTCGGGAATCTGGTCGTCCGCGGTCATGGCGACCTGGCCCGAACACAGCACCAGGCGCTTGCCGGGAGGCACTTCGACGCCGTGGCTGTAGCGTGCAAAGGGCGGCTTGATCGACTTCGGCGCGAGGAATCGGAACATGGCAATCTCCTGTCTCAGCCTAATGCATGTCGCCCAAAAGTGTGCAGCGGTTTTGGGATAACGACATGCATGAAACAACAACCTAAGGCGCGTCGCATAAGTGCCGTTCAGGCGCGAGGGGCTTTAGGTAAGGCACGATCAAAGACGCCTTCAAGATGGCTGTGCCCATCGTCCTTGCGATTATGGACAGGCGTCCAAAAAATATGCACGATGCCTCTCGTACAGCATGACCCGTCCGCTCCTCGCAGCGACTGTCGCGCAAGCAGGCGGCCCAGGCGGTGGCATGTGTCTTGCTTCTTGAACCAATGGTGTCGAGCCCGGCGCGCAGCGCGTCGGAGCAAATTGAGGGTGATGTTCATGGTCGGAAAACGGAAGAACCTGGCGGGCGCAGTCGTCCTGCTTGCGGCAGGCACGCTGGGCGCGGCCGCCAACGAGAAAGTCACCTTCGGCACCAACTGGCTGGCCGAGCCTGAGCATGGCGGCTACTACCAGGCGGTCGCCGACGGCACCTATGCCGCGTGCGGCCTCGACGTCACCATCATGCAGGGCGGCCCGCAGGTCAGCGGCCGGCCGATGCTGCTGGCCGGCAAGATCGATTTCTACATGGGCGGCAACCTTCTGTCGGCCTTCGACGCCGTGCAGCAGGGCATTCCGATGCGCGTCGTCGCCGCCGACTTCCAGAAGGATCCGCAGGTCATCATGTCCCAGCCCGGGCAGGGGCTGGACAAGTGGGAAGACCTGAAGAACGCCGACCAGTACATCCTCGGCGACGAGGGTGCGCAGACCTTCTTCCAGTGGATGGTGACCGAGCTCGGCTTCGATGCCGCCAAGCGCGTCCCCTACACGTTCAACCCGGCGCCGTTCATCGCCAACAAGAAGTCGATCCAGCAGGGCTACGTCACCTCGGAACCGTTCGCGGTGCAGAAGGCGGGCGGCTTCGTTCCGAACCAGTTCCTGCTCGCCGACTATGGCTGGGATACCTACGCGACCACCGTCGAGGTCATGCAGGACACGATCGACAAGCGGCCGGAGGTGGTGCAGTGCTTCGTCGATGGCTCGGCCAAGGGCTGGTACAACTACCTGTACGGCGACAACAAGGCCGCCAACGATCTGATCAAGAAGGACAATCCGGATATGACGGACGAGCAGATCGCCTTCTCGATCGAGCAGCTGAAGAAGTTCGGCGTGGTCGATTCCGGCGATACCGAAAAGCTCGGCATCGGCGGCATGACGGAAGCGCGTATCCAGAGCTTCTACGACAAGATGGTCAAGGCCAAGGTGGCGCAGCCGGGCATCGACATCAAGAAGGCCTATACGCTGGCCTTCATCAACAAGGGCGTCGGGCTGGACCTGAAGAAGTAACCGTGAAGCTGGAGAAAGTGGCGCAGGCGCCGGCAACGGCATCGGGTGAAGGCCCGATGCTGTTGGCGCTCCGCAATGTCGGCAAGGTCTTTTCCAACGGCGTGACGGCGCTGAGCGACGTCGACCTGACAATCCGCGAAGGCGATTTCCTCAGCCTTCTCGGACCGTCGGGCTGCGGCAAGTCGACGGCGCTCAGGCTGATCGCCGGCCTGTCGACGCCGACCTCCGGGCTGCTCGACTGGCGCGGCGGCATCGATCGCTCGAACATCGGCTTCGTCTTCCAGGAGCCGACGCTGCTGCCCTGGGCGAATGTCTTCGACAATGTCTGGCTGCCGCTCAGGCTGAAGGGCGTGTCGCGCGCAAAAGCCGAGCCCGCGGTGATGGCCATGCTGGCGCGCGTGCATCTCAACGGCTTCGAAAATGCCGTGCCGCGCGAGCTCTCCGGCGGCATGAAGATGCGCGTCTCGATCGCGCGGGCCATGGTGACCAAACCGCGCATCCTGTTGATGGACGAGCCCTTCGCGGCGCTCGACGAGATCACACGCTTCAAACTCAACAACGACCTTCTGGAACTGTGGCAGGACGAGCGCTTCACCGTCGTCTTCGTCACCCACAGCGTTTTCGAGAGCGTGTTCTTGTCCAGTCGCGTGGTCGTGATGGCGGCGCGGCCGGGCCGCGTTCACGGAGAGCTTGCCGTCGACGCTCCCTATCCGCGCGACGAGGTGTTCCGAACCTCGCCCGATTATGCCGCGCTTTGCCGCCAGGCGTCCGACGTGCTGGTCAACGCCATCAATTCAACCGCCGGACCGCACCATGACGGCCATTGAAGACACAGTCCTGAAGCTTGATCCCGAAGAGGCGCGCCGTGTCCGCCAGGAGCGGCTGGAACGGATCGGCAGATGGGTGCTGCCGCTGGCGATCATGGTGCTGGCTATCTGGCTGTGGGACCGCATCTGCGTCTGGAACGAGATCCCGCAATACATCCTGCCGCGCCCGGGCGTGGTCCTGCAGACGCTGCATGACGATGCCGGTCTGTTGTTTTCCTCGCTGCTGGTGACGCTCAGGATCACCTTCCTCAGCCTGCTCCTTGCGGTCATCGGCGGCGTCGGGCTGGCGGTGCTGTTCGCACAGTCGAAATGGGTGGAGATGTCGTTCTTCCCCTTCGCCATCGTGCTGCAGGTGACGCCGATCGTCGCCATCTTCCCGCTGATCAACATCTACATCAACAACCAGACGACCAAGCTGCTGCTCTGCGCCTGGATCGTCGCCTTCTTCCCGATCCTCTCCAACACCACGCTTGGCCTGAATTCCGTCGACCGCAACCTGCGCGACCTGTTCAAGCTCAACGGCGCGACCCGCTGGCAGCAATTGCGCTATCTGCGCCTGCCGGCGGCGATGCCCTATTTCCTTGGCGGGCTGAAGATCGCCGGCGGCCTGTCGCTGATCGGCGCGGTGGTGGCGGAGTTTGTCGCCGGCGCGCAGGGGCAGTCGTCGGGGCTCGCCTCGCGTATCATCGAGGCCGGCTATCGGCTCAACGCGCCCCGCCTGTTCGCGGCACTCATCCTGATCTCGCTCACCGGCATCCTGATTTTCCTGGTGCTGTCGCTGGTGTCGCATCTGATCCTGCGCCGCTGGCACGAGAGCGCGCTGAAGCAGGAGCGGTAGGGTGGTGTCTGTCCGCGTAATCCGAGGAGTTGCGGCTTGATACCGGCCTCTGGTTCTTACCATCTCGCCAATGTCCGCGTTCACCAGTCGCTGACGCCCGGCCTCACTGCCACATTGGACAGCGACGGCTTCGCGCTCGCCGACATCGCCGTCGCCGACGGCAAGATCGCCAGCATCGTCGCGCGCGGTCGCTCGAAAACGCCGGCCGATGCCATCGATCTTGCCGGCCGCATCGTGCTGCCGTGCTTCGTCGACTGCCACACCCATATCGACAAGGGCCATATATGGCCGCGCAAGCCAAATCCCGACGGCACTTTCATGGGCGCGCTCAATGCCACGGGCGCCGACCGCGCCGCGCGCTGGAGCGCGGAGGATGTGGCGCGGCGCATGGATTTCTCGCTGCGCTCCGCCTACGCGCACGGCACCAGGGCCTTGCGCACGCATCTCGACAGTGTCGCGCCGCAGGAGGAAATCTCCTGGCCGGTGTTCGAGACGATGCGCGAAAAGTGGCGCGGTCGGATCGAGCTGCAGGCGGCCTGCCTGCTGGGCATCGAGAGCGTGCGCGACAAGGCCTGGTTCGAGCGGTTGGCGAAACGTGTCGCCGCCGCCAAGGGCGTGCTCGGTGTCGTCACCTATATGGTGCCGGACCTGGAAGAACTTCTCGACCAGGTCTTCGCCCAGGCGATCAAGCACGGGCTCGACCTCGATTTCCACGCCGACGAGACCGACGATGTCGCGGCGATATCGCTGAAGAAGATTGCCGAGGCCTCGCTGTGGAATGGTTTTGACGGCAACATCCTGGTCGGCCATTGCTGCTCGCTCTCGCGCCAGCCCGACCTTGAAGTGCTGGACACGCTGGACAAGGTGGCGAAGGCAGGGCTCGCCGTGGTGTCGCTGCCGATGTGCAACCTCTATCTGCAGGACCGGCGCAGCAACAACACCACGCCGCGCTGGCGGGGCGTGACGCTGCTGCATGAGATGAAGGCGAGGGGCATTGCGGTCGCCGTCGCGTCAGACAACACACGCGATCCGTTCTACGCCTATGGTGATCTCGACATGCTCGAAGTCTACCGCATGGCGACGCGCATCCTGCATTTCGACCACCCGGTCGGCGACTGGCCGCAAGCGGTCGCGGCGACGCCGGCCAAGGTGATGCGGCTGGAGGGCTTTGGTACACTCAGCGCCGGCGGCAGCGCGGACTTCATCGTCTTCAAGGGGCGGAGCTGGACCGAAATGCTGTCGCGGCCAGAATCGGATCGCATCGTCGTGCGCGAGGGCAGGGCGATCGAACGGAAACTGCCCGACTATGCCGAACTCGACGAATTGATGGTGTGACGATGGATATCGCAGCGCTGAAGCGTGACCTCGAAGGGCTCAAGATCGACGACCATCCGGCGATCGTCCAGCAGAAGAGCCGCGACTTCTACTGGTACAGCCCGGTGCTCAAAGCACAGCTCGACCATGTCACCGGCGACCTGATCGTCACGCCGAAGAGCGAGGACGAGGTGATCCGCGTGCTCGCGGCATGCCATCGGCGCGGCGTCCCGGTGACGCCGCGCGGCAGCGGCACCGGCAACTACGGGCAGGCGATGCCGCTGTCCGGCGGCGTGGTGCTGAACCTCGCCGAAATGAACCAGGTCAAGGCGATCGCACCGGGGCGGGTGGTCACCGGACCGGGCGCGGTGCTGGCCGAGATCGACAAGGCGACGCGCGCGCATTCGGCGCAGGAGCTGCGCATGTCGCCCTCGACCTACAACACGGCGTCGATCGGCGGCTTCGTCGCTGGCGGTTCGGGCGGCGTCGGCTCGATCCGCTGGGGCGGCTTGCGCGACCTCGGCAATGTCATCCGGCTCCGGACCGTGACGATGGAGGCGGAACCGCGCGTCATGGAACTGACCGGCGAGGAGGTGCTCAAGGTCATGCACGCCTACGGCACCAACGGCATCATCACCGAGGTCGAGATGCCGCTGACGGCGTCCTATGACTGGATCGATGTCATCGTCGGCTTCGACGATTTCATGGACGCGGCCGGCTTCGGCAACGACCTCGCCATCCAGGACGGCATATTGGCGAAGCTGATCACGCCGATCGCCGCACCGATCCCCTACGACTATTTCAAGCGGCACCAAAAATTCTTCCGACGCGAGCAGAGCATCGTGGTGTGCATGATCGCGCCGCATGCGATCGAAGCCTTTGTCGCCTTCGTGAAGAGCGGCAAGGGCGAGATCGTCTTCCGGGCCGACCAGGAGGCCGATCTCAAGGGGCTGCCGCCGGCCTACGAATTGACCTGGAACCACACGACGCTGCGGGCGATCCGCGTCGATCCGACGATCACCTATCTGCAAGCACGCTATCCGTCGCCGGATCATCTTGCCCACGTCAAGGCGATGGTCGACCGCTTCGGCGACGAGGTGCCGGCGCATCTGGAATTCATCCGTTTCGACGGCGCGATCGGCGCTGCCGGCCTGCCGTTGGTGCGCTACACCACGCAAGAGCGGCTGGACGAGATCATCCGCATCCACGAGGATAATGGCTGCTGGATCTTCAATCCGCACCGCTACACGCTGGAAGAGGGCGGCATGAAGCGGACCGACGATGTCCAACTCGCCTTCAAGCGCGAGACCGACCCGCAAGGCCTGCTCAACCCCGGCAAGATGATCGCCTGGGAGAACCCGGACTATGATTACCGCTCCGGCAAGTCGTTCCTGTTCAAGGGGCTGCAAAAGGTGGGGTGAGACGATGACGGCGTTTGGCGCTGCACCCCCCTCTGGCCTGCCGGCCATCTCCCCCTCAAGGGGGGAGATCATTCGCTCCGCCGCTTTCGCCAACCTCCAACGTTGCAAGGACAGGCGTGGCGGAAAAGGGTGCCTGGCGCTGACCTAGGGAAACTCCTCCCGTGAACGTCCTCGTCCTCTACGCTCATCCGGTGGAGACCAGCTTCAATGCCGGCCTGCACCGGACGATCGTCGAGCGGCTGAGCACGGCAGGTCACACGATCGACGACTGCGACCTCTATGCCGAGGATTTCGATCCCCGGCTGACGCGGGCCGAACGGCTCGGCTACCACGACCAGCGCGGACCGGATGACGCCGTGGCCGGCTATGTCGAAAGGCTGCGGAAAGCCGAAGCGCTGGTGCTGTCATTCCCGGTGTGGAATTACGGCTATCCGGCGATCCTGAAAGGCTTCTTCGACCGCGTCTTCCTGCCTGGCGTGTCGTTCAAGCTGGTCGACGGCAAGGTGCGGCCGACGCTGCACAACATAAGCAAGCTCGCCGCTGTCACCACCTATGGCGGCAGCCGGTTCCGGGCCCTGCTGATGGGTGACCCGCCGCGCAAGGTGGTCAAGCGCATGCTGCGCGCCACCATCAAGCCGGGCGCCTCCGTCTCCTACCTCGCGCATTACTCGATGAACCTCTCCACCGACGCGTCGCGGGCGGCCTTCACGGCGAAGGTCGCGGCGAGCATGGATCAATTCTGATGCGCGTGCTGGTGGTCTATTGCCATCCGGTGCCCGAGAGCTTTTGCGCATCGATCCGCGACAGTGCCGTCGAGGTGCTGACCCGACGCGGTTGGGAGGTCCGGCTGCTCGATCTCTATGCCGAGAATTTCAACCCGGTGATGAGCTGCGAGGAGCGGCGTTTCTACAACGAGCGCGCGCCGCAGGATCCGGCGCTCAAACCGCATTTCGAGCATCTCATGTGGGCCGAGGCGATCCTGTTCGTCTATCCGACCTGGTGGTACGGGCTGCCGGCAATGCTGAAGGGCTGGCTCGACCGGGTCTGGGCGACCGATGTCGCGTTCAAGCTGCCGGCCGGCAAGGGGCGGATCACGTCGCTGATGCGGCATGTGACCAAGGTCGGCGTCATCACCACCTGCGGCGCGCCGACCTGGTGGAGCGTCGTCGTCGGCCAGCCCGGCCGCAAAACCATCCTGCGCGGCATGCGGGCGCTGTGCGCCACGCGCTGCCGGACCTTCTTCCTGGCGCATTATCTGATGGACGCCTCGACGCAGAAGAGCAGGGCGGCGTTCCTGGCGAAGGTAAGGGCGCGGTTGGAGAGGTTTTGATAGCCTTCTTCGCCCCGTTTACGGGGAGAAGATGCCGGCAGGCAGATGAGGGGCGGCGCTTCACTGACAGAACTTGGCGCTGCCCCTCATCCGCCCTTCGGGCACCTTCTCCCCGTAGAACGGGGAGAAGGAAGAAATCACATCTTCACCCGCTCCGCCTTGGGGTCATACATCGGCTTCAGCGATGCCTCCGCCGCGAAGCGCTCGCCGGCGATCTCCACCTCGTAGGACGAGCCAAGAACATCCGCCTCGCTCTCGCCCTTGCAAGGCACGTAGCCCAGCCCGATCGCGCCGCCGAGATGGTGGCCGTAATTGCCGGAGGTGATCGGGCCGACGATCTTGCCGTCGCGCAGGATCGCCTCGTTGTGGAAGAGCAGGGGTTGCGGGTCCTTGAGGCGGAACTGCAGCAGCCGGCGGTCCAGCCCGGCTTCCCTCTTCCGCAGCACGGCATCACGGCCGATGAAGTCGCCCTTGGCCGTCTTGACGGCGAAACCGAGGCCAGCTTCCAGCACATTATCCTCGTCGGTGATGTCGTGGCCGAAATGGCGGAAGGCCTTCTCGATGCGGCAGGAATCCAGCGTGTGCAGGCCGCAAAGCTTGAGGGCGCCCTCCGCGCCGGCGTCAGTGAGCGCCTCGAAGATGTGGGCCGCCTGCTCGGTCGAGACATAAAGCTCCCAGCCGAGCTCGCCGACATAGGTGACGCGGTGGGCGCGGGCCAGCCCCATGCCGATCTCGATCTCCTGGAAGGTTCCGAACGGATTGGCCTCATTGGAGAAGTCGTTGGGGCTCACCTTCTGGATCAGTTTTCGCGACTCGGGACCCATCATGCAGATGACCGCTTCGGCGGCGGTGACGTCGGTGATAACGACGAATTCGTCGGCGACATGCCGCCTTAGCCAGGCGAGGTCGCGCTGCAGCGTAGCGCCGGGCACGACGAGGAAATAGGCTGTCTCCGACAGGCGCGACACGGTGAGGTCGCTCTCGATGCCGCCCTTGGCGTTGAGCATCTGCGTGTAGACGATCTTGCCCGGCGCGACGTCCATGTCGTTGGCGCAGAGCCTTTGCAGGAAGGCACAGG
>NZ_SRUX01000060.1:0-484 GCF_004791545.1 Mesorhizobium sp. M4B.F.Ca.ET.214.01.1.1
GGGTTTTCGATCATGCGCTTGAAGGCGCCGAGCAGTTCGGCGCCGAGCGCGCCGTCGACGGCGCGGTGGTCGGTCGACAGCGTCACCGACATGACGTTGGCGATCTTGATCTCGCCATTCTTCACCACCGCCCGCTGCTCGCCGGCGCCGACCGCCAGGATCGTCGCATGCGGCGGGTTGATGACGGCGGCAAAATCCTTGATGCCGAACATGCCGAGATTGGACACCGCCGTGGTGCCGCCCTGGTATTCCTCCGGCTTCAGCTTGCGGCTGCGGGCGCGGCTGGCCAGGTCCTTCATCTCGTTGGAGATCGTCGACAGCGTCTTTTCGTCGGCATGGCGGATGATCGGCGTGATCAGGCCGCCAGGGATCGACACGGCGACGCCGACATCGGCGTGCTTGTGCTTGACCATGGCGCTGTCGGTCCACGAGGCATTGGCATCCGGCACCGCCATCAGCGCCATCGCCATCGCCTTGATCACCA
>NZ_SRUX01000061.1:0-477 GCF_004791545.1 Mesorhizobium sp. M4B.F.Ca.ET.214.01.1.1
GCCGACACCGAACCTGATCCTGCTGGAATCGCGCAGCGAACCCAAGCAATTGCTGGAGCAGCTCGCCCAGCTTTCGGAATATTGCGATCCATAATGTTTCTGTATACTCCCGCTTCAATCCAGAATTTCTTATTGACGTTGTCTAAAAGCGCTCTGCTTATCAAGCTACCGTGATTTTCCTTCGCATCAGAAAGTCTAAAAAATAGATCTTTTTCTGATGTCTCATATTTGAAATCTCCGACCATTCTTGGGAAGGCCAAAAGTCTTAGGAAGCTGCTATGTTTGAAAGGTTCCATGAAGCTCCGCTTGGTCTTATTTACCAGATACGAGGTCCCGCATAAATTCCCAATTTAAGGCTACGATTTTGCACCTGAGCTTTGCAACGCCCTTTAGTCGGCTTTGCGCCAGCTCACCCAATATTCCGGCTCTTCCGGTCCTGGCAGGCGTTTTTCTCATTCGACCGTAAATCCTGCTCCG
>NZ_SRUX01000062.1:0-465 GCF_004791545.1 Mesorhizobium sp. M4B.F.Ca.ET.214.01.1.1
GTCAATCTGTGCGAGGAGCTCGGCGCGACTGTGGAGAAAGCGACCGCGCTCGACGCCAACGGCCAGAAGATCGGCCTGTCGATGCCCTGGTGGTTCTGGAATTTCTTCGGCCAGCAGGCGGTGTTTTTGTTGAAGCGATAAGGCTGCCGTCGGCCTCCTACGCGAGGATATCCGTGGGCTTGTGCGGATGTTCCACGCCGTCGGCCAACACCACATGGACGCAACCGCCAAGAGCCTCCGCCAATTTCAGCGGTGGCAAAAGTGTTGCGGTTGAAGCGCTAGTCGCCGGAATTCACCATTCCCTTGTCGTCAGAACGACGGCACAATGGGTGACATAACAGGTTGTTTTTTGTAGCGTCGCACTTAATCCCGATGAGGGCCAGCCAGGGGGAAGTCCGATCCATTCAACCATCCTGAAGAGCTATCGGAAAGTGCATTTTCGCGCTGGAAACAGCTGACGTGGAG
>NZ_SRUX01000063.1:0-460 GCF_004791545.1 Mesorhizobium sp. M4B.F.Ca.ET.214.01.1.1
AGCAACCAACTTAGCATCACCACACTTAATTTCTTAAACAATGATGACCATTCCTCTCTAAAAATTTATATTAAATAATCAAGCACACTTCAAATTTAATCTTATTTTTGGGGATATAGGTTTAAGTACTCTTCTAATGTTTCATTACTTTTATATAATTTTTTAGCTGTATCTTTCCCAACATATCTGATATGCCACGGTTCATATTGGTAACCTGTAATATGCGTTTTATTCTTCGGATATCTGATGATAAAACCGTACTTGTAAGCATTATCTTTGAGCCACTGCCCTTCCTTAGTCTTACCAAAAGAAGTTTTAAAGTTGGTATCTGTGTTCTCAGAAACGATATCGTATGTCAGTCCAGTTTGATGTTCTGAATGGCCTGGCTTCGCACTGTATTTATTGGCTGCTTTTTCTCCATCTCTTTGAACATATTGATCAAATAACTGTTCTTGGCTTT
>NZ_SRUX01000064.1:0-459 GCF_004791545.1 Mesorhizobium sp. M4B.F.Ca.ET.214.01.1.1
TGTGCTCTTCCGATCTCGACCAGTGACGAAAGTAGGTAACTTCCGTCACCTATCGTTGGGTTCGCCTCTGCAATCGATTTGCCCTGCAAAATTAGAACTCAACCTGCTGCAGCTTCGTGCCGATCTCGCCCGCATGTCTCTTTCTGGCCAGTTCTTCACTCATGCATCGGCTAGAAAGCAATACCTAAGGGAAGACCTCTCAGACACAGGACAGCGCGGTCGAAGCCTGAACCATGACGAACTCGTCGATGGCCATGACATGGCAGCTTCGAGTGAACTAGTTGAACCCACTCAAGCGGTCGCCCCTCTGCGCGACGACCTGCAATGCGATCGCAGGAACCATCTGCGCAGTGCACTAGGCTAACACTCCGTGTATCCATTAGTGGTCTGCCCCGGCGAACTTAGCGTGCAGCGACGCCGCGGCGAAGTGAAACAGCTTCGCGGCGCCTGTTATTCCTT
>NZ_SRUX01000065.1:0-454 GCF_004791545.1 Mesorhizobium sp. M4B.F.Ca.ET.214.01.1.1
GTGTTACTGCCCCGGCCGTCCGGTCTTGCCCGGTCGACGCTTTTGGCGGCGTTCGTTGGCCGGGTCCTCGTAGGAACCGATGCCCGAATGTTGGCGAACGATTGGTTTGTCGTCGCGCCCTTCCGGCGTGGGAGAAACCGGCTTTGGCTTCGCCGGCACTTTTCCTTCGACGGGTTTTTCCGTCCGACGCACCGTCATCTCGTCGAGCGAGTTTTTCCTGAACAACGGCTTGGTGCGATCGCCGGGAATGCCGAAATCGGAGCCATGCGCTTCCTGTGCCGTCTGCTTCTTGAACAGCGAGCGTGACACCGCGCCTGCCGGTGTCGCCATGTCTGTGCCGGGACCCACGTCATCGATCGACGGCTTGGCGAAGAGCGGCTTCTTCACCGGCACCGCGCCGTCGGCGCCCATCTCGTCGAGATGCGGCTTACGGAAGAGGTTGGGCCGGGCAGCC
>NZ_SRUX01000066.1:0-450 GCF_004791545.1 Mesorhizobium sp. M4B.F.Ca.ET.214.01.1.1
ATTGGGTCCATACTCACATGCAACAGTCATTAATGGACTTGTGTTCACATCAGGACAAATCCCATTAAATTTAGATGGCGAAATTGTCAGTGATGATGTAAAAGCACAAACGAAGCAAGTCTTAGAAAATGTAAAAGTTGTATTAAATGAAGCTGGATCAAATATAGATTCAGTAATTAAAGCAACAATATTCATTGCTGATATGAATGAATTTCAAAATATAAATGAAGTTTATGGTGAATATTTTGCGGAACATCAACCGGCAAGAAGTTGTGTTGAAGTCGCAAGATTGCCTAAAGATGTAAAAGTTGAAATTGAAGTCATCGCAGAAGTGAAGTAATTTAAAGGATTTATAATTTTTGATGAAATTGTTAAGCTTCTAACAAAGAGATACTAGGGGGGCTCACTACATGAAAGTGACAGATGTAAGACTTAGAAAAATACAAACAG
>NZ_SRUX01000067.1:0-448 GCF_004791545.1 Mesorhizobium sp. M4B.F.Ca.ET.214.01.1.1
GGATTGATCGCCAACAGAACCATCGAGGCCGTCTGGCGGATCGAGCAGCCGAAGCTCACCGCCAGATTGGCACGCACCCTCAGGGATGTCGGGCTGGCCGAGGAAATCGCGCAGGACGCCTTCGTGCTGGCGCTGGAGCGCTGGCCTCGCGACGGCATCCCGCGCAATCCGGCCGCCTGGTTGACGCAGGTCGCCAGGAACCGGGCGCTCGACCGGCTGCGCCGCACCACCATGATCGACGGCAAGCATCGCACGCTCGCCATCGACCTCGCCGAGCTGGAGCGCGAGATGCCCGACATCGAGACGGCGCTCGACGAGGATATCGACGACGACCTCTTGCGGCTGATATTCACCGCTTGCCATCCCGTCCTGCCCGCCGAGCAGCGCGCCGCGCTGGCGCTGCGACTCCTTGGCGGGCTGTCGACGCCGGAGATCGCCCGCGCCTTCC
>NZ_SRUX01000068.1:0-448 GCF_004791545.1 Mesorhizobium sp. M4B.F.Ca.ET.214.01.1.1
CATCGGCAATCCTCCGTTTTTCTAAAGAATGCCGCGCATGGCGGCGGCCAGCAACCGCAAACTGGTGGGTCAGGCGGCCGGTGGATCAGGCCGCAGGCTGCGCCGACTGCAGCCCGCCCTGCTCGACGATGAAGTCGATCACCTCCTGCAGGCCTTTGCTGCGCGACAGGTCGGTAAAGCCGAAAGGCCGCTTGCCGCGCATGCGGGCGGCGTCGGCTTCCATCACGTCGAGGTTGACGTTCACATAGGGTGCCAGATCGCTCTTGTTGATGATCAGGAAATCGGAACGCGTGATGGCCGGGCCGCCCTTCCTGGGGATCTCCTCGCCCTGGCAGACCGAGATGACGTAGAGCGTCAGATCGGCGAGGTCCGGCGAGAAGGTGGCCGCGAGATTGTCGCCGCCGGATTCGATGAAGACGATGTCGAGGTCGGGAAACTTTCTGTTCAG
>NZ_SRUX01000069.1:0-445 GCF_004791545.1 Mesorhizobium sp. M4B.F.Ca.ET.214.01.1.1
GGATGGTCCGCCTCCACTAACAACGTATCGATGCCGAGCCGTTCCGCCTTAACCGCAGCCCATAGACCCATGATACCACCCCCGACGATGAGGAGAGGGACGGAAGCAGGCAAAGGCGTTCTTGGTGATTGACCCTGTTCGAAAGCGGGATTATCGGCTTTAGCCATGAAAGATTCCAACGACACTATCAGAGAGACTGGCGCACAGGCCGGTTCGGCAACCGGCGAAACCCACACTGCACTCGACTGGCGTGACGGGGATATGCCCTATTCGCTGGCTTTTGACGACCATTTTTATTGCCAGACGGATGGCAGGCTGGAATGTGGCCACGTCTTCCTGTCAGGAAACGGCCTGCCGCAACGCTGGCGGGAACGCGAAGGCGTCTTCCGCATCGGGGAACTGGGCTTCGGCACCGCGCTCAATCTGTGCGAGACATGGCGCCAAT
>NZ_SRUX01000006.1:0-12925 GCF_004791545.1 Mesorhizobium sp. M4B.F.Ca.ET.214.01.1.1
ACTACGCGTACCCGGGTTATGGCGTTCCATCGGAGGAAACCAAAGAGGCAATCCGTCTGTGCGCGCGGCTCGAGGGCATGATTACCGATCCCGTTTACGAGGGCAAATCGATGCAAGGGATGATCGATCTCGTCCAGAGGGGCTTCTTTCCACAGGGATCGAGGGTCCTCTACGCACATCTCGGCGGCGCGCCGGCAATGGACGGTTACCGGCTGACGCTCGTGCCGAGGACTCGCCTAAGGTTCGCGGCCGGGTTGCAGTACAATGCAGTAGACTAGACGGGCCCGTCCCCCCGGAGCAGAACTGCAACTGCGGCAGCACGGGCTCCGAGCAGCTGTCGCTGGTCACCTTTTCGACCAGCAACTCCAGGCGTACATTATTCCGTCCAGGTCAACAGACGCGTCTTCACTGCCGGCCTGTGATTGCCGGTTCGCAGACGCACGGCGCGGAAATCCCGCCGCGGCGTATTGGCGTAAGCGTCGTCACTCTTGTCCAAAACAACGAGTTTTAAGCACGCTTTGCGGTTTCTCCTGCGCGCTTCGACACACGCCTCGATAGCAGCCCAATATGGCTTCCGTGTCTGGGGCGGCGCAGCATTAAAGTCGGCCCCATCGGCTGGTCGCGGTTCGAGACCCTGACGGCGCGCTTCCCCTGCCAACTCCACGCGTCACTCGCAATTGGGCGCAGGGCCAAAATGACGCTGGTCTACACTCGGAAGAACCGGGTGCGGGAAACCCGCCCGCCCGCATAGCGAGGGCAAAAGCCGAATGGCTGATCTACTCGACCACGTCGTCAGAATGTGTGGGCTGGCTCCGCCTCAATCCTGGTTAGAACCCTACGCCTCTCGCCTTGGCTGTGAGGATACTACCATCTTAGGTAGGCGCATGGGTCGAGCTTGCCGTCTATAACCGCGGAGCCATCGCATTCCAATTGCGTTGCTAAGGGGCGCCATTGTCTGGCCAAGGAAAGAACATGCTTCAAGATATTAGCTCCAACCCCCTGTTTGCTTTCGAAAAGCTCGAATCGAACGTGCGGTCATATTCGCGATCCTTTCCTGTTGTGTTCCGGAAAGCTGCTGGAGCCATTCTCGAGGACGAGAATGGTTTCGAGTTTATCGACTTTCTGTCCGGTGCCGGAGTCCTCAACTACGGCCACAACGATCCCGATTTTCTAAATGATGCGATCGAATACTTAAATTTGAAAGGAATAATCCATGGGTTAGACATGGCCACATTAGCCAAACGAGAGTTTATGGAGTGCTTCGATGCCACAATACTACAGCCACGTGGTCTCACATATAAGTTTCAGTTTGCCGGTCCCACCGGCGCCAATACTGTCGAAGCGGCTTTGAAGCTCGCACGAAAGGTCACGGGACGGCACAATATAATTTCATTCACCAACGGCTATCATGGAGTGAGCCTGGGCGCGCTTGCGGTAACGGGTAATCGATACTACCGAGATGCGGCAGGCTCAACGCTAGCCGGCGCAGTGTTCATGCCTTATGATGGGTATTGGGGAGCCGATCACGACACCACGGAATATATCGACAAGGTGCTTGCTGACGCAAGCAGTGGTGTTGACCTACCGGCAGCCATCATTCTGGAAACCGTCCAAGGCGAGGGGGGCATCAATCCGGCTGGCAAGAACTGGCTACAGTCGCTCGAACGGCTTTGCAGGCAGAACGGCATCCTCCTGATTATTGACGACATTCAGGCAGGTTGCGGACGAACGGGCAATTTCTTCAGTTTCGAGTTCGCGGGTCTTTCGCCAGATATCATTCTTCTGTCCAAGTCCCTTAGTGGCTGCGGATTGCCGCTGTCCCTTTTGCTGCTCAAACCTGAACTAGACGTTTGGCGTCCCGGTGAACACAGTGGAACTTTCAGAGGCAACAATCTTGCGCTGGTGACGGGGACTGCTGCGTTACGCAAATATTGGACCAATGAAAAGCTTTCTAACGCGGTTGCGGAAAAAGGACGTATCCTATGGGATCGCCTTCGGCAGACCGCTCAACGTGTTAGAGATCATAAGCTTTCCGTGCGCGGAAGGGGCATGTTTCTGGGGCTCGATTGCACCACAGGTAAACTGGCTGAGAAAATCGTTCGCAAGGCCTTTGAGGCTGGGCTCGTAGTAGAGCGATGCGGCGCAGAGGAC
This sequence comes from Mesorhizobium sp. M4B.F.Ca.ET.214.01.1.1, assembly GCF_004791545.1. Classification (NCBI taxonomy): domain Bacteria; kingdom Pseudomonadati; phylum Pseudomonadota; class Alphaproteobacteria; order Hyphomicrobiales; family Phyllobacteriaceae; genus Mesorhizobium; species Mesorhizobium sp. M4B.F.Ca.ET.214.01.1.1. The sequence goes on from NZ_SRUX01000006.1 coordinate 2,152, forward strand.
CAGGTCATTAAGCTTCTGCCTCCTTTGACGATTGACGGGCAGACGCTTCATCGCGGTCTCGATATTTTAGACAGTTCTGTGCTCGCAAGTGGCTCGTGCTAAAAGGCGTTCCCGTTCAGGGCGGGGCCGCACGCCTCTAACGCATTCTCATCGCATGCAAATTGCCAACGACGTGATTGGTGGAACATGAAGACGACGGTTCTGAAATTTGGGGGGTCTTCTTTTCTGCATCCTGAAGACTACGGTCGAGTTGCTGGGCACATAGCCGACCGACTTGCAGCTGGCGAAAACAAAATCGTTGCCGTGGTCAGCGCGATGTCGGGAACAACTGGAAAGCTGCAAGCCTTCATGCTCGATGTCAACAAGCAACCATCACCATCGAACCTCGATGAGGCACTTGCAACCGGAGAGATGCTCAGTGCGTGCCTGTTGGAAGCCGCCATCAGCCGGCTAGCGATTCCCGTAATGTCTTTGAACGGCTATTCCCTTGGAATACGCACGAATTCAAATGTTGGTCGCGCGTCAGTAGAAAGCGTGGATCCCAAGCCAATTCTGGCAGCATTGCAGGAGCATGAAGTTGTCATTGCCGCGGGCGCCCAGGCAATTGATCAGTCCGGCAGGTTAACGTTTCTCGGCAGAAACAGCTCTGATCTAACAGCTATCGTAATTGCATCCATGTTAGGAGAGCACGCTTGTGAAATCTATTCGGATGTTCCTGGCGTCTATACGGCAGATCCTTATCTCGTCCCAGGGGCTCAACTGATTCCGGAGATCGCCTACCGGACGATCGCACAGATGTCGCGACATGGCGCAAAGGTACTTCACCACACGGCAGTGGAATACGCCGAGAAGCAGGCGGTCACCATTGTTTGCAAATCTCTCACCAGCGTCGGAGCTGTCAGGGGCACGATCGTAACACGCCATGGGAGCGCCCGTTCCGTCACAGTGGCTCGCGATGCAGCGGTGATTTCGTGCGACAGCCTTGCAGCACGCGACAGCCTTCGCGCGCTTCTTGATCGACACGACATCATCTCGGCCTGTGTGGAAGACAACTGCAGGCCCTGCATATGCATTGCAAGCGATATTGATTTTGCCATGCGGCTGCTCAAGCTGACGGGCACGGGCTCGGTCTCCGTTGGATCAAGAACCGCGGTAACAGAGCTTGATTCTTCAGTGGTGCGCGTCCATTTGGAGGGCGATTATGATCGAGCCGTTTTCCTAGCGCGCCAGCTGCACGAACGGATGTATCCTGCAGCGGTTGGCGAACCGTTTGGATCGAGAGTGGCCAAACAGCCGTCATCTGTTAGCTCGATGCTCATTCGGGAAAGTAACGAACCGCGAGACCCACAGTAATGCCTTGGATCAATTGTTCTTTACACTCAGCCGGCCTGGTAAACTAAATGGAATCGTCGGGAGCACGTGACTCTTGTATAGTACGCTGGCGATGAGGCGCAGGCCTAACACTGCGGTTGCCTACTCAGGCAATTTGACGAAAGGTGAATTCGAAGTCCGATCGATGGCACCTAACATAGGCAGCTTGCCCTGATTGGTCCGCACTGGCAGCCCGGCAGATCTGCCGTCTCGGTCGTGATGGCGCTCCCGTGAAGGAGATAGTGTCCTGAAGGTTCTGCAAAAAGCTCTGGAGAGAGAACAGGCCTTGCCCTGAGGCGAGGCGGCCATGGCACGCTGGTGACGTTGCGATCACCGATTCCCGTGGAAGGGTAAGCGCCATGACCAATCGAGAAGTTAGACTGAGCAGAGGCGAGTTGAAAGCGTTGCTGTTGTCGGATGAGGACGGCTTTCGCAAGGTATTGCAGACTGTGGTGCAGGAGGCTTTGGAAGCCGAGATGACGGAGGCCATCGGGGCCGAGAAGGGCGAGCGGACGGCGGAGCGGGTTGGTTACCGGTCCGGCTATTATGAGCGCAAGCTTGTGACGCGGGTTGGGGTCCTGGAACTTCGCGTTCCGCAGGATCGGACCGGCCGGTTCTCGACGGAATTGTTCGAGCGTTATCAACGCTCGGAGAAGGCACTGGTATCGGCGCTGGTCGAGATGTACGTGCAAGGCGTGTCGACCCGGAAGGTGAAGGCGATCACCGAGGAACTGTGCGGCCACGCCTTCTCGGCCTCGACGGTGAGCGAGGCGACGGCGCGGCTGGATGAGGCGCTGAAGGCGTTCTTTGAGCGGCGGCTTGCCGAACCTTACCCGTACCTCATCCTGGACGCGCGCTATGAGCGGGCGCGCGAGGCCGGCGTGATCGCCAGCCAGGCGGTCTTGGTGGCGATCGGGGTCGACTGGGAGGGCCGGCGCCAGGTGCTCGGTGTCGAGCTGGCCAACCCTGAAAGCCATTCGAGCTGGCGCGCGTTCGTGGCAGGGCTCAAGCAGCGCGGGCTCGCCGGCGTCGAGTTCGTCGTCTCCGACGACCATCCGGGGCTCAGGGCAGCGATCCGGGAAGTCCTGCCCGAGGCAGTCTGGCAGCGCTGTTACGTGCACTTCCTCAGAAACGCGCTCGATTATGTGCCGCGCAAGGTCGACGACGACTGTCTGATGGAGCTCAGATGGTTCTATGACCGGCGCGACCTAGCCGAGGTCAAGCGCGACCTGGCGCAGTGGATCGCCAAATGGCAGGCCAAATACCCGAAGCTGGTGAACTGGGTAGAGGACAACTCGAGGAGACGCTGAGCTTCTACCGGCTGCCGCTGCCGCATCACAGGCACATGAAGTCGACGAACATGCTGGAGCGGCTGAACCAGGAGATCAAGCGGCGCACCCTGGTCGTTCGCATCTTCCCCAACCCGCAGAGCTGTTTGCGGCTGGTTCGGGCATTGGCGGTGGAGATCCACGAGAACTGGCTCGAGGCGACCCGCTACCTCAACATGGATCATCTGCGCGAGCACAAGAAGGAGAGCCTGAGAGCACTGGCCGCCTGAGACGCGGCCCGCCATGTCCGCCGCTCCGCTAAACACGGGGGCTGCGCGGCGGACACGCCAACGTCACCGCTGAATGCCACGCCATTTTTTGCAGAACTTGACGCACACAACTGTGAAGGATCTGGCCATAGTACATCCTTTGGCGCAGCAGATAAGAGCTCCGTCAAAGGTAGGGATCCAAATCCACGCGCGTGCTGTGAGGCGTCGGACAGACCAGATTAGGCATGTCGCTTTGTTCATCGCTCACTATTCGATAATTCCAAGGCTCATGGCCTTCATCGCCGCAAGCGTTCTGCTAGAGGTATCTAATTTTTTCTTTGCGTTTTTCACGTGGAAGTTGACTGTATTATAGGATATTCCCAGAATTTTTCCTATCTCCCATGAGGACTTTCCTCTTGAGGTCCAGAGGATGCACTCCTTTTCTCTGGCAGAAAGATTAGGGATTGCCTCGATGTCGCTCAAGCTTATAAGTTTTTCTGTCCTCCGATGGAAATGAATCGCGGCAAGTTGCAAGTAGGTCATTGCTCTATTTTGGAGTTCCCTGTCCAAACGTTGGGCAAAGCTCATGAACCCAACTCTGCCGCCGGGGCCATGTAATGGGACGCTAATGCCGGACCTTAGGCCGAACGTTGCAGCCTCATCGAAAATACGGCGTTCTTCGTCAGTCGTGCTTGCGTCCTTGTAGACCTCACTCCAGAGAAAGACGCCTGACCGCTTTCGACTCGCTTTTATTATCGGGTCTATCCTGTGATACCCGTTTTCGAAATACCACTTCTGCCATTCATCAGGATAATTTAGTATGACCGCCGGACCTCGTCGGAACGCCTTCGAAAATTTTTGCTGGGGTGTTAGAGAGCCGTATGCTATCCACGGGCAATCAAAATTTAGGGCAAACGCAGATAGCAGCTCGAACAATTGCTTGGATTGGGCGATACCATCAGTTTGCTCGAGAAATCGGCCGAACTTGATTGCAAGCATATCTCCGTTTTCATTGGAGAAATGCCCCGGAGGGGCCAAAGAAATGCAGTCCGAGTCCTTGGTTGCGAGCCCCTGACGTTCAGAAACCCTAGTCATCGACTTGCGTTCCATGTCTCCTCCGCAGCCATTTGCATTGATTTCGTCACTGGGTGCACCGCTGCACAAAGCTGCCAGCTTCTGGGCCGCGCCTTGCGCGCGGCACCGAATATCTTTACCAGGTCGCCGCAACGTGTAAGGTGATTTCGATTTAAATTTAAGTTGCGCCGGAGTTTGTGAGATTGTGATTTCGTTAAAAACTGATAATCCTACGATGTACGTTCGCGATAGATTGGCCGATGCAGCCGCGTGCGTCTCCCTCGTCGGGAAGAATACTCAACCGTTGCTGAAACCCATGAGCCCGACCAGCTAAGTCAGAACGCTAAGCTCGCGGAGGAACCTCTTGACGCGCTCACGCTGTGAGGGCTCTCGCGCTTCCTCGAAGACCGTCCGCATCCAGATCAATAGCAACGTAGTCGAGCGCTTCATCGTCGCGTTCAATCGGGAGAGCACTTTTCGCGGAGACCTGATGTGGTGGACGGCCTCCGCTCCTGGCATCGCAATGTGCCAAAGTGTGGCTGTCGAAAGTCACATGAGGGAGAGCCGTCCATGGAGGAGATTGCAACAATTGGTCTGGATATTGCCAAGCAGGTGTTCCAGGTCCATGGGGTCAATGGCGCTGATGCTGTCGTTGCCCGTCGCAAGCTTCGTCGCGATGATGTCGCGGGGTTCTTCAAAGCATTGCCGCCGTGCCTGATCGGCATCGAGGCTTGCGCGACGGGGCACCACTGTTTTTGGCGGCACTGCGGTACACGCGGGGATAGCCGACGTAAGTGACGATGCAGAGCAGGTGGACACCTCGACTTTAGTGGTCTCGAGCCTCCTTCCGGGGGGCTTATGAAATATGTCATCCTCGCCGCAAAATGCTAACCGACCGGCACAACGGTCCTTGCCTTCGCGCGGTTTGCTGGAACGCTCTTTGATGGTGATGGACCTACTCCTCGTCGCTGACCTGGCGGTGATGCAAACATCGGGACCTCGGCTCGGGTGTTTTTTGACGACGGTCATCTTTTACCTGGCGCCGCTTGGCTGGAGCAAAGAGGGTCGGTGCCAAAGGATTGTTCCTATTCGCCAAGGTCCGGAAATGGTGTGATCGACCAATCGATTAGGGACACCGCACGCTGAACTATTGCCTCGGTCCGGGCAAGGCTGGGTGACGCGGCGATGAAATGTCCGATCAAGTCTCGGTAGTCGTTTTTCCGGATGATCGACGTGTTTGGTTCAACATAAAATTTGACCTCGGCGACACCTGGTACAGCAGCCGCCCGGCTGTCGCCATCGACCCAATCGAGGGTGCCATCGCGATCAGCAACTAGGTACCGCGCGGTCGCAGTTTGCGAATGGCTTCTGCGCAAATTCCATTCGGCACCGATCACAAGTTTGATGTGCTCGGCGACGAGATCGACACCGTAAGCCAGCTGAACCAGTTCAGGAGCGGGCGAACCCGGAAGACGCGGATTGACTTCAATAACGACTGGGCCACGCCCAGTCCACCGGAGTTCAACGTTCGTTGGCCCCCAGCCAAGGCCGAGAGCTCGCAAACAGCTCAGCGAAACATCGGCTATACTATCATGCTCGCCATCGGACAGCACGGCCGGATAGGTGCACTCATGATAGACGAAGTGGGGCGGAGGGCCGAAATCTAGGGCGGCGATTCCAATGACCTCATCTCCCATTATATCAATGCTATAATGCGGGCCTTGTGCGAATTCTTCGACCAATATCCCTGGCGAAGAACGCAATATGTGCTTCCCGCCCAACAGATATGTCGCATGTTCGGTCAATTCATTGGAATTGCGGCACAAACGGACACCAATGCTGCCGCTGCCCAGAACTGGCTTAAGAATCACCGGCAGGCCGATCTCCGCAGCAAAGCTTTCCACCTCAGTTGCATTCGTTGCCACGCGATAAGCAGGTACTGGAACGCCCGCCTCCGCGAGAACCCGACGTTGAGCGAATTTGTCGCAGCATCTTTCAATCGATACGGGGTTCGGTCCGGGTAAATCGAAGTGTCGGCAGAGCTTGCCGACTGTCGCAGGGACCGATTCGTCGTCGCCGGCAAACCCAGTAATGCCAGCAATGTCATACATGGCACGCAGCCGGGAACATTCGCGGATGAGCGCACCGAGATCACGTGTATCAACGCGAATAGCCTCAATGCTTTCCGCAGCAAGATAGTCGTACTGAGCCGGATCTGCCGCCAGGGTAATTGAATGAAGGCCAAGACGCTGAGCCGCTTGGATGTGGAGCGGACCATTACCCCTATGACCTTCAACCAGGATGAGCACTTTTTTTGCCATGGGTTTGACTCCGACGTTGCGTGGCTGTGCGGCAGCCCGAGCGTAAACAGGCATCAACTTTATCCGTGCCTGATCTCAGACCTTGCGGTGAAGGTACCAGTGTCGAGGCCTGGCGGTCGCAAAGAGTCTGTAAACTTAGTTGAAGGATCTGTTGCAACGCTTTGGTGCCGGCCGTGTGGCACGAAGCCCCTTGAGGAAATTTCCGGAGGGTTCCGAAGCTCGAGGTCGCCAGTTGACCTCAGTAATACCTAGTCTACAACCTCGGCCTGCGTGTGAACTTGAAGAGATGATGACTGAGAGGTTGGTGTGGCAATCCTGACTGCGGTGCCAGTGTGAGTCGATCCTTTGATACGGGAGGGCGGAAGCCGGTCGTCGGCTGTTATAGGGATCGGCTGGCAAATCTAAGGCTGCGCAGTCATCAAACTCGCGCTGACCACCTCGGCAGAGAAACGGTGATGGATACGCCACCTGTGACCGGGCTTCTTCATACCCATTATACGGTGACCGGATCCATCTCGTCAACGTGAACAATATTGCGCATCTCCATCCACAAGCCTGCGGTCTGAAGCTAGACGAGAATGTCGGAAGTCGACGAGACGTCGGGCGGGGCGGCCTGTCGAGTGGACAAGCGGTTCAAGTCAAAACGGTGCGTCAATTGGCGCGTAACTTGCGTGGCCAAGGCTGAGGGACGCAGTTCAGTCACGGAGGCCGATGTGACTAATCAGTCTCTCATCTTTAACGCGTGTAGACTGGCGGCAGTCCTTTATGGGCCAGAGGACGACGTGGACACCCGGCGGTTCGGTTCGCGACTGCCGATCTAATTGGAGTGTTCAATGGCCCATCGCTATTATGATCTCCCGTCCCTCACTGTCCTTACTGCCCTCGAGGTATTTGAGGCATCGGCACGCCATCTTTCGCTCGAGCTTGCAGCTTCCGAGCTGAACGTGACGTTGGGAGAGATCAGTCAGCAGATCAAAGTTATTGAGGATGAGCTCGGTGTTCCGCTGTTTGTGAGGCCAGGAACCCGCGTGGTGCTTACCAGCGCTGGCAAAGACCTCTGCAACGAGCTGGCAAGTATTTTTTCCGAGGCGTCCGATGTCGTCACGACCATTAAACGCGGCGGTCGTTCCCAGCCTCCACCGATGCGTTCGCGTGGATCTGGCTGAACCGCGCATTCGCGCTTAGGACACAGCACGATGATATTACAGTTGACCATGTGAATTTCCGAAACTTTGCGCCACTATCAGCCGCGCTGAGGTTCAGCTGCGCATCCGGTATGGTTTCGACTCATGGTCTAACGAGAGAGGCGGCCGTATTGTTTTGTGACGTTATTTACCCCGGGTCTGCGGTCCAGCCTTCGCCCAAGAGCACCACGATGTGGCGGCCAAGTGCTTGCCTGAACTTCTCCTCCTGCCATCATCGGACATCTTCCAGTTTGCCCCAGAGCTCGAAAAGAGCTGAGATTGACGGGCAGGGCACCTGCGCCCCCAATACGTACCGGCCCGGCACCGAGCAGTCTCCTGCCGGGCTCTCCTGCGGATTTAGTTCCAATACAACGTCGCCACGTGAAAGCTTGTTTTAGTAATTTACCCCACGTAGTTCGATCAATTTTGAATGTTACGTAGAAACACGACCTTGTCTCAAAATTGCAGCGCGACGTAATATAAAATTCTCAAAAATCACCTTTTTGCTCCCGCATGCCGCTGATACAGTCGCTCTTGAGAATACCAAATCGTCGTTTTCTGCTACCCATTTGGGAGTGTCCATGGCTTGTTGTGGAGAGCGTCCATGCAGGACGGCAGCAGCCAAGTCAGGAATAGCTTTCGTGGTTTCAGCCGCGGCCACTGCGCCCATGGTGCCGCACCCATCTACCCTTACACCGAGGAACCGTTATGAACACCCTAGATCAGCAGACAGCACCGGAGCAAGCCGCACGAGAGCGCATGAAGGCATCCCATCACCTCGATGGCGACGCGGTTCGCTTGGCGAACTTATATAACGGATGGGCGAGTGCGTTCGATCTGGATCAGGCCCGCATCGAATATTGCGGGCCAACGATAGTGGCGGAACTGGCAGGCGCCGTGCAGACGGCCTATTTGGCCGGGCAGCGAAATGCCATCGCAATCCTGGACGCTGGCTGCGGAACAGGGCTCGTCGGCGTGGAACTGGAACGCCTTGGCTTCCGGTTGATTGACGGGTTCGATCTCTCCGAAGAGATGGCCGAAAAGGCCCGGCAAACCGGCGTCTACCGCCATGCCCGAGGCGATGTCGATCTTAACGGTCGTCTCTCTGACTATTCCAGCGCGAGCTATGACCTAACCGTCTGCTGCGGTGTCCTCACGCTCGGACACGTCCGACCGGATGGGTTGCGCGAGCTAGCCCGCGTCACCCGCCCGAACGGCTTCATCGTAGCAAGTACCCGCAAAAGCTACGCGGAGACGATCTCCTTTGCAGACCAGGTGCGGCGTCTGCAGGATGAGGGCGTCCTTATACCGGCACAGTGTCTAAGGAACGGCAGATACGTCGCCGAGGAGGACGCGCACTATTGGGTCTTCCAGGTGCCCGAGAAGATCAGCGCACCAGGCAACCGAGGCTGTGACGACGCTACCGCGAATCTTGCTGTCGAAACTGCCGCCGATGCAACGCATCAAGCTCATCCCGGACGGCTCGGGTGAGTCTACGCGCCAGCCGGGCTAGGACAATCTCGGCTTCGGTATGCGCTCTTGGCGCTACGCCGCTTTGATCAAAAATGGCGTGGAGAAGTGGTTCGAGGATGCTCCAAGGCGATCTGAATCAGGCGTCGAAGACACCGTCTGTGGCGGTTGCCTGAAGGCGACGGACTTTCTGGAAGGCTCCGCACAAACGCATGGTGCGGCCAAGAATGGAGACGAAGCCATGCTGCTGTACGCGACGCAGAAGATCGCCGCTGGCGTATTCAAACGGGTCGATAGTTTCGTGATATTGGCGCGGGCCCGCTGCTCAGTGCGTCGTGAGTATGCAGATCCTAGCACTGTCTTCAGAATCGGAACGACCGGTCACCAATCGGAATGACGGCGGAGTTACGTCGGATCCCGTACATTTGTGTCGTCATCATGCACGGCTAGAGCTAGCCGAAGTTTTATCAGCAGGGCTATCCTACCGTTTTGAGCGATCTTTTCGTTTGGCACGGTACATGCTGTCTGCAGCGGTGCAAGGAAGCGTGGTGATGTTCATCGGGGGTAAAAAATGGATTTAGGCCTAGATGGCAAGGTGGCAATGGTCGCGGCCGCCTCTACTGGCTTAGGCTTGGCCACAGCCGAGGAGTTAGCCAACGAAGGCTGCCGCCTGTCCATCTGTGGGCGGGATCCGGGGCGGCTTGAAAGAGCAGTGGGTCGGTTGCGCAGCACAGGCGCCGAAGTGCTGGCGCGCGCGACCGATGTAACCGACTGCGCGGATGCAGCAGCTTGGGTTGCTGAAACAGCAGAATATTTTCGGTCTATCGACATTTTAGTGACGAATTGTGGCGGCGTTTCTGCCGGGCCACCCTCGGCCATGTCGCCTAAGGATTTCGACCATGCGTTTGACCGAGTGCTCTTACCGTCGATAAACCTTGTTACGGCTGCCTTGCCATATCTGCGGCGCTCGCAGGCGGGGCGAATTTTGATGCTCGCTTCCGAGGCTATCGTACGGACCCCAGTACATTTCGCGCTGTCGGGTGTCGCACGAGCAGGACTCGTGCCCTACTGCCACACGCTCGTACAAGAATTGTCGGGGGAGAGCATCACGGTAAACGTGCTCGCTCCTGGAGCACACAACACCGCGATTCACGAAGCCAATCGGCTCGGCGAACACGCGGAAGCCATTCGTGCGCTCGAGAACAGGACCCCGGCTCGTCGCCTTGGCGATCCCTCGGAATTCGGAGCAGTTGCTGCATTCTTGGCCAGCGCCCGCGCGGCATATGTCAGCGGCGCCCTGATCGTCATCGATGGTGGTCTGAGTGCAACCGTCTAAATAATGCTGGATGATGGCCTGAAAGAAGATGGCCTGGTGAGCAATCGAGTACCAAGTACTCTGAGCCGTGAAGCGAGCTGTAAAATTTGCTTTGGACTGCCCATGCCTCGGCCGGAAACATATCCGACTACATGTTCAACTCGCCCCTTGTAAGCCATCACGGCTTCGTGGCTGGCTTGGAGAGGAATTAATTCCATATGGAAAATGATGCCCAGAAACTCGCCGCGACGCCCGGCGCTCATATTCAGATGACCTATTTTGAAGCGCTCGTGCAGGCCCAGATGGAAGAAATGGATCGCGATGAGCGCGTCGTCCTGATAGGAGAGGAGCTCTCAGTTCATGGCGGCGCCGAACTTATTGAGCGGTTTGGCAAAAACCGGATCTGGAACACGCCGATTTCAGAAGGCAGTTTCACCGGCCTCGGAATCGGGGCTGCCATCAATGGATTGCGGCCGATCGTAGACCTCTCGGTGTCCAGCTT
>NZ_SRUX01000006.1:13024-52630 GCF_004791545.1 Mesorhizobium sp. M4B.F.Ca.ET.214.01.1.1
CTTATTGAGCGGTTTGGCAAAAACCGGATCTGGAACACGCCGATTTCAGAAGGCAGTTTCACCGGCCTCGGAATCGGGGCTGCCATCAATGGATTGCGGCCGATCGTAGACCTCTCGGTGTCCAGCTTCATCTATCTCGCCTCGGATCAGATCATCAACCAGGCCTCAAAATTGCGGTATATGACCGGAGGCCAGATCGACATTCCGATCGTGTTTCGTTGCAATATGTCCTCGCTAGGGTCCTACGCGGCGCAGCACGCTGACCGGCCTTATCCGTTGTTTATGAATGTGCCTGGCCTCAAGATCATCAGTCCGACCAGCGCCGCCGACATCAAGGGACTGATGAAATCGGCCATCCGTGACGGTGATCCGGTAATGGTCTTCGAAGACAGGCGCCTTTGGCCGGTCAAGGACAATGTGCCTACAGATCCGGACCATCTGATCCCGATTGGCAAAGCGGAAGTGAAGCGCGAAGGAGAAGACGTAACGCTTATCGCTGTTGCCGGTGTCATTGGGCCGGTGATGGAAGCTGCTAGAGCGCTCGCCGAGGACGGCGTTTCGGTTGAAGTGATCGATCCACGTACGTTGAAGCCGCTCGATCACGAGGCCATCAAAACGTCAGTTGCCAAAACCGGACGACTTGTGGTCATTGAGAACGCCCACCGCGTGTGTAATCTCGGAAGTGAAATCGCCGCGGTAATGGCGGAGGAGGCGTTTGATCTGTTGAAGCGACCGATTCTGCGCCTGAGCGCACCCGATATTCACGTCCCTTTCAGTCCTGCCCTCGAGAAGGGCTTCTTCCCGACCAAGGACCATGTCATTGCCGCCGTACGGCGGTTGCTCTAACATTCTCAAAGATTCCAGCAGAGTGGAAGCATCTGATCGAGTCCATGATGAGCTCCGCGAGGTCGAATAATTTACTATTCCTGGGCGGCAGAGCCGGCTGCGGCCTGAGCGGCGGCGGATGTGTGTTTACGAGCCCGGTCGGACAGGAAGGTGCGCCCAGTTGAGGGCGTTGAGGGTGCCTGCACCACAATGCGCCATCCGGCCATGGACAGCGCTGCGCCGCAAGTTGGGGCAGATCGTCCTTGCAACAGGTTGCAATGATGCTGAGCGAGCAAAAATTCCTGAGTATAGCGGAGTCATGTTCGATCCGAATATTCGGCATGAGCCTTGATTCGCCGTCCTAGCCACCCAGTAGTTACGTACTGCAGGGGATGGATTTTCATGGGCTACGTAATTCCCGGCGCATCAACGTCGCTAAGACGACTACCTGCCGCGGGGGAAAAAAGGAGGCTTTATGCACTACGTTATAGTAAACGGCGCAACGATACCGGCAATCGGGTTTGGGACCTGGACGTTGAAGGGTGATGTGTGCTCGAAGTTAGTCGCGCATGCGCTTCTCCTCGGTTACCGCCACCTTGACACCGCCGCGGTCTACGACAACGAGAGCGCGGTGGGCGAGGGACTGCGGATTTCCGGCGTACCGCGCGAAGACGTCTTCGTCACAACCAAAGTCGGTTTTGCCGATGTCGCTCCGGGAAATCTGGAGCGATCGGCCGAGGCGAGCCTAGAGCGGCTTGGACTCGATACGATCGACCTGCTGCTGATCCACTGGCCAAACCCCGCCATTCCGCTGGCCGGATCTATCAGGGCGCTGAACGCGGTTCGCGATTCGGGCATCGTGCGGCACATCGGCGTGTCGAACTTCCCCGCCCGGCTGTTTGCGGAGGCGGTGTGCCTGTCGGATGGGCCACTCGTGGCGAACCAAGTCGAATCGCATCCTTTTCTCAACCAGACCACGGTCCATGGCGCCTGTCGAGCTGCCGGTGCGGCCATGATTGCTTATTGTCCGCTCGGCCGAGGTGGAGCGCTATTCGAAGAGGCGGCAATAAGGGACGCCGCCAAGCGGCATGGCAAAAGCCCGGCGCAGATCGTGCTACGATGGCAAGTGCAGCAGAAAGGAATCGTCGCTATTCCGCGCACCTCGCACAAGGAGAGGTTAGCGGAAAACCTTGATCTGTTCGACGTAGAGCTTTCCGATCACGAGATGACAGCGATCTCGGGCCTCCGGTCGCGCAATTACCGGATCTGCAATCCCGACTACTCGCCGACGTGGGACGGTGGCTAGTCGGTTAGCGGGCCGCCGGTGCCGGAGCAAGAGACATCTGGTGTGTAGGATTGCGGATGACGCTATGTTTAAGAAGATTGCAGCTGTTGAAGGGCGGAGACGAGAGATGGCCCGAGTTGAGCCTCGTCGCATGACCGAGGAGATGGCTATCCGAAATCTGTTATCGGCGACGCCGCGATCCTGTTTACGCCGGCATTTTGGCCGGTCGCCGGGACGCCTCGGTCTAGCGGACTTGCGCGCCTGCCACTCCTCAGGGCACCTTGCCGGTGCTGCTGCCGCTGTTGCTGCAGCATAGCTCGTAAACCAGCGCAGTCGGCGTCTATCGGCCTGAAGGTCGACGACATCAAAAGCGAACGCGGCGTCCTGTATATGGGAGCTTTCAGGCGAAAGTTCATTCGGAGCTGACGGAAGAGGCTGGAGTTGCGGCACTCGAGATTCGTCGGAGGGGCCGAATGAAGATCATGAGAACGCCCGTCTGACGGCGCTGCGCGAGGGGACATGACGCTGTCGATGATGGAAAAGCAGCCTTTCGCAAGTCCGGCTTGGCCTGCCTGGAATTCTCGTGATAGTGCCACTACCACTGATTCGCTTGCCCTCACGGAATTCCCAGCGGCATGAAATGGCGGGTCGGCTCCGGCCGTGTGTTTGCCGGCATGATGTTCCACTCGGTTTCAGGTGGTAGGTATCCGATGCAGTTATTGCAGCGAACTAGCTTCTTGGGGGGATTCCGTAGTTAAACGTCGCCCCGTAAGGTACATATAGCTAGGCACATATTGTTCACAATAATGTAGAAGATTTTTACGTATTTTGGCGAAAGTTTTATAAAGAATATCGTGACATGTTATGGCCAATTCAGTAATGACAATGAACATCTCTACCTTGCAGTTGGAGAACGTTGGGTATGAAGCTAAAACGTGATCAGAAACTGGAAGCTTATCGGCGGATGCTTCGCATCCGTCGATTCGAGGAAGCGGGTATGCGCCAGTTCAAAGATGGCAAGATCCCTGGTTTCTTCCACTCGAGCGTCGGTCAGGAAGCTGCTATCGTAGGGGCATGTCTCGCTCTTCGCGACGATGACGCCATGACCGGAACGCATCGTTCGCATGGACATCCAATCGGGAAGGGTGCGAGCCTAGATGGGCTGATGGCCGAGTTGATGGGAAAGGCGGACGGCATCTGTAAGGGGCGTGGCGGTTCAATGCACGTTGCAGACAATTCGGTCGGGATCATCAGCGAATCGGGTATCGTCGGAGGCGGGATTCCCCTTGCTACGGGATGTGCGTTCAGCGCCAAGGTGCGCGGCGTCGATCAGGTTACCGTTTGCTTCTTCGGCGATGGGGCAGTGAATCAGGGCACCTTTCATGAGAGTCTCAACATGGCCTCCCTGTGGAAGCTTCCGGTCATTTATCATTGCGAGAACAACGGCTATGCAATGACCACGTCGGTGGCGCAAAGCCACGGGCAGCCCGACATCGCGCTACGGGCACCGGGCTATGGCATGGCTGGGGCAACAGTTGACGGTCAGAGTGTAGGTGCCGTCTATGAAGCGACGGCAGCGGCCGTAGCGCGAGCACGCGCGGGCGAGGGGCCTACTCTGATAGTGGCCAACACCTATCGGTTCGATGAGCACAACTTCGGCTTGGTGATTCCGGGGGAACCTTATCGAGCGGTTGAAGAAGTCGAGGTTCAAAGGCGCGAGCGCGATCCGATCTTGCTGTATCGCACTGTGCTCCTTGATGAAGGCATAAATGAAAACAGTCTGAGAGCAATCGAGGACGAAGTCGGCCAAGCTGTAAAGCAGGCCGTAGAATTTGCTTTGGCCAGCCCCATGCCTCGGCCGGAAACCTTACCCGATTATATGTCCAACTCGCCCTTGTAGGCCATCACGGCTTCGTGGCTGGCCTGGAGAGGAATTAATTCCACATGGAAAATGATGCCCAGAAACTCGCCGCGACGCCCGGCGCCCATATTGAGATGACCTATTTTGAAGCGCTCGTGCAGGCCCAGATGGAAGAAATGGATCGCGATGAGCGCGTCGTCCTGATAGGAGAGGACACTTCGATCTATGGCGGCGCCAAATTTATTGAGCGGTTTGGCAAAAACCGGATCTGGAACACGCCGATTTCAGAAGGCAGTTTCACCGGCCTCGGAATCGGGGCTGCCATCAATGGATTGCGGCCGATCGTAGACCTCTCGGTGTCCAGCTTCATCTATCTCGCCTCGGATCAGATCATCAACCAGGCCTCAAAATTGCGGTATATGACCGGAGGCCAGATCGACATTCCGATCGTGTTTCGTTGCTGGATGTACTCGCTAGGGTCCTACGCGGCGCAGCACGCTGACCGGCCTTATCCGTTGTTTATGAATGTGCCTGGCCTCAAGATCATCAGTCCGACCAGCGCCGCCGACATCAAGGGACTGATGAAATCGGCCATCCGTGACGGTGATCCGGTAATGGTCTTCGAAGACAGGCGCCTTTGGCCGGTCAAGGACAATGTGCCTACAGATCCGGACCATCTGATCCCGATTGGCAAAGCGGAAGTGAAGCGCGAAGGAGAAGACGTAACGCTTATCGCTGTTGCCGGTGTCATTGGGCCGGTGATGGAAGCTGCTAGAGCGCTCGCCGAGGACGGCGTTTCGGTTGAAGTGATCGATCCACGTACGTTGAAGCCGCTCGATCACGAGGCCATCAAAACGTCAGTTGCCAAAACCGGACGACTTGTGGTCATTGAGAACGCCCACCGCGTGTGTAATCTCGGAAGTGAAATCGCCGCGGTAATGGCGGAGGAGGCGTTTGATCTGTTGAAGCGACCGATTCTGCGCCTGAGCGCACCCGATATTCACGTCCCTTTCAGTCCTGCCCTCGAGAAGGGCTTCTTCCCGACCAAGGACCATGTCATTGCCGCCGTACGGCGGTTGCTCTAACATTCTCAAAGATTCCAGCAGAGTGGAAGCATAGTGCGAGTGGCGGATGCAGGCAATCAGGATGAGTTTCCGCAGATCCCGGTTTGCCGAAGGCGCCCAGGGGTACGCGTCAATGCTCACAATCATCAGCAGAGTAAAGGCGATGTCCATACCAAGTTCATCCAGTTGCGGAGGAACAGTTTAGTCGCCCACCGCGATCACCGTGATGACGATCCGACACCCCGCCGCAACAGCGATTAAGCTGCGCATCCACCTTTCGGTGACGAGGCCAAGCAGATCACGGAGTTGCTGTTCCGATAGAGGTGGCTTCATAGCAGGGGGAGGAATGCATGGGGAATCGGCTTTCAGGCAAAGTCGCCATCGTAACCGGAGGCAACCGAGGCATAGGGCGGGCGATTGCCGAGCGGCTTGCTGAGGAGGAGGCAATTGTTGTCGTCGGCGACTTGATTGGCGAGCACTCGCCGCCCGCCAGTAGCCACCAGAGGCTCGCTTTCCTACCCCTTCATGTCACGAAGGAGGCTTCGGTTCGTGCATTCGTTGATGAGGTTGTTCAGAATTTTAGATCCGCGCTCGCAGCGCATCCGGGAAAGTCGCGAGGGGCGGCCATGTAACGAGCTCGGGCTCTCAGCCCACGGTCTATTGACGGCCTGCCTGCACCTTCGTGCTCCCGGTGCCCCACGTCCCGGACGGGCTCACCATATGGGCGTTCCAAAACAAGAACAGCAGGACGAAAAGGCACCACAGATCACATACCGGATAACGGCAAGGTCGAGAGAATGAACCGGACCATCAAGGATGCAACCGTCAGGGGTTTCTATTACGAGAGCCACGACCAACTCCGCCAGCACCTTGCCGACTTCATCTCGGCCTACAACTTCGGTCGCAGGCTCAAGACCCTCAAAGGCCTCACACCCTATGAGTTCATCTGCAAGGTTTGGGCCGCAATCCGCTCCAGCAAATCCGGGACCAAACATCTAGCCCAGGAGACGCTCTTCGAAAGGATAGGTTGACAGCAGTTCGAACCCATCGCGAGTTACAAGCACCTGTTCCTCAAGCTTAACCCCGTCACGTTCCCCGACAGCGCCAATGTAAGATTCAACACAAACGACCATTCCGGCCTCAAGCGTGGCATCGTACGCGATCGGACCTCTGAAGATTGGTTTAACCTGCGGGTATTCATCGCACATTCCTACGCCGTGAATTACGCAGGTGTAGGCCTGCTCGTGGAACTCCTCGGGTACCGGCCAGGCCTCGGCCTGCAGGTCCTTCATGCTGAGCCCAGCGCGGATAAGCTTCATGTTGGTGTGCAACTCATCGTAGGCGTAGCGGTAGAGCTGCCGCTGCCGGGCGCTTGGCCGGTCTTTTCCATAATAGAATGTCCGCGAGACATCGCAGAAGTATCCGAAGGGCCCGACCATATCGGTGTCAAACCCGACCAGGTCCCCGGGCTCAATGACCCTTTGAGTGGCTTCCTGCAGCCACGGATTGATACGTGGTCCTGACGCCAGCATGCGTCCCTCATGCCAGCCGCCCTGATTGGCCAGGTTGGTGTAGTTGAGGATGCCCCAGAGCTGCACTTCCGTAACGCCGGGACCCATGGTTTCCTGCATTCGCGCGATGCCATGCTCGGCCACGGCACAGGCCCATCTGATGCAGGCGATTTCGTCATCCGATTTGATGACGCGTGCCCCTTCGACGATGTCGGCGGCGTCAATGACCTCCAACCCGCGCTGCAGCAGAGCCTGAGTGATGCTCGGGTTGATGTATTCCAGAGCCACCTTGCGGTTGGTGGCTCCGATTTCATTCAGGAATTCCACGGTGTCGTCGGCGAAGAGCCTGGCGGCCTCGGGAAGTTCGTACCCGCCCTCAAAAAACGAGAGTGGCCTTCCCGACCTGACCCGGTCGGCCGATGATCCGCGGCTGTAGGCCTGATGCAGGGTGACCGGCCCGTCGAGCGGAAAAAAGAGATAGGTGACCGGGATATGCGACTGGAACAAAGGAAAGGTGTTGTAATCAATCGCGTAACGAATGGTGATGGGACTCACCAGCACGCACATAGCGACGTCGGAGGCCCGCATTGCAGCTCGAAGGCGGCCCTTCCGGTACTTGTCGAGCCTTTGGAAATCGATATCCGGCATCTGCCGAAACTGCCGCAAATCGCTCCAGTTGTCGCGGAGCAGGAACCCGTCAGGATCTGGTGAAACCACTTTGAAATCGCTCATCGGTTCCTCGTATCGAGCTTGATTGGATTTACGGCGGTTGAGACCTGCTGCAGATTCGACGCACGGCCCTCCGAGCTACAAACAGTACGATCAAGCCCAACTTGCCGGCCTACATTCTCGACCAGAGTTTGCCGCCGGTTGCCCAGTTATTCGGCGCATACTCGTCAAAAACCACATGAACCTGCTCGGGTTTCAGATCAGACTTCTCGCAGAACAACTTTGTGATTTCGGCGGCAATTTCTGCTTTCTTGTCGTCGTTCGCTTTGAACGTTTCAATGTGGATCACCGGCATAGCTTACTCCTTGGATGTTCTACAGACGGACTCAGCGTTGTGACGGCTTCTCCGGCGTTCTGGCCGGCGTGAGGACAGTCCAACCGAGGCGCTGCAACAGTAGGCAGCGGCGACGACTGGTCAAATGAGTATTATTGCCAGGCCGGATAATCAGGGGTCATGACGATCACTTCGGGTCTTACAAGGCCGCCGCTCATGGCCAGATTCTGGGTCCATTGGGAGTTGCGCGTTGAATCGCAAGGTGACGAGGCATTACGTTCTCGGAAGTGGAAGCTTTTTAGTGCGGCCGCCGTCGATAACGTAGACTTGGCCAGTGACGAAGCCGCTTTCATCGGAGGCAAGCCAGACAGCGAGATTTCCGACGTCCCGGGGTTCGCCAAGACGTGCTACAGGATGCATTGCGAGAAGCTCATTGCGGGCTCGGGCG
This sequence comes from Mesorhizobium sp. M4B.F.Ca.ET.214.01.1.1, assembly GCF_004791545.1. Lineage (NCBI taxonomy): Bacteria > Pseudomonadati > Pseudomonadota > Alphaproteobacteria > Hyphomicrobiales > Phyllobacteriaceae > Mesorhizobium > Mesorhizobium sp. M4B.F.Ca.ET.214.01.1.1. The sequence continues at coordinate 21,022 of NZ_SRUX01000006.1, forward strand.
CTGTCGGACATGCCATTGATGTAAATCTCGCTTAAGTCGGACACGATCCACCCTGGGGCAATAGCGTTACAACGGATGCCCTCGTGCCCATGGTCAACGGCTACTGCCGCCGTGAAACCGTGGATCCCAGCTTTCGAAGCGGAATAGCCCGCATGACCTGGATTGGCCCCGAGCCCCTCGATTGAGCCAATGTTGACGATGCTTCCTTTTCCCCGCCGGCGAAGATGCGGAATCGCAGCCTTCGTCATTAGAAACGGGGCCTTCAGGTTGATGTTCATCATCCGGTCCCAGTCCTCCTCTGTCGTTTCCTCGACCGTCTTCTCGAAAACGATACCGGCGTTGTTGACGAGGATGTCGAGGCCGCCGATCCGCTCAACGGCAGCTTCCAAAGCTGATGCTATTTGTTCGGGCCTAGCGAGATCTGCCTTCACATAGATGACGGGCCCGTCGAGCGCCGTTTGGAGGGGCGGATTGCGCTGTATGACAGCTACCAGCGCCCCTTCTTCGGTAAACCGCTCGGTGATCCCGGCGCCGATACCACGGCCACCGCCAGTCACGATTGCACATTTGCCGGCTAGCCGATCAGTCATGGAAGCCCTCATAAGAAAATTCAATGCGTCTCGGTCGAGGCGGGCCTGGCGACCCTCCTGCCGTTCAAAGTCACTATCCAGCAACCGCGCGAACAGGCGCTAAGCAGCTATCAGGCCAAGCTTTCGGGGTTTCCAATGACATTCCGCAGCTCGAGCAGGAATTTGCTAGCTTCCGCGCCATCAATTGCCCGGTGATCCACCGACAGGGTAACGGTCATCATCGTTGCCGTGCGGGTATTCCCCGAGGAATCCACCACAACCCGTGGTACAGCGCTCCCAACGGCCAAAATGGCGCACTGTGGAACATTTATGATTGCGTCGAACTGCTCAATACCATAGCCACCTAGATTGGAGACGCTGAACGAGCCGCCTGAAATTTCTCTCATCTTCAGTGAGTTGCGCGTAGCCCGGTCGACGAAATCCTTGGTCTCTGCGGCGATTTCGATGACCGATTTGGTTTCCGCGCTGCGCACCACAGGTGTCGACAGACCGCCCTTGACGGCAATCACTACAGAAATATCAGCGCTATGATATTGACGGATCGTGTTGTCTGCCATCTGGCAATTGATGGAAGGGTGCTTGACCAGCGAAACAGCTACCGCTTTGACTAGGCAGTCGTTGAGCGACACCTTCTCGTTTGGATGGTGTCCATTCAGCTCAGACCGCCAACGCATCAGCTTGTCGGCTTCAATGTGCGCGACCATCCGGAAGTGCGGGACCGTCTGTTTTGCCAACGTCATTCGCGCCGCGATCGCCTTGCGTAAAGGCGACAGGGCCACCTCGATGAATGAGTTCGACATTAGCTCGCAATCGTTCCAAGGACCGCATTGACATCGACCGTCGTGCCAACCGGGGCAACAATGGTTGCCAACTTTCCGCACGCCGGCGCTTCGATCTCCACGGTAGCCTTGGCCGTCTCGACTTCAGCGACGATCTCTCCTTCCTGCACTTGATCGCCAATGTTTTTCAGCCAGCGAATGACTGTTGCTTCCTCGATGCCCATTCCGCTGGACGGCAGATTGATGTCAACTGTCATCTTGGTATCCATTCGATTAAGACGTTTAGAGGAGCCGACGTATGGCGGCGATAATGCGGTCCTTCGTGGGGTAAAAGCCCTTCTCGAGCGCGGGACTGAAGGGAACGTGGATGTCTGGCGCACAAACGCGAAGGATCGGACGTTTCAGCAGATCAAAAGCCTCTTCCGCCATCACTGCGGCAATCTCGCTTCCCACATTGCATACACGGTGAGCGTTCTCGACGATCAGGAGCCTCCCAGTCTCTGCTAAGGATATTTTGATCGTCTGATAGTCGAGCGGCTTCAGCGTGCGAGGATCGATCACTGCAACCGAAATCCCTTCTTTCGCAAGGGCATCGGCCGCTTCCATTGTCGGGCGGATGGCGCTGGCGATGGTAACGAGCGTCACATCCGTGCCCTCCCGTTTCACGTCGGCCTTCCCGATCGGAATGACGTAATCAGGATCTGTCGGAACATCCCCTTTGACCCCCCAAAGGCGAGCATCCTCAAACACGAGAACAGGATCGCCGTCGCGAATCGCCGCCTTCATGAGGCCCTTCATGTCAGCGGGGGTCGACGGGCAGATGATCTTGAGGCCGGGGACGTTCATGAATAATGGGTAGGGGCGGTCCGCATGTTGAGCCGCCTTCGAGCCCGTAGGATACATGCAGCACCGTATCACGATCGGTATATCGATCTGCCCCCCGGTCATGTACTGCAGCTTAGCGGCCTGATTGATGATCTGGTCGGACGCGAGATAAACGAAACTGGCTATGGTCAGGTCGACGATCGGCCGCAATCCATTGATGGCGGCTCCAATGCCGATGCCCGTGAAACTTCCTTCCGAAATAGGCGTGTTCCAGACCCGTTTCTTGCCGAACGTCTCGATAAGCTTGAGGCCGCCATACAGAGGGACATCCTCTCCCATGAGTACAACACGATTATCGCGCTCCATCTCCTCGAATTGAGCTTGGACGAGCGCATCGATATAGGTCATCTGCCTATGAGTAGTCGGGGCTTCGGAAAGTGTTAGCGCATCATCATGCATGCCATTAGATCCTCTCGAGCCCGGCGACGAAGTTGTTGTGCCCGATGAGGGGCGTGTTAAACATGTAGTCGGGGAGCGTCTCTAGTTGGGGGAGGGGGCTATTAAGGCCGAATTGAACAGCTTGCTTGACTACCAGGGAAACCTCATCCTCGATCTCGGTGAGAACCGGTTCCCTGACTCCGTCTTTGAGTAGAGCGCTTCGATAGAGAACCAGGGGATCCCGATCCCGGCGATAACTTTCAATTTCCTCGGTGGAGCGATAGGGCGTTCCCGGAATGGCCAGGCCCGCATTGTGTTCGTCGAAACGGTAGGTGTTAGCGACGATCAGGCTAGGACCATCGCCAGCTCTCGCCCGCCGCACAGCCGCTTCGGTCGCTGCAAAGACCGCGTCAAAGTCTTGCCCGTCAACATTGACGCCCGGAATTCCAAATCCGGCCGCACGTAACGCGATGTCAGGTTGGCCATGGGTTTGGGCCACCGAGACGGTCACTGCATAGCCATTGTTCTCGCAAAGATAGATCACAGGCAGTTTCCACAGCGAAGCCATATTGAGGCTTTCGTGAAAGGTGCCCTGATTAACAGCCCCGTCGCCAAAGAAGCACAGGGAAACCTGGTCGACGCCTCGAACCATCGCACTGAAAGCACAACCTGTGGCAAGGGGTATACCGCCCCCTACGATGCCCGACTCGCTGATAATTCCGACCGATCGGTCCGCAAGATGCATCGAACCTCCGCGCCCCTTACAAATGCCGCCTTCCTTGCCCATCAATTCGGCCATCAGAACGTCGAGATGCCCACCCTTTCCGATGGGATGGCCATGCGAGCGATGTGTGCCGGTCATGGCGTCGTCATCGCGCAGTGCGAGGCACGAGCCCACGATTGCCGCTTCCTGACCAATGCTTGTATGGAAAACGCCAGGAATCTTGCCGCCCTTGAAGAGTCGGCTACCTTCCTCTTCAAACCGACGAATGCGCAGCATCCTCCGGTAGGCCTCTAATCTCAGTTCGCCGCTCAAGTGCATCTTCCAAGCGCTCCATATTCAAAGCTCCGCTTAAACCACGCGGGCAGGTTCTGATGTGTGCTGTCGGATGTGCTCTAGTCTGGTCCGGTCAAAGCTCATCGCCGTTTCTAGCCGCCCATATACAAGCCACCATTCACGTGAATTGTCTGGCCCATGATGTAGCTGGCAGCATTGCTGCATAGAAACGCCACTGCGTTGCCAACGTCTTCGCCCGTTCCGAAACGACCTGCCGGGGTAGCCGCCAACCAGATGTCCCCTTTCTCGCGCAACATTTCAGCAACCATCGGAGTATCGATGGTACCGGGCGACACATTGTTCACGCGGACATGCGGCGACACTTCTTTCGCTAGTGACTTGACGAACGCCAAGACACCGCCTTTTGAAGCTCCATAATGAACATGCTCTGCCGATGAGCCTTCATGTGCTGCTGAAGACGCAATCGTCACGATGGACCCCCCCGGCGTGATATGGGGGATGGCCCTACGACAAATAAAAAAAACGCCGTCGAGGTTGACTGATATCATCCGGCGCCATTGCTCGTCGGTCATTGTCGCGAACGGCTGATCCTCGAAAATGGCTGCCGCAGGGACAACATGGTCAATGTGACCAAAACGTGTAAGGCAGGTAGCTACCACGGTCTCGGCGTCGGCTGGGTTGCTTGCATCGTAACGCATAGCTACGACCCGTTCGCCCTCGGGATCGAGCGATGCTGCCACTCGCTCCACGCTCGCGCCATCGTAGTCCGCCAAGATCAGTCGGGCGCCAAGCCGTCTTAACACCTGGGCGATGGCGCTGCCGATACCACCGGCAGCGCCCGTCAAGATGACGGTTTGGTCAAGGAGGCTGTTGTCAGTCAATTCCGTTCTCCGCCATGATCCTAGCCGCCGTCGTTGCTATTTTGCGGCCTTGGCTTGCGCGATCCAGTCGTCCCACTTCGTCTTGTTGTTCGAGATCCATTCCATCGCGCGCTGCTTGATCTGCGCGTCGGATTTCTCGCCGTTGTAAATTCGCAGAGCCTGGGCATTCAGGTCCTCCAACGGCATCGCGAACAGTTCGAAGAACTTTTTCGCGGACGGATTGTCGTTGATGAACTTGGTCGACGCAGCAACTCGTTGCTGAATCATGGGAAAACCTAGATTTCCAAGGCCCGGCACTTCCGTGCTCGCTGTTTGGCCATCGGGCAAATCGGTCTTTTTAACATTGAGCCAGACAACGTCTTTGCCTGGCTGCAGAATGCTCGAGAGCCAAAAAGGCGTCCAAGTGTAATAGATCGTCGGCTTGCCTTCTTTGATGCGCTCGATAGCATCAGGGATGATTGCGAAGTAACCGCCCTGTTTCTCTTCTACGGTGTCGCGAAGGCCGTAGGCGTCGAGGTGATGCTCAATGATCCGCTCGCAGCCCCAGCCCGGATCGCACCCATAAATGTCTGCTTTGCCATCGCCATCAATATCGAACAGCTTTGCTTTCTCTGGATCCTTCAGATCTTCCAAGTACTTGATGCCAGTAGCATCCGCCGCCTTTTTGTCGATCAGATAGCCCTGCACGTTGTTGGCCGACAGCAGGCCCATGGTCGTTAGGACAGATTCTCCACCGTTTTCCTTGATGTACTGGTTATGGATAGGATCGGCAAATGCTGCGTAATAAGTAACGTCCCCTTTCGCGAGCGCCACATAAGCCAGTTCAATCTGGAGCTGAACAGGATCCGCTACGTCATATCCGAGCTGGCGTAGGCCCTCACCCACTATAAGGGTCTGCATGAGTTCTTCGGAAACGCCATCCCATCCTGGTATGACCTTTTCAGCCGCGAACGCGGCCGGCGCCATCACGATGGAGCTGAGCAGAATAAAGCGAAAAAGCGATTTCATGTCATACTCCCATTTCCCATGTAGTTGCAGTTATAGGCTTTAGTGGCGCTCGCTTCGAGGTGCGATCACCCGGCCAGCCGGGCGTACGAGCTGCTCGGCAAGTTGCTTTTGGCCCTCTTTTCGGTGTCTTTTGCTCGCTCGGTGTGACCTATAGGGGCGCCCCCGCCACACTTCAAATGAGTATTAATGGGGCGCCGGATAACCAGAGGTCATGACCTGCGACCATGACTTCAGCTTGTTAGCTGCATGACTTTTTGGGTGCTTGCGAACAGTACGTTTGCCGGCCTAGATCACAGTGCATGCCGTCGTTCTCACGCAGCCCTCTGCCCGGACAATCAACATATGGCGCAATCGAAGAAGGTGGTTATTGTTACCGGTGCGACCTCCGGCATTGGGCGCGCCGTGGTGGAAGCGTTTGCCGCGACAGGAGCCTCGCTGGTCTTGGCAGGGCGGGATCGGGAGCGGGGCCAGAAGGCCCTGGAGACAGTGGAGAAGCTCGGTTGCACAGCCTTGCTTCAGCTCGGCGATGTTGCAGACCCTGCTTTTGCCGACCAAGTGGTCAGGTCCGCCGTGGAGAGGTTCGGCCAGGTTGATGTTTTGGTCAATAGCGCTGGGATTATCCGGCGCGGAAACGCTGTTGATACGTCGGATGACGATTGGCGCCAGACGTTCGAGGCTAACGTGAATGGCGTGTTCTTTTTCAGCCGCGCTGCGGTGCGCTCCATGCGGACGACGGGCGGCGGAAGCATCATCAACGTCGCATCGAACGTGGGACTGGTTGGCTGCCCTGGACTGGTTGCTTATTGCGCGTCCAAAGGCGCTGTCGTTCTAATGACGCAGGCGATGGCCCTAGATCATGCCAAGGAGCAGATTACCATCAACGCGGTCTGCCCCGGCGCCGTTGACACCCCGATGCTTGTTTCAGCGCACACTCAGCCTGTCACAGCCGAGCAAATCCTGCAGAGAAATGTCGACTCCATACCCCAGGGTCGGGTGGCGACCCCCAAGGAAATTGCGAGCTTGACCGTGTTCCTCGCGAGCGAGGGCGCCAGGCACATTACTGGGGTTGCTATTCCGATAGATGGCGGCTTCACGGCAGGATAGGAGGAAGTTTTGGGTAGTCGGGTATCAGGCAAGGTTGCTGTCGTTACAGGTGGCAACCAGGGAATAGGACGTGCGATCGCGGAGAGGCTTGCTGAGGAGGGTGCCATCGTGGTCGTTGGCGATCTGCGCGACGACCGTGCTTCCGGTTCCGGCGGCGCAGGTGGAATTACGCCTCTCCCGCTGGACGTCACAAAGGAGGTTTCGATCCGCACCTTCGTCGATGAAGTCCTGCAGAAATGGGGCAAGATCGACATTCTGGTCAATAATGCGGGTCTTGTCATGCACAAGTCCATTGATGACCAGACCGCTGAAGAGTGGGACCGGCTCATGGCAGTCAATCTCCGCGGGCCCTTTCTGATGGCAAAGTATGTGGTCCCTGAAATGAGGCGAGTGGGAGGAGGGACAATCGTCAACATCGGGTCGGTGGAAGGCTATATGGTCAACCCGTGGCATACAGCCTACGCGGCCTCGAAGGCTGGCGTTCACGGACTGACGCTCGGGCTGTCCGTGGACCTTGGGCCTGACGGCATACGTTGCAACACTGTCTGCCCGGGATGGATCGACACTGATTTAAATCGTGCCTACGTCGAGATGCACCCCGATCGAAGCTTGATTGAGCGCGAATTGGGACAGCTTCACCCGGTGGGGAGGATTGGAGCTCCTAAGGAGATAGCCAACGCAGTCCTGTGGTTGGCAAGTGACGATTCCAGTTTCGTGAGCGGCGAAATGATCTCCGTCGATGGCGCGCGCACCAAGAAAATTTCGTTGCCCGCCATCTTGGATGAAGAGTACCGGGCCAAACTGACAAAGGTCCAAGCATAGCGTTGCGTCGGCGCCCGGAACGGGTTACGGCGGGTCCTCGGGCTCGCTGAGGAACACAGTGATGCTCACCGGCATGTGCGCTTTACAAAGCAGCGTTGCTGCGCCCAAACTGGGGGGGGAGCCCCGGTCGAATGGCTATCGGTTGTGAGGACAAAGACCAAGCCTAGGCCGCTGTTTCTCGGCATTGACACTGGCGGCACCTACACTGATGCCGTGCTGTGGTCTGAGACCGAAGGCCCGCAGCACGGGCCTAGCAAGGGCAAGGTTCTGGCCAAGGCCAAGGCGCTGACGACGAGGCATGATCTTGCCGTCGGTATCGCCGGCGCCGTCGACGCGGTGCTGCAAAGGGCCGGTACAGATCCGACCGATATCAAACTGGTCTCGATGTCGACGACCCTAGCGACCAACGCGTTGGTCGAGTGCCAGGGTGGCCGAGTCGCCCTCATCATGATCGGGTTTTCCGAGGCCGATCTTGCGCGTGACGGGCTTCGTACGGCACTCGGCACCGATCCGGTGGTGTTTTGTCCGGGAGGCCATGACGTGCACGGCAATACTGCGGGGCTCGACCTATCGGGCCTGCAAGCAGCATTGCCGGAGCTTGGCGGCTCGGTTTCTGGCTTCGCTGTATGCGCCTATTTCGCCACGCGCAACCCTGCGCATGAAATCGCTGCTCGTAACATGATCCGTGAGAAGACTGGGCTACCGGTCACCGCCAGTCATGAGCTGTCAGCCAAGCTTGGCGGCCCGCGCCGGGCGCTCACCACATTGCTTAACGCCAGGCTGATCTCGATGATCGAGCGCCTGGTGGCGGCGACCGAAAGCTTTCTCGAGCAGCGCAGTATATCCGCGCCCCTGATGGTGGTACGTGGTGACGGTGCGCTGGTGTCGGGAGCCTTTGCCCGCCAGCGGCCGATTGAGACCATCCTCTCCGGTCCCGCCGCCAGTCTGGTCGGCGCCCGCCACATGACGGGCCTCGACAACGCAGTCGTCTCCGACATCGGTGGCACCACTACCGACGTCGCGGTGCTCGACAAGGTCCGGCCGCGGCTTGATCCAGAGGGCGCCACCGTCGGAGGCTTCCGCACCATGGTCGAGGCCGTGGCCATGCGCACCTTTGGCCTTGGTGGTGATTCCGAAGTAGCGCTCGAAGAGGGCGCGCTCAACCCGAACATCCTGCTCGGGCCACGCCGCCTGGTGCCTCTGGCACTGGCCAGTATGGTGGATGGCGACGCGGTCACTTCTGAGCTCGAACGCCAGCTGCGGGCACCCAATCCCGGCCGCGCGGATGGGCGATTTGCCGTGCGCACCGGGATGCCGGAAAGGCTTGCTGCCGGCCTTACTGCACCTGAGGTCAGGCTTTACGAGGCAATCGGCGCCACAGCGGTCGCTCTGGACAAATTGCTTACCTCGAACGCCCAAAATGCGACACTCAATCGGCTGGTGGCCCGCGGATTGGTGCATGTCGCCGGCTTCACGCCGTCGGATGCTGCGCATGTGCTGGGTAAGCGGTCGAACTGGGATCCAATCGCCGCCCGGCTGGGCGCGGAACTGTTTGCCCGCAAGCGCGACGGGAGCGGCCATCCCATCGCCGCATCCCCGGAAGCGATCTCGGAGCGCGTGCTGGCGACTCTGACACGCTGGTCGGCCGAAGTGATCCTCGAGACGGCTTTCGCCGAAGACGGGCTCGACGGCGCGGCAACCGTGGCGCATGCGCTGGTACAGCGCGCGGTCGACGCGCATCCTGGTATAGCCCGATTAAGCGTTGCGCTCGACCGTCCGGTCATCGGCCTCGGCGCCTCGGCGCCATTGCACTATGCGGGGTTGCCTCCGCTCATCGGCAACGACTGCTTGGTGCCCGAAGACACCGACGTCGCCAACGCTCTTGGCGCTGTCGTCGGCCAGGTGAGCGTCTCGGCCGAGGCACAGGTCAGCCAGCCCAAAGAGGGGCTTTTCCGCCTCGCCTCGGGGGGTAGGGTTCGCGATTTCCTCGACGAGGCTGCTGCTATCGCTGCCGCAGAGGCCGACGTCCGTGCCATTGTGGTACAAACGGCAAGGGATGCCGGCACCGACAGTGCCGAGATCGACGCCACCATCGAATATCGGGTTTCGACCGTGGAGGGTCAGCGCCTCTTCATCGAGGCGCAGGTCGTAGCGGTAGCGTCGGGAAGACCCAGGATTGCGGTGTAGCCAGCCTTGCTGGCCACAGTCGGCAGCCAGCTGCTCCGCCGAATGCTGTTGAACGCTATGCACCTGACGGCGGTACGGCAATCTGGTGGTAAACACGATAGCGGGGATGCACAGTCGGTGCTTTCGCCGCATCCAATTGCACCAAGTTATCCCATCGCTACATCGTCGCCGACGGTCCTGCGCATCGCACGGCGCCCGAGGCAATTAACCTAAGCCAGGCCCGACCCACGCTGGTAACGCGATACGGCATTGCTGCGGCGAGACACCGTGGAACGTCCTGAAGCACTTTGCAAAGTGCGACGCAGAAATGAACCCGCAGGCAATTGCGATATCTATTATGGGCAGGCTCGTGCCCTCGATCAGGCGCTTAGCGTGCTCGACACGGATACGAAGGTAATGACGCACGGGGGGCATATGCACGTGATTTGCAAACAAGCGCTCCAACTGACGCCGCGATATTCCGACCCTACGCGCAACTTCGCTCATGCTCAAGGGATATTCCACGTACTCTTCCATGAGCCGCATGGCCATTAGAAGCTTATCGCTCGCACCGGCAAAGGCCAAACCTGACGGGCCGGTCTGGCGGTTCGTACCTGAACGTTGGCCTTCTACCGTCGCGTATCGGCAAACCTCCTGGGCGGCCAACCCACCGACATGACCGGCGATCAGATCGACAGCCAGGTCGAAGGCCGCAAGTTCCCCGGCACATGTCGAAAACTGACCATCTTTCACAAATAGTGCATCACGGATCTGGGTTTGGCTGAACATCTCTGAGAATGCCGCCAGTCGCGACCAGTGAATCGTGCAGCGCGTGCCGGCAAGCAGGCCTGTCTGCGCCAGGAGCCAGGTGGCTGTCCCAACCGCGGATATTGCAATTCCGCGCCTTGCAAATGTCCGCACGACGTTGTTGATCTGGGTCGGTAGCCGTCGCACCACCGGCTCGCCGGCGATGATTGCAAGATGATGGGGTCCCCGGCAGCTGATACAAGTGTCCAATTCGTCGATCGTCATGTCAACAGCCACCGAGATGCCGCTCGCCCCTTCGACCGGGCGCGAATCGAGGCCAGCTATTTGCCAGCGGAACAGCTTTGCCTTCGAAAGCATATTGGCGATGCGGAAAGGCTCAAGGAACGCGTGGAGCGCCAGCTGCGAAAACCCTGGCACCACTAGGACAACCAACTCGACCGGGTGGCCACCTTGCAACTGATCGTCAAGCGGCTTCATGGCATTCATGTCGGGAGGTGCGTTCATCAGCTCGTCCATACCTTTCGGAAGGACTTGCCGAGCTTTTACCCGGCAAGCCTGGTGTGATTTCGGCTAAGTCTTGAGCAGGCGGTTGATGGGGCAGGCAGATGGAGCCCAATTCGTCTGCTACGCCCAGAATCGTTTTCGATGCCCGCAGTACGTCCCCACCCGCTACCTCCGAGCCTGCCTTTAAAGGACTGCGTCGCCGATCTGAAGTTCCTTGCGTTTCATGAAGTCGAGAAGCTCTTCATCGATGGCTTGGTCGAGCGGCGGCGCCTCATATTCCCTGAGTGCCTTTTCAGCGGCGTCCCGTCCGCGCGTATCGGCGTCCCTTGAACCTGCGAACGACCATTGCTCGTAACTGTCGTGGTTCATGAGATCAGGCACAAAAAATGCCTGTTCGAAATTCTTCAGCGTATGCGCGGTTCCGAGATAATGGCTTCCCGGCTCACTCTGTCGGATCGCATCGAGCGTCTCATCCAGTTCGCTCTTCACCAAGCCCTGCCCAAGCTTGTAGAACATCACCATCTGCTCCGCATCGAGCATGAATTTGCTGTAGCTTTGGGTGAGGGCGCCCTCGAGGTACCCGGTGGTGGAAAGAACGAAATTCGCTCCAGCGATCAGCACGCCGTACATATTGCGGGCTGCCTCATACCCTGCCTGAGCATCGACGAGCTTCGAGCTCGTGCACATGCCGCTGCAACGCCAGGGCAACTTGTAGTGTCTCGCGAGTTGGCCGACCAACATGTTCATGTGGTCGATTTCCGGCGTTCCTGCCATGGGCGCGCCGCTCTTCATTGAAACGGTCGCCAACCACTGGCCATAGATGGCAGGGGCTCCAGGGCGGACCAACTGGGCGAAAGCTACGCCTGCCAAGGCCTCGGCATTGAGCTGCGCGACAGCAGCCAAAGTGCTCGCAGGCGTGCTGGCGCCGGCCAGCACGAATGGAGTGAACAAGATCGCTTGGTTGCTCGCTGCATAGACCTTGACCGCATCGAGCATCGTCGAATCCCACACCAACGGCGAGTTGCAGTTGGCAATCGATACGGTAACGGTGTTGTTGTGGACAAATTCGTCACCGAAGACGATTTTGGCCATCGACACGGTGTCTTCCGCGCGCTCTCGCGAAGTCACGGCCCCCATGAACGCCTTGTCAGAATACTTGATAAGACTGTAATTCATATGCAGATGGCGCTTGGGGACTGCAATGTCCATCGGCTCGCATAGGACGCCGCCGGTCATGTGCATGGCAGGCGCCTGATACGCGAGCTTCGCAAAATTCACGAAGTCGGCAATTGTTGAGTTTCTCCGCTTTCCTTCCAAGTCCAGCACGTTTGGAGAGCCGTATGCCGGCGTAAAGATGGTTTTTCGACCCCCGAGGGTGACCGTCTTGGCAGGGTTCCGCGCGTGGACCGTGATGGTTTCAGGAGCCTTTGCAATGAGTTCCATCAGGAGATTACGATCGATTCTGACGCGTTGACCAGTCACGTCGGCCCCGGCCGCTTGCCAGAGAGCAATAGCCTCGTCATCGCGGAATTCGATTCCAATCTCTTCAAGTATCTGCATCGAGTAATCATGCAGACGCTGCAGTTCGTCCGCGTTGAGCAAATCCATATACGGCAGGCCCCGGTCCATCGGGGGCATGTACGTTACAGCCCTCTCCGATCGCATCTTTTGGCGAGCGTCACGGCCACCTGATCGAGTAGACATTACTTATCCCCTATTTGATGCTAGACTGTAGTTCACAAATCAGATGATAACTAACAATAAAAAATCATCTCGGCTATGAACTCAGGTTATGCATGTTGACGCGTTTGGCCTAAAGTCTGTCCTGTATTCCGCGCAGCAGGGAGGATGCTGTAACTATTCCAACGGTAAAGCCGGCATCATCTACTACAACCAGCGGCCTGTTGTGATTTCGGTTTGACAACTCGACAAGTTCCTTGATGGCGACGTTCAGCTTGATCCGTGGAGCGTCTGCCAGCGCGGTGGCGCCGTTCGAATTCTCATAGTCGCTAAGGGAGAGAATGACCGACTCAGCTTTCAACAGCTTCAGGCGGCTACTGCCTTGGACAAATTTCTCGACATACGGATCTTTCGGGTTGCCGAGGATGTCTTCAGCAGACCCGATTTGAAGCATTTTTCCGTCCTTCATGACGCCGATATGGTGTCCGAGCCGGACCGCTTCATCCAAATCATGCGTGATGAAGAGCGTAGTTTTGTTCAGCTTCGTCGACAGTTCCCTGAACTGATCCTGAAGCTCACGCCTAATGAGCGGGTCGAGCGCTGAAAACGGCTCGTCCATCAACAATATGGCCGGATCGGCTGCCAGTGCTCGGGCCAGTCCTACACGCTGCTTCATTCCTCCTGAGAGCTCATCCGGATACCTGTCGCCCCAGCCGGCCAATTGGACCAGCTCAAGCTTTTCCTCAGCAATCTCATAGCGCTGCCGAGCATTGATCTTCCGAAGCTCCAAACTCAGGGCAACATTGTCACGGACGGTGCGATGAGGCAGAAGCGCAACATTTTGAAAAACCATTCCCATCGAACGGGCACGGAGTTGTCGCATCTCGTCTTCGGATTTCAGATTGATGTCTTCGCCACCAACAATCACCTGCCCTGCGCTTGGTTTGATCAATCGGTTGACATGCCGAACCAACGTCGACTTGCCGCTCCCAGATAGGCCCATAACGCAGAAAATCTCGCCCGCCTCGACCTTAAACGAAACGCCGGCGACGGCTGCCACGCAACCATGTTTCTCAAGCAATTTTGCCTTCGAAAGATGATCGCTTTGAACGCTCGCGAGGTCGAATTTCGGGCTCGTCCCGAAGACCTTCCATACGTCCTTGAATTCTATTGCATGCGCTTTCAAGTTAAGCTCCAAGCTTGAGAGGTGTCGCCCGGTATCGCACAGGATACCGGGCGGCTGTATATTCCCCGCAGTTCAGCTTACTTGGCTGCTGCCTGTTTCGCTTGCGCTATCCAGGCATTCCACTGGTCGATGTGGGCCTTCTTCCAGGCCTCGGCATGACCATGGATCGCGTCGTTGGTCTTTTCCCCTTTGTGAATAAGCAAGTTCTCGTCATCGATGTCCTGAATCGGTATCGTGACCTGTTCGAACCACTTGTTTGCAGCTGGGTTTTTCTCGAGAAAAGCGGTGTTCGCAAACACATGATGAGTGTTCACGGAGAAACCTAGGTTTCCGATGCCCGGGACTGTTGTGTCGGCCCCAGCCTGCTCATCAGGCAACGCCGTGAAAGGAACTGTAAGCCAGACCACTTCCTGACCGTGCCGAAGAACCCCGTTCACCCACATGGGGACCCAACCGTAATACAACGTGGGTTTGCCGGACTGAATCCTCTGGATGACGTCTGCCAGCAGCGCGAAATACTCGCCCTGTTTATGCGTCACTGTACCCCGTAGGCCGTACGCATCAAGGTTGTGTTCGATGATACGCTCGCAGCCCCAGCCCGGATCACAACCATAAAGGTCGGCTTTGCCATCCCCATCGACATCGAACAATTTGGCGAGTTTGGGGTCTTTCAGCTGATCGATCGTCTTGATGCCGTATTTGTCGGCTGTGGCCTTGTCGATCGAGTATCCTTGGATCGAGTTCTTCGCGAGAGTCCCAACCCGTTGAGCCTTGGCATCGCCGCCGGACTTCTCGGCGAATGTTATGTGTAGGGGATACCAGTGCGGCGTGTAGTAATCGGCGTCACCGCTAGCCACGGCCAGGTGCGCGAGAGGAATCTGTGCCGAAGATGGCTCCTCGACCGTATAGCCCAGATCTTCAAGCCCAATCTTAACGATGTAGGCCTCGAACATTTCCTCGGCGATACCGTTAACCAGAGGCTTTACTGTAACGCCTTTGCCCGGAAGATCCTCGGCAGAAGCGTACCCCGCAGATAAGGCGAGAGTGCCCAGCACGGTCAAACCTGCGGTGAACCCCCGAAAACGCTTCCCTATTTTAAGCCGATTGCTCATAAGTCGCTCCCATTGTTGTTAGTCGTTGTGCGTCGCTAATTCCTGCCGGCCATTTTTTAATCCCCCATGCCCCGCCGGAGAGGATTGGAAGTTCTTGAAGAAGGCGGCAACGAGTGCGGCTGGTCCCCGCCTGTGCCACGCTACGCCGGCAAAGGATCGGCGCCGTGACATCGCGGATTGGGCCAAGCGATCTAAAATGACCGCGAGGAAGACGATGCCGATGCCGCCAGTTGCGGCCAAACCAATGTCCAGGCGGCCAATGCCGCGCAGAACCATCTGCCCCAGGCCGCCCACGGCAATCATGGAAGCTACGACAACCATCGACAGCGACATCATCAATGTCTGGTTCACACCCGCGACGATGCTCGGTAGAGCCAGAGGCAATTGGGCTTTGAAAAGGAGCTGCTGGTTGGTCGCTCCAAAAGCGCGCATAGCTTCGACGACTTCCTCGGGGACCTGTTGGATGCCCAGCGTTGTCAACCTGATAACGGGTGGAAGCGCGAAGATGATTGTGACGATGACGCCGGGCACGTTGCCGATACCGAACAACATGACCACGGGCACCAGGTAGACGAACGAGGGAATGGTTTGCATCGTGTCGAGGATCGGCCGGCAGATGGCAGCTGCGCGATCACTCCGGGCGGCGAGTACGCCTAGCGGTATGCCGATGATCGTGCAGACGAGCACTGCAGTGAAAACAAGCGACAATGTTGTCATCGTTTCCCCCCAGATGCCTAGAAACCCGATAATCACCAGCAGGCCTACGATCTGAGCAGCAAGCCGCCATCCAGCCAGTTGCCACGCAACCAAACCGAAGCAAAGAATCGTGACGACGGGCGGAATGCCATTGAGCGCAAGATCAAATGCCGTCAGAAGCTTGTCGACGGGCCACTTCAAGGTCTGAAAGAATGGGCGGTATTCTTGGACTATCCACACTAATCCCGAATCAACCCAGTCACCAAACGGGATGTGCCATTTTTTGAACGGGTCTAGTACATCTTCAGCGTTCACGAATTGTCCTTTCAGCCAAGATCGGAACCTCCGGTTTTTCAAGCACCTGGCGTTCCCGACGACAGCCTGCGGCCACCGCTAAACAACCTGCAATCTTACGGCTGAGAGCGTATAAAGCTGAGCTAGCGCGGCATACCTGGCCTTGGGTGGTTCTCCTGTTCCGCACCGGATCAGCCGGTCGGCAGCAGGAGATTCAGCAGGTCCTTTAAAGCGTTCCGTCTGACTGCTCCAGGAACGCTACCGACGCGTGGGCTACAAAACAACCGTATAAAAACTTATGCCGCTGAGGAAGAAATGTTATCAGGAAGACAGTCGCAGATGAGGCTCGGCATGCACCGCGGCGAGCTACTGGCTGGTCCCAGGCAGGCTCCAGTTCGGATTGCCCCCGCGTTTGAGAAGCTCCCCCGCCACCATGATGCCACGTTATTCCCTCCCTTGATGAAAACTCATTTGAAGCGCGGTGAGCGACTGTCTATAGATTCGCCATGAAAGCTCGCCCGACTAACAGTGCGGCTGGACTTGCCACTATCGACCTGCGCCGCGAGGGAAACATTTGCCCAACAACAGCCTCTTGAATCAGGTTGTCATTGTGACAGGCGCAGCCGGTGGCATCGGGAGTGCCATTGCTCGGGTATTTCATCAGTCAGGGGCACGCTTGCTGCTGGCCGATTACGATCATCAAAGCGTTTTCAAATTGGCCACTTCGTTGGACCCGACGGCCGAACGCGTGGTGGCTATCAGATATGACGCAAGCAGTCCGACTGATGCGGATGCGGTGGTAACGGCTTGCCTGGCTCAATTTCATTGGATTGATCACGTAGTACCCGCAGCTGGGATTTACGACGAACAGCCCGTGTCGACCTTGACGGACGCCGATTGGCGCCGAACCATGTCGATCAACCTTGACGGGGTGTTCTACATCTGTCGACGGGCCATCCCCCACATAAGGGCAGGGGGGACAATTGTGACCATTGCATCAGGTGCCGCACATCAAGGCTGCTCGCCGGGCGGCCACTACGCTGCATCAAAAGGAGCGGTCCTTGCTCTCAGTAGATCTCTAGCCAAGGAACTTGCGCCCGCTATACGGGTGAATACAGTGTCCCCAGGCACCATAAACACCCCGATGATCGAGGATTTGCTGCGCCAGGATGGGGGCAAGTTTCTGGACGCCACGCCCGCTGGCCGTGTCGGATCCGCCGAGGAAGTTGCTAATGTCGTAGCGTTTCTTTGCAGCGGCGCGTCTAGCTATATCGTCGGCGAAGCCATCCACGTAAATGGCGGATACTACATGGGCTAGCCTAGCTCAGTACGGGCCTCGCTTCGCTGGGCGACCCTGGCGCTTTCTCAACCCCAGGCATGTGCCCGAAAGCCGCCAGGCGAATGCGACGTTGCACCAGCTTGAGATTTCACCCTCGCCCCCCGGTAACGGTATGGCGTTTGCTCAGACAATGGCTAATCCTCTGGCGGCAGGCCTTGTCGGCTTGACGGCGCCCCCGTCTGACCAATCACCGTCGAGTCTGCCGCCACAGCCGGCGGGTTGAGGTCTGCGACCTGTGCAAGCAGCCAGTTGCGGAATATCTGAACGTCTTCCCGCTCGACGGCCGTGTCTGGAATGATAAGATGATGTTTTCGGCCGGTTAGGCAGCTTTCGGTCAAAGGCCTAATCAGAGTGCCCTCTTTGAGGAAATCGCTGACCAAATGACGCCAGCCAAGTCCTATGCCGTGGCCCCTGATCACAGACTGCATCATCGTTGGGTAATTGTTGAACGTGATGATGCGCTTGAAGTCGGCCGAGATCCCGAACTGTCCGAGCCAATGCACCCAATCAAAAGGTGACCAAGGGTAGGCTGACCAATGCTGGTCATCCATAACAAGGAGGACTTCGCTCACCAAGTCCTCCGGAGTACGGATTCCCGCAGAATGGGTCTGGTAAGACTTGCTGCAAACTGGGAAGACTTCTTCTCCGAAGAGTTCCGTTGCTGTAAAGCCCGGGCGCGCCAGGTACCCCATAACAACGGACACATCGAAACCGTCTGTCGCTGGAGCCGGGCTACGTTCAAGCGAAACCAGGTGCAGGTCGACCTCCGGGTTGTTCGCTACAAAATCACCAATGCGATGGCTCATGAAAAGGGTTGCGAACGACATCGGCATGCCCACCGTCAATCTTCGCGCCTTCTCTCGCCTCTTCACACTATCGAAAGCCGCAGCTATATGAGCAAGGCTAAGGGTCGCCGCTTCAAAGAGCTCCTCGCCTGCAGGCGACAAAGACACCTTTTGGTTGCCCCGATTGAAGAGCTGGATATCGAGGTGATCTTCCAACGTAAGAATATGTCGACTCACCGCAGCTTGAGTGACCGAAAGCTCATTAGCAGCCTTGGTAAAACTCATATGCCGTGCGGCAGCTTCAAATGCGCGCAACGCGCTTAACGGAAGCCGTCGGTAGTTGGACATAGATAACTGTTACTCCAGCGCTACAGGGAAGTAAATTCGGGCCTCACTTGCGCCGCCCCTGCCGTCGTATGCGGGCACGGGGTGCAGAGTGCCAAGTTCGGCATTGGCAGCCGTTTCGCTCTAGACCTGCGGGGCTTCCGGGTCGCCGCTCCATGGGATCCAGTTGAAGGCTGTCCACCCGCCGTCAGCACGATGACTTGTCCTGTCACGTAACTGGACCGATCAGACGCAAGGAAGAGAACAGCTTCAGCAACATCTCGGGGCTGGCCAAACCGGCGCATTGGCAAGTGGCTTGTGTAGGCCTCGACGTCCATGTGGCCGTCCTCGATCGCCTTCCGGAGCATCTCTGTTTCAATCATGCCTGGAGCCACTGACCCGGATCGAGTAGCCGGCCCATTCGATGGCGAGCACCTTGATCATTGAGATCACGGCCGCCTTGGCCGCGTTATACGCGAGCCGCGTCGGGACATTGGCGAACCCATTGATCGACGAAATGTTGATGATGCGGCAAATGAGGCATCCCAGCCCTTCAGCGGAAAGCTCATGCTTGGTCCGATACGGGCAATGGCCACATTGTTGACACGGATGTCGACGCCGCCGTGATCGCAGGCGATCAGCTGTGCCACGGCTACGACATCCTCTTCACTTGTCACATCAAGACGATAGAATGGAATGCCGGTCTCAATTGCTGGCGGATCACGATCGAGGTTGATCACCCTGCCTCCTTGGTCGGCAAAGAGCGCACATATGGCGGCGCCGATTCCCCGGCTGCCCCCCCGTTACAATACAGATTTTACCTTCTACCTCGCCGCTCACGCTACCACCTGGAGCGAGTGCACGCTGTCCCTATTGGCATGAATGTCGAAACCCCTGTAGCTGTCGGCTTCAACCTCCTCGCAGATCTTCTGGTAGGCAGGCACGCCGCCGACGTAGGGCATGAAAACGGCGGGTTTTCCGAGCACGTTGACGCCGAGATACCAGGACTTTGCCTTTGTATACAACGTGCCTTCAGCCGCCTGTCCGACATGCTCAATCCAACCTTGTTCGGCCGAGGCCATGGCTTCGATCGTCTGTGCGTCTCTCGTCATGAGGTATGCCAGGCAGCCAGCGATCCAGTTGACATTATCCTCGATGGCAACGATGACATTGGTCAACACCGACGGGCTTCCCGGGCCAGTGACGATGAACAGGTTCGGAAATCCCGATGTCATCAGGCCCAGGTATGTGTTTGGGCCGTCCTGCCATTTTTCTTTTAGGGTAAGGGCTTGGCGACCGACGATGTCGATCTTGCTCAGCGCGCCGGTAATGGCGTCGAAGCCTGTAGCGAGCACGAATATATCCAGCTCATAGAATTGGGAGCCCGCAGTCAAACCGTGTTCCGAGACTTCCTGGAGAGGATTGGCGCGCAGGTCAACCAAGGTTACGTTCTGCCGGTTGAACGTCGCAAAGTAGTCTGTATCAGCGCAGATGCGCTTACTACCGATCGGATGATCGACCGGCGCCAGTAGGTTGGCGACGGCGGGATCGGTGACCACCTCGCGAATTTTTTTCCGGACGAACTCAGCAGCTGTGCCGTTGGCATCCTCGTTCTTCAGCAAATCCGAATATGCGGCGGTGAACCCGGTGCCCCCTGCAGCCCAACGCCTTTCATATTCTGCCAAGCGGTCTTCCGGCGACACTGCCAGAGCAGAATTGGTGCCGATGTCAGACAGAATTCCCGCCGGCATGTTGCGAGCCGCAGTACGCCGTTCGGCATAGCTTTGCTTCCATTCTGCCTCGTAGGCGCTATCTATGGGCTGATTGCGCGCCGGGATACTGAAGTTCGGGGTTCGCTGGAAAACGTATAAGTGTTTCGCCAGTTTCGCGAGCTCAGGAACCACCTGGATCCCCGACGATCCGGTCCCGATGACCCCGATTTTTCGGCCGGACAGGTCTACCGGCTGTTGGGGCCAATTCCCCGTGTGATAGATTTCACCTTTGAACGTACCCAAGCCTGGGATGTTTGGGCGCTGCGCAGCGGACAGGCAGCCGGTCGCCATGACGCACCACTTCGCATAATAATGCTCCCCATCATCGGTGGAGAGCTGCCAGACACGCTCCCCATCGTGGAAAATTGCGCTTGATGCGCGGGAGTTGAACCTAATGTCGCGGCGAAGATAGAATTTGTCCGCGACATGGTTTGCATATTTCAAAATTTCAGGCTGCGATGCGTACCGTTCGCTCCATTGCCACTCTTGCTGCAACTCCTCGCAGAACGAATAGGAATATTGCATGCTCTCGACATCGCATCGCGCTCCGGGATAACGGTTCCAGAACCACGTACCGCCCACTCCGCCCGCAGTTTCGAGAACTAAGGCCGAAAGTCCAAGTTCACGGGCCTTGTACAGCATATACATTCCCGCGAAACCGGCACCGACAATAATGATGTCGAATTTTCTGGTCACACTGGCTGCAGACATATCGTTAGTACTTTGCACAGGGCACTCCTGGTTTAGGCCACGATTAATTATCAGATCGCGGATCAGGCCTGCCCTTCCGGGACCTCTACCGCGTTATTTAAATCCTTAGGAGCACACGGCACGAGTGTGCGTGCTCGGGTCATTTTTTTCTCGGACACAGACCTGGAGCGTCTCCAGACGCTGGGCGGTTGTCCGTAAACGGTACGGAAGACCCTGCCGAAGTGAGAGGCGTTCTCGAAACCGGCGGCAATTGCCACCTCGATCAAGGGGGTATCGCTTGTCCGGAGCAGCTGCTTGGCGCGCTCGAGCCGCACGCGCCGGTAGACAAGCGCGGGAGAGCTGTTCAGCTCTCTGAAAAACAGCCGTTCGAGTTGTCGCCGCGAGATGCCCAATACTGCTGCCAGTCTGGAAACCAACAGGAGGTTCTCCACATTCTGTTCCATCAGGATCAGCGCAGCGCGAAGCCTAGGGCTGACAGGATCTACAACCTGGATGCCACACGCGGATCGTGTGCGGGCGGCAGCAGCACAGCCGATCTTGCTGCAGAGTTGGTCCGGCGGCATATCGGGGAGGCGGCCGAACGAAATGCGCTTGAGGTCCTGCAAATCGACAGGGTTCGCAACGCGCAGTGGGTGCAGCCGCGTCGACCGCTGACGCTTGAGATACGTGACCTGCACTTGTAGGCCGGGAAAGCGCTCACGGAAGTCGAGGTAATGCAGCCAGCTTACACAGGTCTCGTGGGCGGCCATCAGTCCAGCTTCCGCTAAGATAAATGTCCCTGTGCAGATGCCGATCAGGCGCGCCCCTCGCGAGGCGGCTTCCCGAAGGTACTTTATGGTCTGACCGTCGACTGCCTGACCGTTGGACAATCGGCCTCCGACGACGACAATGTAATCAAACTCCATCGGGTCACGCAGCGATGACGTCGGCGAAACCTGCACGCCGCAACTTGAGGTTACGAGATGCCGGGTGTTCGACAGCACCTCCCAGTCGGCGTTGACCCTGCCGGATCTGTCTGTTTCATCGCTGGCAAGCCGAAGCGTATCAATGAAAAGAGCGAACGCGGTCAACGTAAATGAGCGGGCCAGAATGAACCCGACCTTCAACTCGACGGAGGGCGCTTGCCTGGCCCGTAGCGCTGAATGAAACACAGTCGATGCTCCGGCCGATCGCGACATGTGTCCTACACGTCGCTGCACCAATGGTATATGACTCTTTCCTATCTTGACTCATGATCTTTGTCTACAATATGTCTATCTCGGATGAAGGACCCGCAATGACCCTCGATGAGCAACCAGCGTCGACAGACCGCAAAGGCATCCTTGCTGAAACCTTGGTGCATCGCATTTTGACGATGCAGCTCGAGCCAGGGGCCGTCCTGGACGAGGTTGCTCTGAGCGAAGAGTTTGGCCTCTCTCGTCCGCCGGTTCGCGAACTCATGCGCCAGATGGCGGGGGAGGGCTATGTTGACCTTGAGGCCAACCGCGCTGCGCGCGTATCCATTATGTCGTACCAGACACTTCGGGATTTTCTGATAGTCGCCCCCATGATCTACGTCGGGACGACAAAGCTCGCGGCTGTCAACCGTACGGCCGGGGACCTGGACGTTCTCAAGGCAACCCAGCAGAGGTTCCGCCGATCGATCGCTGATGGGGACGTCGAGAGTCGGGTGATCTTCAATCACCAGTTCCATCTGAACATCGGCAGAATGGCGCACAATCCATACCTACTTCCCAGCCTCAAGAAGCTTCTGATTGACCACGCCCGCATCGGCAAGATCTTCTACCGCCAAAGCGGCGGCCCGCGGATTCAAAAGGATCAGGAGACCGCGGCTCAGCAGCACGATCAGATGATTGAAGCCATTGAGGCCCACGATGCCGACCGAGCCGGCGACGTGGTGCGCGCCCATCTCGAGGTTTTCCGCAGCGACGTCGCGCTCTACGCCGTGCCCAACGGCATGCAGGGCGAACTCGAACGATAGCGTTATCGTGTGTGTCGGTAGGACACTAGGGAGAACAGAAATGCTGAACAAAGTCGACTACAAGACGCAGGCAGGCGCGCTCAAACTGCCCACCAAAATGATTGTGGACGGGGTAGCTGTCGCCGCCCTGTCGGGCAAAACATTTCCAACTCTGAACCCGGCGACGGGCGAAGTCCTGGCTGAGCTTCCGGCGGCGGCCTCGGCCGACGTCGACAAGGCAGTCGCAGCGGCCAGGCTGGCCTTTGAGGACGGGCGGTGGTCGAAGCTACCGCCGGCGACCAGAAAAAAGGTGCTTCTCAAGCTGGCAGCCGTTATCGAGGAAAACGCGCTTGAGCTGGCCCTGATGGAGAGCCTGGACAGCGGCAAAACCATCAATGACTGCATCAACATCGACGTGCCTGAGGCCATCAACAGCCTGAGATGGCATGCCGAAGCGGTCGACAAAATATATGATCAGGTATCCCCAGCGAATGACGCTTCCCTGGGCCTTATCGTGCGCGAACCGATCGGAGTCGTCGGCCTTGTCCTCCCATGGAACTTTCCCCTTCTGATGCTGGCGTGGAAGATTGGTCCCGCGCTTGCCGCAGGATGCACGGTCGTCGTCAAACCCGCAGAAGAGACGTCGCTCACCACATTGCGGGTTGCGGAGCTCGCCCTGGACGCCGGCGTGCCAGCTGGCGTCTTTAACGTGCTGACAGGTGACGGCCCGGACGTTGGTGAGCCGATCGGCCGGCATCCCGATATTGACGCTGTTTCCTTCACCGGCTCCACCGAAACCGGTCGCCGCTTCCTAAAATACTCCTCGGAAAGCAACCTCAAGGAGGTCGTGCTTGAAATGGGTGGCAAGAATCCCTGTATCGTCATGGATGATGTTCCCGATCTCGACGCCGTGGCTGCCCACATCGGCAACGGAGCGTTCTGGAACATGGGCCAGAATTGCTCGGCGATCTCGCGGGTTTTCGTACACAAAGACGTGAGGGACCGCCTGCTTGAGAAACTCACCGAAGTTGCCAAGTCATGGACCGTGGGCGACCCGCTGGATCCAGATACCCGTATCGGCCCGCTAATCTCAGCGACCCATTTCGGAAAAGTCAGCGGCTATCTCGGGGGCGAGGGCAGGGTGGTGACGGGCGGGAAGGCCTTCAACGGCACCACGATCGAGCCTACCATCATTGAATTCGACCAGCATGCCGGCAAGCATGTGAGGGAAGAAATCTTCGGTCCGATCGTTTCCGTGATCGGCGTCAACTCTCTTGCTGAAGCCGTTTCTCTCGCCAACCAGACCGAATATGGGCTCGCGGCCTCCATTTTTACTGCGGATGGGTCACGGGCACTCCGGGCCGCCCGGGCGCTTAAAGCGGGAACGGTAACCGTGAACTCCTACGGGGAGGGGGACGCTGCTACTCCGTTCGGTGGCTACAAGCAGTCGGGCTTCGGCGGCCGGGACAAGTCCCTGCATGCGCATAATCAGTATACCCAGACCAAAACGCTCTGGATCGACTTGAGCAGCTCCAATGAAGGTTTCTGAAATGTCATCCTTTGCTTTTTCCGGTCTCAATCTTGCGATCACGGCGCCGTTCGACGCAAACGGCCGCATCGATTTCGTGCGGTTCGAAGAGCTCATCGAACGGCATCTGGCCGCAGGCGTCGACGGTTTCGTGTTCAGCTCCGGCACAGGTATGCATGCTTACCTGTCGCCGGAGGAATCGAGGTCTCTTATTGAGCGCGGTGCGAGCGTCGTTGCCGGGCGGGCCAAGGTGGTCGCCCAGGCATCTGCCTTGCTTACTGCTGACGTCGTCAAAAGAACGCGATTTGCGAAGGATTGTGGGGCAGACGGGGTGATGGTCCTTCCACCCTTCTTCGAGGGTCCGTCAGACGACGACAGCGTTTTCGATTTCTACAGCGAAGTCGCCGCGGTAGGATTGGCTATCATCGGATATAATGTGCCCCAGGCGGTGGGAGTACGCATCACGCCGCAGTTGCTTCGTAGGCTCTGCGAACTGCCCGAGTTCCAGGCCGTCAAGGACAGCAGTGGCGACTTGGTCGGCCAGGTCAGGTTGATCGGGACCGGCCTCAATGTCATCAACGGGGCCGACCCGCTGGTGCCGTTCTCCCTGTTCGCCGGCTGCTCCGGCTTGATTTGGGGCGGTGCGAACATTGCCCCGCGCACATGCGTTGCTATCGTCAGGGCCGCGCAGGAAAAAAGATGGGACGACGTGCGGTCCCTGTGGCAGCTGCTGGAGCCAATCATGGCTCTTCTCTGGGACGGCGACTATGTTCCGAGCGTTTATGCGGCCGCCGAACTCACCGGATATGGCGGCGGCAGCGCCCGGAAGCCGTTCCGCCCCCTTTCGTCGGACCGCATATCAGCGCTTCGGACGGCCCTTGGCCCCCTAGTTGAACAAGAAGCGGTATAATGGCCAGCAAGACTTATCGGGCGCGTCGCCTTCCCGCCCATGGAGTGGAGTCCGGCTGGGAGGCCTTGCTCCCGGCGAGGACCCCAGCCCCCGACCTGGATCGGGGGATCACTGTGGATGTCGCGATTATCGGAGCGGGTTTTGCAGGGTTGGCAGCCGCTGTCCGACTTGCCAATCTCGATCCCAAGCTTTCTGTAGCCATCATCGATGCCGACCAGGTCGGACGGGGGGCCAGCGGCCGGAATTCGGGCTTCCTTATTGACCTGCCGCACGACATCTCATCGGGCAATTTCGGGGCGGACGCCGTAGCCAAGAGCCACAATGAGATCCTGATCGCGCGGACGGCCATTCAACATTACGCTCGCCTGGCGGAGGAGCATGGGTGGGACGAGGACGTCTTTGATCCCAGCGGCAAGTATAGCCTCGCTATGACCGATGCCGGTACGGAGCACCTCGAAGCCTACTCCTTGCAGCTCAAGTCCTTGGGTGAACCAAATCAACTTCTTAGCGCTTCGGAGGTTGAGGATGTCACCGGCACGCGATCATATAAGTCAGGGCTTTTCACCCCCGGTGCGGTCATGGTACAGCCGACGGCGCTTGTGAGAGCCATTGCAGATGTGTTTCAGGAACCTTTGAGGCTGTATGAGCGGACGCCCGCTCTTGCTATTGAAAGCTCCTCAATCGGCTGCACAGTCAAGACTCCCAAGGGAGAGATTAGGGCAGGGCGGGTCATCCTGGCGACAAACGGCCACGCAGAAAGCTTCGGATTCGGAAAAGGGGAGCTTCTCCATGTCTTTACGCACGCTTCGCTGACCGAGCCTTTTATGCCCACTGCACTGGGGGGACTGCGGAAATGGGGAGCGACACCTGCTGCCCCGATGGGGACGACGGTGCGGCGCATTAACGGCCCTGATGGCGACCGCATTCTGATACGCTCACGCTACACCTACCATCCGACCATCGAGGCCGGAGCGGCAACGATCAAAAGCGCGAGTGATTTGCACGATCGGAAGTTCGCGGACCGCTTTCCAGATCAGCGTCACCTGAAGATGCAGTATCGCTGGGCCGGCGCTATGGCGCTGACGCGGAACTCCGTGCCTCTGTTCGGCCAAGTAGCAGATGGCATCTTCGCGGCATGCGCGTGCAACGGTATAGGTGGAACCAAGTCTACCTCGGCGGGTATCGCAACGGCCGAACTGGTGGTCGGGCACCGGTCAAAGCTTGGCGATATTTTCCGCTCGTTTGAGAAGCCGCAGACCTTGCCCCCGCGCCCCATTACCGACGTGGGCGCACGATTGAACCTGGCATTCAGAGAATGGCGTGCGGGACGCGAATAGGCGTCCTCTGCAGGCTGACTTCGAGTACGCCGCATCTCGACCGGAGAACAGCCGGCGTGATGTAACCGATCGGGACGAAGACTAGAACATGGCTATTCCTCTGACTGCCGAACACGACAACGCGACGCCTGCAAAGGCGCTTGCGGCTGCGCTACAGGTCGGCTCGGATGTGCATGTTCTGGTTGCCGGCAATGATAGCAATGGCGATGTGGGTGCCGACGCCAGGCTCAGCAAGGTGCTGCTCGCCCAAGCCGACGAGCTCACCGAACTCCTTCCCGAACCACTGGCGACATTCGTCGTTTCGCTCGTCGGAGCTCATGACACCATCATCGCGCCGGCGATCTCGTCGGGCAAGAATGTCGCGCCCCGTGTGGCCGCACTGCTCGATGTGATCTCGCCCCACGCGTCCATGCGGCCGATCTATACCGGCAACCCCATTCAGCCGATGCTATCGTGTGACGCCACAAAGGTGATCAGCGAGCGCCCGACTTCGTGTTCAAGCGCCTCCCAAGGCAACGCGGCTGCCGTCGAGAATATCTCGGCGGCAGCCGACCCGTGTCTCTCCATTTTAATCGAAAACAAGCTCTCCGAAACTGACCGACCGGAGTTGACCTCGGCCAAGATTATCATCTCTGGTGGAAGCGCGCTGGGCTCCTCGGAGAGGTTCCACGCCGTCATCCCGCCCGTCGCTGACAAGCTCGGGAGCCCTATGAGCCGACAACGGCCGGGTCGGCAAGAGGTGGTGGCGCCTGATGTCTGCACCGCGGTCGGCGTCTCCGGTGCCATCCAGCATCTTGCCAGCAGCAATGTCTCAGTTCCCGATACTAACCACGATGACCTCTTTCAACAAAGGTCCATCATAGAGGAGTGGCTGGCGCGTACCGGCGTGGACGCGGCGCGCGATGCACTCTCGGCGCATGCGTTTAGCGCGGAGGATTTCGACGCGACGGTCCGCGACACCGAAAGCCGGGTCCTTACACGGGCAGCCATCTGGAGCGGCGTACCAGCAACCGTTTTCTCGGCTTAGCTAAGAACGCCGCGATGTGACAACTGTATCTTCCACCAAAGCCAAAATGGAGAATGAACATGGCACGCCCCCCAAGCCCCGGCAATCCGGGCCACACCCCGCCTGGGCCGCCCGACTGGGTCCCAGGGCCGTCAGATGGCGTTCCGGGTCGTCCGCCCGGCGTTCCGCCTGGTCCTAAGGATCCACCTCAGCCACCGGACCGTCCTGTAGGATGACCTGGGTAGGCTATCTCGATCTGAAGGCAGGTATGCTCCCCCACTGGGAGCATACCTGCGCAGGACGATTCGATTTTGAACTCCGCGATCTCGCATTCTTCGCCCGAGACTCGCTGCGAATCGACCAAGAGCAACTGAAAAACGGGGTGCTCAGCGTCGAGTTCGAATGGCCGCTGGCATCCGGGGAAAGCCGCGAGCTTCGCGCAGTGTTCCCAGACAGCTATCCCTTCGTCCGCCCGCAAGTTGCCCTTCGAGGGAAACCGGAAACCTTTCCCCACAAGCACTGCTCGCCGACTGACGGCAACCTTTGCTTGTTGGGCCGCGACACGGGGCTCTGGTCCATCAAGTGGACGTTGGCGAAGCTTCTTGAGAAACAGCTTACCAGCGCCTTGAATGGGACGGGCGTGGAGGATCCGCAGGGCGAACCGATGGAATTCTGGTGGAACGCCATTGCCCCAGAATTCCCTGGCTATTCCGAAGGAAGCTACATGCTGATCGACAGCAAGTGGGACCTCGGTGGTGCCGTTGGCGGAACGATCAAAGCTTCGTGTTCGCTATTGAGGATTGGAGAGAAGATCCAGTTTCGAGGCGTCGTTGATGAGGTTAGGGCGCACGACCAGACTGTGCTCGCGAGTCGAACGTTTCCGCTGCCTCCGCACTTACGAACCAAGAAGACCATCCGCACCTTCCCTTGGACCCGTGTGGACCGTTTAGCCCCTCCGCCGGCAGACGGCTGGCAAGAGAAGAAAGTCAAGGATCAGATTGCCTTCAAGATGCATGCCTTCACTGACGGCTCTCCAGCTTTTTCGATGTCTGTGACCGTTCAGTCGACGGAACTCAGCCACAAAAAGAGTGGAGATACATGGCTTTTCCCTTTGCTTTACGGGCCAGCGAAATCCTTCCGGACGGCGAAACCTGGTAAGAAGGCAACTGGACCATCGGTCTTGATCATACCGACTTACCGCGCCGGGGCTACTGACATCGGTGACCGAGTTGCATCGGTGTGCATTTTCAAGAACAAGGTGATTGCCATCTTCGGAATGGGGGCCATTGGTGCCCCAGTTGCGATCGAGCTTGCCCGAAACGGCTGTTCTCATCTCATCGTTATCGACCATGACATCGTCGAGCCGGGGAACTCCATCCGATGGCCGCTTGGTGCGACGGCCTGGGGAATGCGAAAGACCACTGCCGTCAAGCAGCATGTGGAATCGGAATACACGGGGGTCGAAGTCGAGGCGATCCATCACCACGTGGGGATGGCCACGGCGGCCGACGGGAACGGGGGAGACCATTCAGTTCTACCGCCGATCTTTGCGAAGGCCGACATCGTCATCGATGCAACGGCTTCCTCCGGGATCTCACGTTTGCTAGCCGATCACTGCAAGTCCGCAGGGAAACCGATGATCTCTCTTTTCGGAACGCAATCGTTGAAAGGGGGGGTCGTTGCCGCCTACCACCCGAAATCCGGCTGCCCAACCTGCCGCGAATTTGCCTATGCGAACGGCTTGATCAAGAAAGCTCCTGGGTCGGGAGAAACTTCCGGGCTGAATCAACCGGCTGGATGCGCGGAGCTGACCTTCACTGGGGCGTCATTCGATCTCAACGAATTATCGTTGGAAGCCATCCGCTTGACCGTGGACATTCTTTCCTGTCCAGACGACTTCAAGGAATCTTTGCTTCACACCCTGACACTGCATGACGGCATCAGGCGGGTGCCGCCGTCTTGGCAGGTCGATGGATTGCGTCCGATGAGGGAATGCGGATGCAACCCGTAGTCTGGCTGCCTCAAGCGATCGAGCAGGACATGCAGGCCGAAGCCGACCTCTGGTTTGATTGGGAAACGGGTGGGACCTTCATGGGGTACTGGGCCGAAAACAACGTTGCCGTCGTAACAACTATGATTCCAGCCGGCCCCCAAGCATCTCGCGAGCGAAGCAGCTTCCTCCCTGATCAAAGCTGGCAACAGGCGGAAATTGCAAAGCACTACGAATGTTCGGGGAGGTTGGACACATATCTCGGGGACTGGCACACCCACCCGAATGCCGTTTCGAACCGCCTGAGCTGGACGGATCGAGCATGCCTGAAGACAATCATCAGGACACCGACAGCGCGTAATCGAAAGCCCCTCATGGTCCTCATGTGTGGCAAGCCAAATGAATGGTTCTTGCATCCATGGCTCTGCCAATTGCGGACCAAGTTATTCCTCTTTGAAGTATTGGATGAGAAAAAGGCGACCATCTTAGTCTACGCACGTCGCGAAACCGGCGAGGAACTGGCGAAGCTTTAATCAGTTCTGACAGTCTCACCATCCGGCAGCAGAATGGGGCAAAATGATTCACGCACTACGATCTGGGGCAGTATCATCGTGGCCAAATTATTGGCGTCACACTCACATCGGACGCGCTCGTGAGCTTGATTTGACGAAGTTGAGCAGCTACCGACGCGGGCAACGACATCACTGCATTTGCGAAACAATCTCCAGTCCGTATGCGGCACGCCCAGCTAGCGCGCCTCCCCGCACGTCAGGTTGGATCATCAATCAATGACTTTGCGGAAAGGAGTAGTGGGCGGGCATTGCTCTGCTGGCAAATGTCCGAAGCGGCATTTGTTCGAGAAAGCAGAAAGTTAGCAGCCGGCGTGCCGGCTTCGCGGCGCTGGGTCTGATCTGATGACGGTTCTCCAGTCCGGGCGAGTTAGGCCGCTGTCTTCCCGCTGTCTGCCCGGCGGTATGTGCCGTGGCAGCGCTGCACGGCGTGTGGATCGGGGGTGAGTTCAAGCCAGGGGCGAGATACGTGCAAGCTGTCTTTGAGAAGTTTTTGGAACGGCTTTCTGAAAGCGTCGATGAGGTCGATTTCTGCAGCGCCATGGCCGAGGTGGGCTCGGAACTCGACCTACTCGCCTTTGCCTACCTCTCTTTGCTGCCGCGTCCTAGTGACAAGCCCAGGCTGATCTCAAACTATCCGGAGCCCTGGACAGCGCGCTATCTTGAGCATCGATACGAGCGGGTCGACCCCGTCATCACGCGCGCCCGCTTCGGCGGATGCCCGTTTCGATGGGGATTCGATCTTAACGATAGTGAGGCTTCAGGGGCTCACGTTTTCGAAGAAGCGGCGCAGTTTGGCATTTGCTGCGGCGTGACAATTCCGATCATAGATCTCCGAGGCAATTTTGCGGCGATGACCTTTGCCGCTGACAAGCCCAATCCTGTATGGTTCCGCGTCGCGGAACGCTATGAAGTGATACTCCCATACGTTGCGACCTGTTTTCACATGTTCGTTCGCCGAAAACTGTCCGGCGACCGAATGGTGAACGGCGTGTCGCTGACGCCGCGCGAATACGAATGCCTGCGATGGGCAGCACGCGGCAAGTCGGCCTGGGAGATAGGCTGCATCCTGGGGATCACGCGGCGCACGGCCGACTTTCATTTGGGCAACGCTCGCAGGAAGCTGGGCGTGACAACCACCAGGCAGGCGATTGCGTGTCTCGCCGCTTCGGGCTTTTCGGTTCACTGACAAAAAACTCATCCTGTGCAGCTGCACAGGATTCGCTGGCGTGAACATTTCCAATGGCGGGAGAGTTTCCGGCGAGAAAGTCGCAATCATCCAGCTACTGACGCCCAGTGTTACGACGATTTTGCCGAGGGCCTGCATGCAAGCATCGCCTGCGGTTGAGATCGATTCTTCGACGCGCTTGGACTAACTACCTTCGGCGCGCCGCGGCGGGCGGTCCATCGCACCACGGCCCTGGCGCCGACGATCAGCAGTCTGCGGATGTCGCGCTGACCCATTTCGAGGTCTTGCCAAGGATCTGCTTGCCGCCGGTTGACTTCT
>NZ_SRUX01000006.1:52729-116281 GCF_004791545.1 Mesorhizobium sp. M4B.F.Ca.ET.214.01.1.1
CCTTCGGCGCGCCGCGGCGGGCGGTCCATCGCACCACGGCCCTGGCGCCGACGATCAGCAGTCTGCGGATGTCGCGCTGACCCATTTCGAGGTCTTGCCAAGGATCTGCTTGCCGCCGGTTGACTTCTGCAGAGGCACAAGCCCGAGCCAGGCGGAGAAGTCGCGACTGCGTCGAAAGCTTTCCATCGGCGGGCAAACGCTTCGACGGCCAAGGCCGTGACCGGCCCGATCCCCGGCATAGTCTGCAGCCGCTTCGTCACCTCACCCCCTGCCGCTTCCGCACGGAGTTTCTTCTCAAGATCGGCGATCTCTTCAGTGTAGACGGCAATTTGATCGAGATAGGTCCGCCCGATCCGCGGACCATCGGCGGCAGTCCCGTCTCCAACTCATCGATCGCATCATTCAACTTCTCGAGATGGACGGGACCCTTCGCCACCACGATGCCGAATTCGGCCAGATGACGCGTAGCGCATTGATCAACTGCGTGCGTTGGCGCACCAGCAGGTCGCGTGCGCGGAAGATCATCGCCCGGGCCTGCTGCTCCTCGCTCTTCACGGCAACAAAGCGCATGGTCGGGCGCGATGCAGCTTCCGCAATGGCTTCGGCATCCGCCGCGTCATTCTTGTGCCGCTTCACGAAGGCTTCACGTAAATTGGCGGGATCAGCCGGACGGTGTGCCCCAGCTTCATGGTCTCGCGTCCCCAGTAATGCGACGTCACGCAAGTCGTGGTTGTCCATCGCTACGTGCTCCAGAAGCCAGAAGTGGCTGAAGCTGTCGAAACAGACTTTGATGTCACCTTCCAGAATCCACTCTGGCGAAGCTCGCTTCGCCAGAGTGATGAAGCACTGCTCGATGGGCATCGGCAGTCGAGCGTTCGGGCCGGAACCCATATGAATTCGGGTCCGCCAGTGTCTCTGCCACTGGGTCCAGAGCGAGCTTCCACAACGCCTGCATCGCCCGGCACCGCATACAGGGAATTCCCAGCGGACGCTTCTTGCCGTTACTCTTGTGAATGTAAACACGTCGCAGGGGCATCGCGCGAAAGCTGCGATGTCGAAGTGACATCATCCCGTTCCATCTGGCCGCAGGGGATGACCAAATCTTACCGTCCACCCCGGCGTTCTTTTACCGCGATTCTCCGTCACCCGTTTCACGGCCAACATCTTGCCGCTATGCGAGCGGGTCAACAGACGTTGCAATGCTTCACCTTCCTTCGGCCTTCCGGGGTGCCTTGGCGATGCGCACCTGAAGTCGTTTCACCTCTGCCTGAATGTGCACCAGTTCGCCTGGCCCACATATGCGCAGTGCCTCGCCATGAATGACCGCGCAGAAGTCTGCCCGCCTTCGCATTGGGCGATGTTTCAGCCCGTATCCCGTCCATCACAGTCGGGCGTTCGCTTTTCCGCAGTCCTTTACCCACACCGCCAACAGCGTTCCTTATGGTCCGCCTGCCGTTGCCGGCAGCATTACCCTGTTCCGCATAAGTCTCCGAGCGGGGCGGACCCTTCCTCTTCGCCGGCGGCTGGTCGTCCATGGTGTCCAAGTTTTCAAAGACCACTCCACACCGCGTACCGTTTTGGTTCAAGCCTGTCAGCACGTTTGGCTTGTCAAAGATCACGACGTTTATCGGAAGTTCACATACGTTGGTCGTATCCGCCCATCTCTTGCTCCTCTCCGCCTTCCTGCTGGCAGATTCCGCCTTGCCTCGCCGACCGAATATCCGGCCGCTACGTTGTCCCCAGAGGTTCACACACCGAGCTGTTACCCGCTCGGCATGTCCGGGTAGGGTACGGCTGATGGAACAGCCGGTTTCCTCAGGCAATATTTCCTCCTGAAAACAGAAACTCACGCGACTTGCAGGTCGCAACGTTCTCCGCCCGGTCCACACCGATCATTGTATCTTCCATTTGCCGTCCTCTCCTTTTCGTGGCGTTGAACACCACGACCTTGGCACATTGCGATGCCGTCTGGGGAGGGCGGCAACCATCCCATTTTCTGCCGTCTTACGTAGGGTTTCACATAGGCCGGCGGCATCAGCCGCACATCATGCCCAAAGGCCGACAGCTCGCGCGCCCAAAAGTGGGCAGTGCCGCCGCTTCCATTCCGACGAGGCAGGGTGGTAGCTGCTCGAAAAACTTCAACATCTGCTGGCGGCGCAGCTGGAGCCGGACGACGACTTTGCGGGGGCTATCAATCGCATGAATCTGAAACCCCGAGTTCGCGAAGTCGATGCCAACGGTAGAAATCTCTTCCACTCGTATGCTCCCGTTTATCCATCCTAACCGATGCCAACCTAGCACCGGCGGAGCGGGAGCCTTCCATCCCATCGATTTCGCACTACTCTTGTTCCGACCCCTTTCGGAACAGGGATACCGTGCATATGTCGGCCTCATCGGTCTGGAAAGACGTTTTGGCGCCGATCGCCTTGACGCAACTGCGCAGCGCGCATCGGATGCCATCCGATCCCTGCTTTAGAACTTCAGTCAATGAAAGTATCAGGAAAGGCGGAGATGTCCGTATACCGGTGTGTTATTTCCTCGCCGACTTTTATGTCTCTTATTGCCACAACGCTGACCCATGCGCCGGTTTCTTCGTCGTCCCAAACTATTTTGGCATTGGGATTCCAAGAGTGGTTTACTATCGAGGCAAATCCGAAAACAACATATCCAGCCAAGGATTCAGATGCAAGAGGCATGTCATGCCGTCCAAAGTAGTATGCTAAAAGAGCAGTGCTATCTAATATCTTTGCTGTCGCTCTATCAAGTCCAAATGTGGGCGCTCGCTCAAGTAAATCTCCACGTTTGAATGGAATATTCGCAAATACACCACGGCCTTTTTGCGGTATGTTCATGATGTAAATAGAGTTAGTGCGGTCAAATAACTTTTCTGTCATCGTGTGCGACTCCTTTGGTGCAGAGCATGGACTATAGGGCCGTACTTGCCCCTTCGGCCCGTTCGTAAGCGAACGCGTACTTCGCCGGTAACATGGACATCAAATAAGCTGAAGGTAAGAACTCTTCCCGAATCCCCTATTACGCCCGCCGGCTTCGTCGCAAACCTCCTTGTCGCAGCTATCACCGAGGCTCTCCAAATTCCAGATAACCATCTCCACCCTCGCCTCCCATACCGCGCCAGCCAAACCGGGATACTTCTCCGCGCTCAGGTCGACGGATCACTGGATGGGCGGGGCACCTGTTCTGCGCGAAATTTACCTTGTCCCCAAGCTAGTTGAACCTACCAATATGGGTGGCTGAGTTCAGTTGAATAAGCGGAAGAAGTCAGCGAGCCCTCGATGGTGTCCCCCCGCCGTTATCAGGCGATGCGGAAGACAGGGCCATGTGAGCCTCCCCCGTCTTTGGCGCGTTCAACGCGCCCGCAGCGGAGATACACGAGCCCACCGCGTCTGATCGCTTCTTACCTCCCATTGCCATTTTGGCGATTGGAGGCGTTACCGGTTGAATCCGAGGCTTCCGGCGCTCACTTCGTTGTCTCGCCATATACACTGTCGTAGCCCGGCCTGCGGTGGATGGTTCGCACCCGGTACAGTTCCGCCCGATCTGCAAATTCACCCAACCGGCGACGCCCGGTCGAGCTTCTCGGCCCCCTTCGGCCCGCCGCTCCTGCAGGCGGGGCGGCATTGCAGCCGCCGGTCGAAAATCAGCAAGCTTGAGAGGTGGCTATTCCATGTTCACCTCCCGCGCCGCCACGGCGCACCGTCCATTCCGGCAAAGTACTTCATGGCTGCTCCTTCCTATGTTTGTGGCCACTCACATCGACCACGTTTTCACATTTCCACAGGAGCAGCCGCCATCATCTGGCTCGGTCGAGACCCAATCACCCCATCTGTTTTGAAAATCAGGGATGAGCGTTCCTGCGGATGATATTGCCCATAGCGACAAGATCATGGCATGAGAGACGTCGATGCGCTTCTCGTAGTCGCGCACGAGCCTCCGCCACCGCGTCGTCCAGCCGAAGGTGCGCTCGACAACCCAGCGGCGGGCAAGACTTCGGAGCCCTTCTGGTCGTCGGATCGGCGGAGATCTTGACCACGAAATCGAGATAGGTGGCTTTCTCCATGAGCTTCAGCCGGTCATAGGAGCCGTCGGCGAACAGATGCTTCACCGAGAGCCTGCGCTTGCGGATGCCATCCAGGATCGCCTGAGCCTCGGCACTGTCGGAGATGTCGGCGGGGGTGAGGTTGACCATCAACAGCCGGCCGCGACGCCCAGGCTTGGGGATCAGCGGAGCGATCTGTTCCCACTCCTCGTCCGTCACATCGGACGGGTAGCGCTTGGTCTTCTTGGCGGCACGTCCACAGCTTGATGTGTTGTCTAGATGCTGCGACAAATTCGCTCAACGAAAGGTTTTCGCGGAGGCTGGCGTTCCAGTTCCTGCTTATCGCGTGGCATCGAACGCGACGGAGGTGGAAAGCTTTGCCGCCGCATCGGCCTGCCGGTGGTTCTTAAGCCGGCCCTGGGCAGCGGCAGCATCGGTGTCCGATTGTGCCGCGCGTCGATGAGTTGGCCGAGCGTACGACCTATTTGCTAGGCGGGAACCACATATGGCGTTCTTCGCCAAGGATACTGGTGGAAGAATTCGCACAAGGCCCCTTCTATTGCACAGACATAATAGGAAATGAGGTCATTGGGATTTACGCCGGAGAGTTCGGCCCCCACCGCATTTCGTCTTTCGTGAATTAACTCTACCGGCCCCGCTGACGGATGATGAGCGTGACCACATCGTAGATGTTTCGCAAAACTGTTTGCGAGCTCTCGGCCTTGGCTGGGGGCCGACGAACATTGAATTCCGGTGGACGAAGCGTGGGCCTGTCGTCATTGAAGTCAGTCCGCGCATGCCGTGTTCGCCCAATCAGGGCGATACTTCAGCATGCTGCCGATCTAATCGGTTGGTCGATCACACCGTTTGCGAACTTTGGCGCATAGGCAACCTGTGGCGCTTGCCGGTTTTGCATCGCAAGATGGTTCGTGCACGGCGGATCAGCCCAAGGCACGGAGCCGTCTCGACTGGGCAGGGTTCGGTCGAGCAGGCGGTGATATGCTCCCGTCTCCTCAAATACGATGCGTTGTGGGACGGCTGGAGCCAGCGCATGAGCTCACACAATCCGCTGGCGTACATCGGTGAAAGACCGTTGGTCCGGTTCAGCGGCTGCTTGCGGGATTGAAGTCCTCACCAAAACCTTCGCCAACGAGACGACGGCGCCGGTTCTTGATACGGGCCGCGGCAGACGAAGACAGGCCAACTCTGCGCCTACGCCCGCGATGACCGGCCATGGCAGGGAAGCGACCCGCCGGGCGTCGTTTATGTCTATGCGCCCGACAGCAAGGCCAAACGCCCAATCGCTCACCCCGACGGCTTCACCGGGATATGCCTACCTCGCCATGTGCCGGCTAATCGCGAGGTGGAGGTAATGTAAAGGAACGTCGGCCCGGCGCGTAAATATCGAGAAATTCTGCGGATTCGGCATTGGCTTTGCTCCGCATTATTTTCCGGCGAACCTCTGCAGTCATATTTGACGAGCAGAGGAGTCGATAATGCGGAAATCCAATGAAGAACTGATCGCCGAGCTCAAGGCCGTACTGGCTGGCCAGCGCTATCACTTGAGGGCGATCAGTAACCACTGCAGGTGCGCGCGCAGATTCCTCGATTATCTCGAGCAGCGGGAATGCAGGCTGTGGGAAAGGAAAGGATCCTTTCGTGATACCTGGCGACTGTTCCTGCGGTTCGTCGCAACAGGCGCGGAAAAGAAGGTGGCGATGATCACGCTGGCCGATCCGACCGCCGGCGAGGTGGCTGCCTTCCTCGCTCACACCGAGCACGATCGTGGCGGCACCATCGGCACGCGCAACTGCAGGCTTGCCGCGATCCGCAGCTTCTTCACTTCGTCGCGACCAAGGATCCCGCACCGATCGCTCAGCTGCTCTCGTTCCTCTACAACAGCAGGGCACGGATACAGGAGGCTCTCGAGCTGTGCCCCATGGCCTGCTGCCGGTTTTTCGGACACGAAGTTAAGCTAATATAGCTCGTGCCTCGAACTCCACCGGGCTCAGATAGCCCAGTGTCGAGTGCGCCGCCGAGGATTGTAGAAGCGCTCGATGTAGTCGAACACATCCGGTCTGGCGGCATCTCTGGTCCTGTAAACTTTGCGTACCGTGCGCTCTGTCTTGAGCGACGAGAAGAAGCTCTCCATGGCCGCATTGTCCCAGACGTTGCCGGACCGGCTCATCGAACAGGTGATGCCGTGATCTGCCATCAGCCGCTGAAACTGCTCGCTCGTATATTGGCTGCCCTGGTCCGAATGATGCAGCAGGCCGTCGGGTTTGCCTCTCCTTCAGATCGCCATGATGAGGGCGTCGGTGACCAGTTGTGCCGTCATCTCCGCCCGCATCGCCCAGCCGACTACCCGGCGCGAGAACAGGTCGACGGCGGCAACGTAGAGCCAACCTTCCGCGGTCCAGATATAGGTGAAGTCGCCGACCCATTTCTAGTTCGGAGCCGATGCCTCGAAGGCGCGGTCGAGGAGGTTGTCCGACACAGCCGCCCGCTCGCCCGGTATCCTTCGGCAGCCCGCGTCGGCGTGGACATGCCCGCAGGCCGTTCTCCCGCATCAGCCGTTCGATGCGACGCAGGCCGCAAGAGAACCCATCGGCCAGAACATCGTGCCACACACGACGCGCGCCGTAGGTACGGTCGCTGCTCTTAAAGCTTCGGTCGATCCTGGCAACGAGAATCTTGTCATGTCGGGAGCGAGCGCTGGGGCGGCGATTGAGCCAGGCATGGAAGCCAGAGCGGGACACATCCAGCGCACTGCATAGCCATGCCACCGGCCAGATGCCCGGATGCCTAGCGATGAAAGCGAACCTCATGTCACTTCCCTCGCGAAGTGGGCTGCGGTCTTTTTTAGGATGTCGCGCTCCGCCTTTAGCTTCGCGACTTCCTTGCGCAACCGATCAATCTCCAGCTGTTCGGGCTTCATTTGGCCGTGGCCGGGAAACGCATGCTGAGATCGCCCGATAGATCGCGCACCCATTTGCGTAGCACATTCTCATGGACATCCAGATCACGGGCAGCCTGGGCAACCGCAACACCCCGATCCTTCACCAATCTCACCGCCTCAAGCTTGAACTCGCGGCTGAACTTTCGTCTTCGCATTCCCACTCTCCAGTTCCGTCAAACACCTTATCTCAGTGTCCGCGAAACCGGCAGCAGCCACCAAGGCGATCCGGTTCGATGGCCCACGTTGCGTTCGCCTTACTGGCAAGGGCCGCAAGGAACGCATCTGCCCACTCTGGCCGGAAACCGTGCTGTGCGGAATTTAAGGTGGGCAGTGATGACGACCAAAACTCACAAAGCGCTAGATGTATGGTGGTGCGGACTCGATCTGCCAATAGCCTCATAAGCAACGCAGGATTTGCAAACGACAATACGTCAGAGCGCAAAAAAGCTCAATATTTGCGCAAAAAAACCACTTCGCACGAAATTGCGCGGCTGAGCTGCACGCTTGCCTGCTACCATGGGTGAGAACAAAATTTAAAAACGTAGGGAACGAATGAGTGACGTTAATCTCGCAGCGGTTCTTGGCATAGCATTTCGATAGCTTGGCTCGTGGGAATTTCGTCGTGCGCATATAACTCGGATCTGGCCGATGCTCTGAATCGTGCGTTCATGCCTAAGGCAGAGCCGACGCAGCCAATAAGCGTGCGGGACCAAGCCTATCGCTGCGTAAAAGAGGCAGGTCATCGGAGCTTAAAAAAAGGGAGTGGGAAATGGCAATTTCAAGACGGGAGCTTATCAAGGCGGGCTTGGCTGCTGGGGCAGCCGCATCGGTCCCCGTTCTATCTAGAGCGCAAGCGGCGCCCGCTGCAGCGGGAACAGTCCGCATGGTCAAGGATACAGACCTTCAAACGTTCGATCCTTTTCTTAATTGGGACTACGTTACACAAGACCACGGTTTAGCGATCTATGACACGCTGTTTGCGCCCGACTCCAAAATGCTACCGCGGCCGCAAATGGTAGGTAAATGGGGCGTTTCCCAAGACAAGAAGATTTATACATTTGAGCTTCGCGACGGCTTGGGGTGGCATGACGGCACGCTCGTAACCGCGGCGGATTGTGTAGCGTCAATACGCCGCTGGAGCCAAAAGTCGGTTGGCGGACAGCTTATGATGCAGCACGTTAAAAACATCTATAAAAAAGACGAGAAAACATTCGTCATCGAGCTCCATGAGTCGCTGGGCATTCTGATCGATATTTTGGCGTCGCCCACCTATTTGTACGTTATGCGCGAGCGGGATGCTGAAATACCAGCAACCGAACAAGTTACCGCGAACATAGGTTCAGGCCCTTTTAAATTCAACCATTCCCTTGCAAAACCGGGTGCGAGCTTCACTTATGATCGGAACGAGAGATACGTCCCGCGCAAGGAGCCGTCGGACGGACTGTCCGGTGGAAAGATAGTCAGAGTCGATCAGGTAATCTGGGAGAATATTCGTGATCCCCAAACTGCTGCTGCGGCCCTACAAGCCGGCGAGATCGATTTTATGCAATTGCCGCCAGTTGAACTTCTGTCTGTAATTGAAAGTGATCCAGACCTTGCGCTGGATGTTCTCGATCCATCCGGGCAACTTATGTACCTGCGCATGAATTGCCTGCAGAAGCCTTTCAATAATGTAAAAGCCCGCCA
The DNA here is from genome assembly GCF_004791545.1 of Mesorhizobium sp. M4B.F.Ca.ET.214.01.1.1. NCBI lineage: Bacteria > Pseudomonadati > Pseudomonadota > Alphaproteobacteria > Hyphomicrobiales > Phyllobacteriaceae > Mesorhizobium > Mesorhizobium sp. M4B.F.Ca.ET.214.01.1.1. Next base: position 61,432 of record NZ_SRUX01000006.1, read on the forward strand.
GGCATTGCTTCACTTGGTTGATCAAGAAGCGTTTTTACAGGTGGCAATTGGAGACCAGAAGTATTACAGGACGGTTACGTCGTTCTTCGGTAACGGCACATTATACACCAATGATGAGAATACAGGATGGTTTAAGAAAGGCGGGGACCCGGAAAAGGCAAAACGGCTGTTCGAGGAATCTGGCTACTCGGGCGAGCCGGTAGTTATCCTTCAGCCTACCGATTGGGCCCAAGGAAGCAACGTTTCAGAACTTCTCGCAGCCACCCTGCGTAACATCGGCGTCAACGCCGAGCTAGCCGCAAGTGACTGGGCCGGAGTTGCTGCACGGCGAGAAAAGAAGGACTCAGTTGAAAACGGGGGGTGGAGCATATTTTGTACGACCGAGTCCAATTCAACACGCGCAAATCCGCATGTTAACGTCACTATGGCGGCCAATGGCGATAAGGCTTGGTACGGTTGGCCAAAATTTGAGGAATATGAGGCTCTTCGAGCCAAATGGCCGAACCTTGAAACTCTCGAAGAGCGCCAAGCGCTAGCCCGAAGCATGCAAAAAACATACTGGGACAATGTCGGCACGGTGCTGCTAGGCCAATTTTTTCAGCCAATCGCGCGCCGAAAGTCGCTAACCGGGTTGATTGGGATGCCCGAAGTCATCCCGATGTGGAACATGAAAAGAGCCTGAGCGATGGCTGTTTACATTCTGCGCCGACTGGTTTCGACCATCGCCGTCATGGCGATGGTTGGGATTTTCGTCTTCATGCTTCTCAGGCTGGCACCGGGCGATCCGGCGGCGATGATTGCCGGCAAGGCGGCCACTGCAGAGATGATTGTTAGCATCCGCGAACGGCTGGGCCTAAACGATCCTATGCCAATTCAGTTCTTGCGCTGGGTCCGCGACATGGCCCGCGGCGATTTCGGCACTTCGATCTTCGCGGGACGGCCTGTCCTCGAACTCATTTCACAGCGGCTTGAGCCGACTCTCTCTCTCTCCATCCTGACGATGATCCTTTCGGTATCGCTCGGAGTCACATTTGGTATGCTTGCCGCGTGGAGAACTGGCGGACTGCTCGATCGCCTCCTCGCGGCGTTTTCGGCAGTCGGCTATTGCGTCCCGGTTTTTGTCATCGGCTACTTCTTCATATACTTCTTCGCCATCAGGGCACACTGGCTACCGGTCCAGGGATATTTCCCGATCGTTGAGGGTCTGGGGCCTTGGTTTGTGCACCTGATCCTTCCCACCGTGGCCTTAGGTGTTGGCTTCGTTGCTTTCATCGCCCGGGTCACGCGGGCAAGCATGCTGGAGGTCCTGTCGGAAGACTATATGCGAACGGCCGCCGCCAAGGGCGCCTCGTCCTATTCTATGCTTTTCCACCACGCTCTGAAGAATGCGGGCGTCCCGATTTTGACGGTCATCGGCATAAGCTTTGCCTATCTGATTGGCGGAGTCGTCCTCACGGAAACGGTGTTCAACATACCCGGTGTAGGTCGGCTGGTCGTGGATGCGATCAGCAATCGCGACTATCCCATCATTCAGAGTGTCCTCATCCTGACTTCGGGTCTGTACGTCGTTATCAATCTCATGGTCGATCTTACCTATACGCTGATCGATCCCCGCATCCGGTACTAATATGACCCTCCTCTCCGCACCAGTTGAAGCCGTGCCGATGGGTCGGCTGCACTTATCCGACGTTCCCCGTCTGGCAAGGCGGCACCCGCTTGTCCTGATCGGCGGCGGTCTCCTGATGCTCCTGATCGTCCTGGCGCTCGCTGCCCCGCTTTACGCCGGCGACCCAGTGAATATGGATCCGTTCAAGCGCCTCCAGCCGAGTTCCGCCAAAATGTGGTTTGGCAGCGATAATTTGGGAAGAGACGTATTTGCTCGAACGGTATTCGGTGCCCGCATCTCCCTGCTTGTAGGGCTGCTGTCAGCGGCGAGCGCGGCCGTAGTCGGGCTTCTGATCGGAGTTGTCGCCGGCTACAGCCGCAACTTCGACAACGTCGCCATGCGGGTCATGGATGGCCTGATGTCGATACCGACGATTCTGCTGGCGATTGCGCTCATTTCTCTGACAGGGCCTGGCATCGGCATCCTCGTCGTTGCCATCGCGATCCCCGAGACGCCAGCCGTCGCCCGGCTCGTTCGTTCAGTGGTTCTGAGTGTCCGCGAGCGTCCCTATGTGGAGGCCGCTCTCTGTGGTGGTGCGCGCCTGCCCAAGGTGCTGTGGCGGCATATCCTGCCGAGCACTATTCCGGGGCTCATGGTCCAGAGCGCAACTGTCTGCGCCAGCGCAATCCTGACGGAGGCGGGGCTGAGTTTCCTTGGCGTGGGCGTGCCGCCAGAGATACCGAGCTGGGGCAATATGATCGCCAGTTCGCGCCTGTATCTGGCCATCGCGCCGATGACGATCTTTGCGCCGGGTATCTGTCTTGCGGTCACGGTCCTTGCCGTCAACCTGCTCGGGGACGGTTTGCGCGACTTATTCGATCCCCGCGCGAAGCGGAGGCGCTGACATGCAGATGCATCAAATGGCAGAAAATGACGTGCTTCTTGATGTACAAGATCTTGAGACGCACTTTTACGGCGAAGAGAGCGTCACCCGCGCGCTGGGTGGCATCAGCTTCCAGGTGAAGAAAGGCGAGACCCTCGGCATTGTTGGCGAATCGGGATGCGGCAAGAGCGTCACCGCTCTCTCCATCCTTCGACTGCTTCCGAAGCTGACCGCCAGGATCGTCGGCGGCAAGATCAGTTTTCGCGGACGCGACGTCCTTGGACTGTCTGATCGGGAGATGCGACAGATACGCGGCGACCAGATCGCCATGATCTTTCAGGAGCCGATGACGAGCCTGAACCCGGTCTATACGGTCGGCCGCCAGATCGCCGAGGCGGTGCAGATCCACACCAAGGCTTCCCGATCGGTGGCCATGAAAAAGGCCGAAGAGATGCTGCGGTTCGTCTGCATCGCGGACCCGGAACGGCGCGTCAGCAACTATCCTCACGAAATGTCGGGCGGCATGCGCCAGCGCGCCATGATTGCCATGGCTCTGGCCTGCTCGCCGGAACTGTTGATTGCCGACGAGCCGACGACGGCGCTCGACGTCACCATCCAGGCGCAGATCCTGCGGCTTATCGTCGATCTAAAGGAGCGCACGGGAACGGCCGTCATGTTCATCACGCATGATCTGGGCGTTGTAGCCGAGACATGCCAACGCGTGATTGTCATGTACGCTGGCCGGATCGTCGAGCAGGCGACCGTAATCGATCTGTTCGCGCGTCCGGCGCATCCCTACACCCAGGGCCTGATGCGATCGATGCCTGATCCGCGGCGTGGCAGACAGCGCCGCCTTCCAGAAATTCCCGGCATCGTGCCAAGCCTGCGCGAGCCCATCGTCGGCTGCAGCTTTGCGCCTCGCTGCCCGTTCGCGATCGACATTTGCCGCGAGAAGACGCCCCCCCTGCGTGATGTCGGGTCGAGCCACGCCGCAGCTTGCTGGCGCGCCGAAGAGGTGATGGGTGCATGAACGGTCCTCTACTGAAAGTCGAGAATCTGACCAAGCACTATCCCCTTGGTTCGGGTATCCTCAAGAAGACAGTCCCAGTGATCCGGGCGGTGGAGGATGTAACCTTTAGCGTTGAGGCCGGCGAGACGCTCTGCATCGTCGGCGAATCCGGCTGCGGCAAGTCCACCATCGCGCGGCTCTTGATGCGGCTCGTGGAGCCGACGGGCGGGCGCGTGCTGATCGACGGAACCGACGTTGCAGGTCTCAAGAAGCATGCTCTTCATGCTTGGCGCCGTCGGATGCAGATGGTCTTTCAGGACCCTTACTCGTCGCTGAACCCGCGTCTCACCGCCGGACAGATCATTACTGAGCCTGTCGAGAACTTTGAGCGCCTCGGCCGACGGCAGCGCCAGGCGCTTGCCGCGGACCTCCTGCGAAAGGTCGGAATGTCGCCCGAGATGATGCACAGGCTGCCCTCCGAGCTGTCGGGCGGACAGCGCCAGCGGCTCGGCATCGCGCGCGCCCTGGCGCTCAACCCCTCGCTCATCATCGCCGACGAGGCCGTGTCAGCGCTCGACGTCTCCGTGCAGGCCCAGATCCTGAACCTACTCCTGGATCTGCAGCAGCAGATGGGCATCGCCTTCGTCTTCATCTCGCATGACCTCGGCGTCGTGGAGCATATCGGCCACCGCGTCGCCGTCATGTACCTCGGGCGGATCGTGGAACTGGCCACATGCGAAGCTCTCTTTGCCAAGCCAGTTCATCCATACACGGAAGCCCTGATCGCCGCTGCACCTGTGCCGGATCCCACACGTGTTCGGCTGGAGGCGCCTGTCGAAGGTGAGGTGCCGAGCCCGATTAATCCGCCAAGTGGCTGCGCGTTCCACCCGCGTTGTCCGCTCGCGGTCGAGCGTTGCCGGATCGACGTACCAGCCCTGGTGCCGATGGCAGACGGCCGCGTCGTCGCATGTCATGTGCGCGCTCCGGCAAGCGAGATTCCGGGGAAGCCGGTTTGGCAGCGATTTTTCAGTCCGGCAACCCACTTATCAGAGATCCCTTAACTCAGACGGAAATCTCGAACGTTACCCCAAAATGAAACAACCTTGAAAATTACCGCAAGAAAGAGAGCAATGGAAAAGCCCATGGAGCAACACTCAAAGGAAATTGGTTTTCGCCTGGATCGGCAAGGTGAAGACTTTGACACGGTCGGGTCAGTTGCAACCAATGTTGCCGATGGCTTCACGATGATAGCAGTTGGTGACCTCATGCTTTCCCGACCGCTTACGAAATTTCAACATCCCGGTTTTGATGACATCGTGAAGATCCTGCGCAATGCGGATGTAACTTTCGGCAATATGGAAAGCCTCATTTTCGATATCAGGTCGTTTAAAGGTAGCCCGCAGGTTGAGCACGGAGGCTGCTATTTTGTAAGCCAGCCAGAACTCGGCCCTGATTTAAAAGCTATGGGGTTCAACTTAGTGAGTCGTGCAACTAATCATACGTTGGATTGGGGCCTTGAAGGGATGCGCGAAACGAGTCGGATTCTCGATGAGAGCGGAATCATTCATGCAGGTGTGGGCGAAAATTTGGCGCAAGCCGGTGCAGCTCGATTCCTAGAAACACGGCGTGGTCGCGTAGGGTTGGTGTCGTTGGCTACTAGTTTTGCACCTATGTCTCGTGCCTGCGACCCGGCTGGCGAGGCGCCCGGAAGGCCAGGGCTCAACCCTCTTCGTTTGACAGAAAATATACTGGTTCCGCCCATGATGCTTGAAGCATTAAGGCAGGTGCGTGACGCACTACCCGGCGGTCCGCCCGGCAATGGTGACCCAAATCGAGTAGTGCTGGCCGGAACGACATATAAAGCGGCTGAAAAAGCTGGATATAGCTATGAACCCTATCCAGGCGATGTCGCTAATATCCTGCGGAATGTTCGTCGCGGCAAGCAGTTTTCCGATTTTTGTATTGTAACCAATCACGGCCACGAGCCTAATTGGCCCGACAAGGTCAGCGACGAACCGGCGGACTATGAGCAATCTTTTGCGCGGAAAATGATCGATGCCGGAGCCGACGCATATATTGGTCATGGGCCGCATCTATTGCGAGGTATTGAAATTTATAAAGGGCGGCCGATCTTTTATAGCCTGGCGAATTTCTTCCAAGACGCCCTTCGTACGCCTGCGGGCGCTGACATGTTCGAAGCGTACGGCAAAGATCCGAGCGTGGACACGGATGCTGAGGTGACTGCGGACGAAGAATCACAAGGCTACCCCGTGGGAGGTGAGTACATATGCGTGGTTACTGGCCCGATATTTTACGAAAGTGTCATCGCCGTCAGCCGATTTGAGCACAATCAACTTGTTGAATTGCGGCTTTATCCCATCGAGTTAGGTCGCTCGGAAAGATTAGCCAACCGGGGTATCCCGCGTTTGGCCCATGCTTCCCAAGCGACGGCCATTCTGCATCGTCTACAGGAACTCTCGAAGCCGTTTGGCACCGAAATCGTCATCGAGAACGGTGTTGGAGTCATAACGCTGAGGCCTGGCTCGTCACAATGACGTGGAGGGGTGCGTAAGCTTAGATCGGCGGCTAGGTCATAGGTTACTTTGAGTTCGTCCTAAGAGAGGATCAATGACGAGCCGCGCACAACAGATTGTTCGCCGTCGACGCCCTAAATATCAAGGGTGCCCTTTTCGTAGGGAAAGTCAAGGGCCGAAGCAGCGAGGAGGCGGAGTTCTCGAGACTCTTCAGGAACTCAGTACGCAGTAACACGAGCAATGAGCGATAACAGTTGTGACGCAGATTAGTTTGACTGATCCCAAAGCCCTTGACGCTTTAAAATGGCGCTGCATTGGACCCGCAAGAGGCGGCCGTGTTGTGTCGGTCGCGGGCGATTTTGAGGACCCTATGGTGTTCTATTTCGGCGCCTGCGCGGGTGGGTATGGAAGACGATCGATGGCGGGGTCTATTCGCGCTGCATTCCCGACGATTTCGTCACGAGCGCCAGCGTCGGCCCGCTCGCGGTCGCCCGGTCCGACTCCAACGTCATCTATGCCGCCATGGGTGAGTCGACGATCCGAGGCGACGTATCTTACGGCGATGGTGTATACGGGTCGACCGATGCCGGTAGAAGCTGGACTCATCTGGGACTGAAAGAGACCCGCCATATCGGCAGGATCTGCATTCATCCGCACGATCCCAATATCCTTTATGTCGCGGCGCTGGGCGACGTGTTCGGGCCGAGCGAGGAACCGCGCCAAGGAATGGCGGTAAGACTTGGCAGAAGGTTCTCTACCGCGATCCCGATGCTGCGCCGTCGACATCTCCATGGATCATCCTAACAATCCACGCATCCTCTTCGCTGCATTCTGGCAGACGAGGCGCAGCTTTTGGAATCTCAGTAGCGGCGGGCCGGGAAGCGGAATGTTCCGGTCGATGGATGGTGGCGACACCTGGGAAGAGTTGTCCGGACTAAACGGGTTGCCACGCGGAGCGCTTGGCAAGATCGGCGTTTCCGTCTCCGAGGCGCAGTGCGGGCGCGTCTATGCTCTCCTTGAGGCGGAAGGAGACAAGATCGGGTTTTATCGCACCGACGATTATGGCGACCGCTGGGTCCAAATCTCGCAGAACCGCGATCTGATGCACCGCCCCTTCTACTACACTCATGTCTTCGCCGACCCCCAACACGTGGATACGGTCTACGTTACTAACTTACGGTTGTGGAAGTCAACCGATGGTGGGGCGAACTTCACCGAGGTGACGTCGCCGCATGAGGATAACCACGATCTCTGGATTGACACGGTCGATCCCAAAAGAATGGTCGAAGGCAACGACGGCGGCGCCTGCGTAACCTTCAATGGCGGGAGGAGCTGGTCGTCGATCTACAATCAGAACACAGCACAGTTCTATCGCATCGACGTCGACGACCGCTATCCCTATCGGGTCTACGCCACCCAGCAGGACAACACTTCGATCTCGGTTCCGAGCGCCTCGGAATGGGGCGTCATCCCCCTTTGCGACTGCACCTATCCGGGCACCGGCGAGAGCGGCTTCATCGTCGTCAGTCCCAAGGATTCCGACATCGTCTATTGCGGCGCGATTGGCTTCAGCCGGCCGACTGTGGAGCTCTGCAGCGCTACGATCACCGCACCCGGCAGATTCGCCTTGTCAATGTCTGGCCGGAAAAGACGAGCGGTATGGCGTCGAAGAATATGCGCTACCGCTTCGCCTTGACCTTCCCGATCACCTTCTCGCCGCATCATCAGGTACACTCTATGTCGGGGGCAACCATGTTTTCCGCACCCGCGACGAGGATCGAGCTGGATTTGATCTCGCCCGATCTAAGCCTTAACGACCCGGCTCGACAGGACTATTCAGGTGGCGTCCTCACTCACGACGATTCCGGCGCCGAGGTGCTGCGCCTCGGTGTGGAATCCCCGCAGGAAGGGCGAGATCTGGGCGTCTACCGATGACGGCCTCGTCCATGTGATGCGGAACGACGGAGCCCAGTGGAAGAACGTCACGCCGAAAGCCATGCCCGAGCTCGCCTATGTCGGCTGCCTCGAAATCTCACCACATGACGCCCACACGGTTTATTTAGCCGCCACGCGTTACAAGCTCGCCGACTATCAGCCCTGTCTCAAAGGATGGCGGCAAGAGCTGGGAGTCGATCGTTGGTGACTTTCCGAAGGGCGAGATCACCCGTGTGGTGCGCGCCGATCCGGTGCGGCTAGGCCTGCTTTTCGCTGGCACCGAGACCGGTGTCTTCTTCACTCTCGACGACGGTCTGCACTGGTTTCCTTTGGCCAGTAACCCCCCGTGGTTCCGATCTACGATCTCAAGATCAAGGCAAGCGACCTTGTCGCCGGCACCCATGGGAGGTCCTTTTGGATGCTCGACGACGTCACGCCGTTGCGCGAGTTGGCAGCTGATCAGAAGCATGTGAATCTGGTGACCCCGCGGTCGACGGTGCGGACCAAGGTCAACTACTGGGTTGGCATAGGCTCGACGGCTGGGATCCGGCACCTCAGCGTTTGGCATCGATGCCGCCGTGGAGTTTGAGGACGGACGGCCTGAGCGCCGTTATCTGGACTGCGGCGCGGCAGCTTACCGGTTTACAGAAGCGGCCTCAGGATAGTGACAGGTCCTTCGGTCAGTGTATGCAAGCGTTGGTGGAGCAGTTGGAATCGATCGAGCGAGTGCTGATTGATGCGACGCGGGGGACGCCCAGCGATGAACGCAATCCTCCTGGCTTGGACGATAAGCTGAAGGACCTTATCAACGTGGTGGCCATTGCGGACGCCGCCGCCCACGCTGCAAGCCAAGCTGGTTGCCGACGAGATTGCGTCGAAAGTGGACCTGGAGCTCAAATGGCTAGACGCGCTTGTAAAGGAAGAAGTCCATGCGCTCAACGTCGCGCTCAAGAGCGCCGGCGTTGAGTTGCTCGGTATCGGTAAGGCTTTTAGGTGGGTCCCAGAGGACACACAAACGCGTAGTGATTTTTCATTCCAAAAGGAGATAAACATGGATTTTATCGAGCGGATCTTCGGCGTGGCTCCGGATGGAGGTGACGGCACGACCGAGATGCTGTACATCGCAGGCGGACTTGCCGTGGAGCGATGGTGGCCGCCCGGTGGTGGCTCCGCCGACGCGGCGCGGTGCGGCGGCGCTAGCTTGTTTCCGTCCATAAACGTAGGTGTTTTGCAGCGTTTACAATGATTTGTGCCCGACTGAAAGCGCCTTTGGCGGCCACGGACGGGTCGAAGAGCGCTGTTTGTCGCCAAAATAGTGTCATCGGCGCGATCATGGGCATGCGGATGGCTGCCGGCATGGGTCGGCGCGGGCTATCTGCGATGCCGGGGTCAGTTCAGGTCAGCTTGAGCGGGTGAAGAGGACGAGATTGTAGGCCAAGACCGAGGACCAGACGTAAGCCTTGAAGTGATCGAGACCGCGCCAGGTGCAGCGGGCCAGACCGTAAGCGCGTTTGAGGCACGAGAGGTTTTGTTGCAACGGCTGAATAGGGGCACAGAGAGGCCCTGATTAGGCGGCGAGGATTTGGAACTGCTCGGCCAGGAATGGATTCGGATTGACGGCGAACCCCGCCTGTTGCTTACGCAATCATGTGAATCATTTCGATGGCGGAAAGGATGGTGGAGGCGGTGGCCGTCGATTTGAAGCCGAGCATCGGCCGGACTCGGCGCTTGATGCGCCGATGGTCCTGTTCGCTCCGATTGTTCAAATACGCTCCGGCGGATCCGGATCGGCTTCAGCCGGCGCTGGGCGAGATCCTGCAAGCGATTTGTGGTGTCGCAGGAAACGATCGCCTCGTGGTTGGTCTGGCTCCCGTCGATGACGACGCGATCCGGTCGGCCATGACGCTCCAGCGCCTTTCTGAAGAAGCGCTTGGCCGCCGCAGGTCGCGCTGCTCGCTAAACCAAAATGTGTCGCCGACACTGTCTGCGTATTCAGATGAAGCCGAACGGCTATTGCAACGTGAAGCCCGACGCCCATTCCGATCAATTGCCGGACATGATTCCGATCTGAAGCCGGACAGCTGTTGTGCCTCTTGGTCGTTAGGTTTTTTGACTTGAACCCGCTTCGCGGTCAAGCCAGGGTTATTTACTCGGCGATCACGGCTTTCTGTATTCGCATGCTCTCGCCGGTGAGTTCGATGCGGTAGCATTGTGGACGCGAGCCGGTCGAGGAGGCGTCGGCAATGGTAGGATTGCCGATCATGTCGTACCAATGCTCCACAGGCACTTGGCCGGTTACGATGGTGGATCGCTTCTCGTACCGATCCTCGACGATTTCCAAGAGATCGCGGCGTTGCTCGTCGCTAAGCTTCTCCGGGCCCCAATCGTCGAGGATAAGCAGGTTGGTTCTGGCCAGAGCTTCACGATCTTCGGATATCGACCATCGCTGCGTGCGAGTGCGAGGGTGGCGAACAGCCTGTGGGGACGCGATGGTAGGCGACAGAGAAATCCTCGCGGCATGCCTTGTGCCCTAGATGTGGAGTCTCAACAGGTTGTCCATTGTCAGACTGAGGCGACTGATTGGTGTTTTGGATTTTAGGCTGCCGTGCGGTCTGTGCCAATTGTAGCGGTGCAGCCAAACGGGCAGTTGGGCCGCGCGGTGATCTGAGGTTGGATAGGCGATGGCATAGGCCACTCGCGGAGCGCGGTCTGGATGAAGCGCTCGGCCTTGCCGTTGGTTTTCGGGGTATAGGGTTTGGTCCTGACGTGCTTGAGGCCGTGCTTGCGGCAAGCCTTGGCAAAGACCCTGGATCTGTAGCAGGAACCGTAGCACCTACGGAATGAAGGAGCGACGGCGACCGAGAGAGCGGCATAATAGCAGAGCGCCGCCTCGAGGAAGGCGACGGCGCTCTGCTTCCTTTCATCCGGCAGTATCTGCGAGAAGGCGATGCGCGAGGCGTCGTCGATGGCGACGTGGACGAATTCCCAGCCGACGCCGCGGCTGTTGGACTGGCCTTCGCCGGCAGGCCCGACCATCAGCAAGCTATGGCGCTGGTGTCGCGGTAAAGGCGCAGCATCCCGAGACCTGTTCTGAAGCCTGTTCGGGGTGCGGCCGACTCGCGAGGATGGCAGTGATTAGCCCTACGGTCTGCGGACCGATGGATGCGCCCAACGCCGGAAGCGATCCGGCGTCCACTCGGCATAGCGCCGGTGCGAGCTCGGCATATGTGCGGGGTCCGTTCCATAGCGCGGCCCAGCATATCGGCGCTGATGCGCAGCGACGCGTTTGCCGCGATGGAATATCTCGATCATCCGAGCGGTCGCCCGGACATCGACCTGCTGGCGGATGAGAGCGTGTGGGACAGAGTAGAAGAAGCACTTGAACTCGATATGATAATATAATCCGTCGAGACACGGGCAAACCGCCATTCGGCGAACTCGTAATGCTCGGCGGGCAGGCTTGCGAGCGCGCGCGTTCGACCTTCGCGAAGACATGCCGGCGACTGGCGCCAAGTCGCCGCATGACATGATTGTTGATGCGATCTAGGAGTGCGCGAAAATCCATCGGGGCTCGCGGCGCCGCGCGGTCCAGCCGCATCAGGAAGCCGGATATACGTCAGCAGTTGTGACCGACGATCTTGACCCAGCCGACCTGTTGCAATCGGGCGGGGTCCATGTACGCGTCAGAGTCACTTCTCAGTAATAATTCCTGCCTTCCTGGGTCCACTCTCAACGCAAATCAACAACGTATCGTTCGCGTTTACTGCTAAGCGATATTTGATTCCACAGGAATGTAGGTCCCAATTTTTACATCCCGCAACACCACGTTTGTGGTAATTCTTTTTATTTGTGGATTCTCGCTCATGATCTGGAGCGCAATCTCGTCATAATGGACAGCGTCCCTGGCTAAGATTATTGCGACGATGTCAACGGTTCCGGTCACGTAATAAACCTGCTGGATGTTGTCATGCTTAAAGGCCCATGCCTTAAATTTTGAGAGAGAGTCGTAGTGTTCTCTCTCTATCTCCATACCGGCGATGAACATCATTATGAGTCCTGCTGCCTTTCGATCAACAACCGCCAATTCTGCCACGATGGTTCCGTCGTCACGCATTCGTTTTAGGCGACGCTGAACAGAGGAGGCCGATAGGCCAACTATGCTTGCAACCGCTTCCGCCTTAATTTGGCAATTGCGCTGGACGATCGCCAGGATGTCACGATCGAAAGTATCTAAGGGCTCCATTGGGACCTCATGCAAATATGTTGGCGACAAAATAAGGCGGCATGATAACCTAGCAACTGAGGCAGTCCAATACACAATCTAGATAGTTCGGTGTTGCGAAAGAGCTCCGAACCCGCCGATCATAGGATGCAATGCGTTGGTCAGTTCGGCCAAGTCCGTTTGCACTTCTCGTACCAGCACCCGCACCAATTCATTGAGACGATCGTCGCTGCTCCCCGCAATATCAGCAAGGGCCCGGCACAGCCGCGGGATGTCGCGGGCAATGAGCGCCTTCTCCCACGTGAATGATCAAGTTCTGTTTCTTGACCAATCAAGAATATCTGAAAACAGCTACGCTTGTTCCATAGCCTTTTAAACTAGATGTTCAGATCGAAGCAGCGAAGGAAACAACGATTTGGCTGCCAACAATGTCGAGAAAAATATTGACGCCAGCTAACACGCCGTTGAAAAAGTCGCTCGCCGTCGGGTGACGATCATGATTCATTTCCTCCGAAGGGATTCGGAGGATGGCGCATGCGGGGCAACGACGAGCGGACCGGCTCGCTTTTCAGCTATGTGGATCTGGAAGTGCGGGTTCGCCAGAACCATCCGTTGCGCACGATCCGCCATATGGTGAACGAGGCGCTTTTGTCACTGGCGGACGATTTTGCGGCGCTTTACTCGCCGATCGGGCGACCGTCGATCCCGCCGGAGAAGTTGTTGCGGGCGATGCTTCTGCAGGCGTTCTGTTCGGTTCGGAACGGCTTCTGATGGAGCGGCTGGAATACGATCTCCTGTTCCGCTGGTTTGTCGGCATCGGCGCGGATGATGCCGGCGTGGGATCACTCGGTGTTTTCGAAGAACCGGGACCGGCTGCTGGAAGGCGACATCGCGGCGAAGTTCTTAGGCGCGGTGCTGGCGCAGCCCAGAGTGAAAAAGCTTCTCTCGATCACTTCTCGGTCGACGGCACTCTCATTGAGGCCTGGCCATCGATGAAGAGTGTCAAGCCGGGGGATGGGGCGGGCGAGCCGCCGGAAAATGGCGGCAGCCGCAATGCGGAAGCCGATTTCCATGGCCAGAAGCGGACGGACGAGACGCATGCCTCGACCACCGATCCGGATGCCAGGCTCTACAAGAAGGGAAAGGAAAGGAGGCGAAGCTGTGCTTCGGCCATGCCGAGCGGGTGGCGGCACTGCACATGATCGAGCCGCATGCGGACCGGCCGCCGGCCATCACGCTCGGCGCCGACAAGGCTTATGATGCGGAAGACTTCGTCAACGAACTGCGCTCGATCAAGGTGACGCCGCATGTGGCGCAGAACACGAGCGGACGTCGTTCGGCAATTGACGGGCGCACCACGCGCCATGGCGGCTTTGCCGTCAGCCAGCGGATCAGAAAGCGGATCGAAGAGGCGTTCGGCTGGACCAAGACGGTCGCCGGACAGGACAAATCCCGGTTCCGTGGCCGCGACCGCGTCGGCTGGGCCTTTCCTTCGCGGCCGCCCCTACAATGCCGAAGTTGTTGGTGGTGCCGATATGACCACGCCCCCAGGCTGCCAACTGATCGGCCGCTGGCGCATCGTCGAGGTCGATCTGTGGGATCGCGATTATCTCGACCTCGATGGACCCGCCACGATCACCATCGGCGCCGGCAACCACGGCGAGATCGCCTTCGGCGCCATGCAGGCAACTTCGAACTCGGCTACGGCCCGTCGATGGTCTTCTTCACATGGGTCGGATTCGACGAAATGTACGAGGTCACAGGCGACGGCCATGCTGAACTGCTCGACGACGGCTCCATCGAGATCACCTTCGTCTATCACAGCGGCGACGAGGCAATCCTCAAGGCCACACGGGACACTTCTTCAACGGCCTGCTAAAACGTCATCATCTCTCGTTGGTCCAATGGACAAGCGAAGGGACAGATCAAGCGACTGAAACTCATAAAGCGCCAGATGTACTGTGGTGCGGACTCGATCTGCCAATAGCCTCATAAGCAACGCAGGATTTCCAAACGACGATACGTCAGAGCGCAAAAAAGCTCAATATTTGCGCAAAAAAACCACTTAGCACGAAATTGCGCGGCTGAGCTGCACGCTTGCCTGCTACCATGGGTCAGAACAAAACTTAAAAACCTAGGGAACGAATGAGTGACGTTAATCTCGCAGCGCTTCTTGGCATAGCATTTAGACAGCTTGGCTCGTGGGAATTTCGTCGTGCGCATATGACTCGGATCTTGGCCGATGCTCTGAATCGCGCGTTCATGCCTAAGGCATGAGCTTGATTCAGCGTTAACAGCCTTAGTTCTGTAATGGAGTTACCGTTCGGACCCGTTTAGTAGTTTCTTTGGAGGCTGGCACAGGTATGGAAAATGACGCTCTCAGTCTTAACGAAATTGTACAGCATATCAATGCGAAGGCTGCCGACTATTGCGCTTTGAGTGACCGGATTTGGGAAAAGCCAGAGTTAGCCTTCAACGAGCACTTTGCTGCTTCAGAGCAAATAGCCATGCTGGAGCGCGAAGGCTTCCGAATTACATCTCAAGTCGGAGGAATTGCCACCGCCTTCGTGGCGGAATACGGTGAAGGTGGTCCAGTCATTGGCATCTTGGGGGAATACGACGCACTTCCCCATCTAGGTCAAGTGTCCGGCAAGCTACAACCTGAGCCGACCCAGAAAGGTGCGCCCGGCCACGGCTGCGGTCACAATCTTCTCGGTGCCGGCTCAGCACTTGCCGCAGCTGCATTGAAAAACGCGCTCGCGCAAGAAGACATCGCGGGTACAGTGCGTTACTACGGTTGTCCTGCAGAGGAAGCTGGCGGTGGAAAAACCTTCATGGCGCGCGCAGGCGTTTTTGACGATCTCGATGTAGCCTTCTGCTGGCACCCTTACGTGGTCAACGAGGTTATGAACACCGCTGATAACGCTGCTATCGGCGCTCGCTTTCGCTTCACTGGTCGCGCGGCGCACGCGGCGACCGATCCTCATCTAGGGCGTAGCGCGCTTGATGCGGTCGAATTGATGAATGTAGGCGTTAACTACATGCGAGAACACATGCCCGTCCATGCGCGCGTGCATTATGCAATTACAAACGCTGGCGGTGAGGCGCCCAATGTTGTGCAGGCCTTTGCGGAGTCGGTGTACTCCATACGCTCGCCGCAGCTAAGAGACGCTGAGCGCCTGCTTGCTCGTGTAAGTAAGATTGCTGAAGCGGCGGCCATGATGACTGAAACATCCGTAAATGTGCGAATCGTTGAGGCCTGTTCAAACGTTCTCAATAATAGGGTGCTGCAGGGAGTCATGTATGAGAATATGCGCCGTATTGGACCGCCCCCCTTCGAAACCGATGATTACAAGTTCGCAAGAGAACTCCGGAAGGCGGCGCTGACCGACGACGATGTTTTGGCGACCGTTGAGCCCTTCGATATCTCGCTTAAGGACAAGATCCTACATGATGAGCTGCTTCCGCTATCAAGTGGTGAGCAGTTGGCGATGGGCTCGACAGACGTTGGCGACGTGAGTTGGATTGTGCCAACCGTTCAGTGTTTTGCAGCCTGCTTTGCAATCGGTACAATGTTCCATAGTTGGCAAATGGTTACTCAAGGCAACCTGCCGGCAGCCCACAAGGGGATGGTATTAGCTGCAAAGGCCATGGCCACTTCAGCGGCTGATTGCCTGCGCAACCCTGAAATCATCACACGTGCAAAGGCGGAACTAAGAAGGCGCACAGGCGGCCATCCCTATAGCTGCCCTATTCCACCAGAGGTTACCCCAGATGACTTGCGAACAAAAAGTACCTAAAGTTAGACGCTTGAGACCTGTCGATGTAGGAGCATCCTCGCAGGGACGGCCTCGGACACGATCACAGGAACCAGCGTATTCGCCGTCTGCGCCGATGGCTCTTACATCCGGCAGATTCCTTGCGCCACCGAAAGAGCTGGCTGACATGGATGCCAGCCGCGCGAGCAATTTCGGAGAGCCCGCCCCTGGCTCAAGGCAGGCTTCAACGAGCCGATCCTTATCCTCGCGAGACCAGCGCCGAGGGCGCCCAACAGACGTGATGACGTCATCGGATGCTTCGTCATAGGACTACTCCACTTCCGCTGTTCGCCTTAACCTCGCAAGGCGGCCTTGACCGGACTTCATCGGCTTTCGATTGCCCGCGTCGGCGGCGGGCCTATTGCCCCGTATGAATCTGCTGTGATGCTGTCCGTAACGCGGAATGACGGAGGCGACTGGATGCGGGACAGACCAGCAGCCGCGAAGCCGCTTGGCAGGAAGAGCTTTGAGCGGCGGCCCTTCCCGACAAGCGTCTGGTCCGCCGGCTGCAACAGTTGCTGGATCAGATGTCAGCTGCGCCGGGCAAGCCAATCCCGGCGGCCTGCGGCGACTGGGCGGCGGCGAAGGCGGCCTACCGCTTCTTTGACAATCCGCGTGTGACCGAACATAGCGTTCTCGCCGGCCATTTCGCCGCGACTGCGGCGCGCGTTGCGGCGAGCGAAAGTCCGATCCTTATCCTGCAGGACACGACCGAATTTATCTACAGCCGCGCGCAGCCAGGCAAAATCGGAATTCACCAAAACCATCACGGCCGGACGCTACAAGGCCGGGCAGCCCAACGTGCTGAGCTTGTGCGGGGTGCTGATGCATTGTAAGACCGTATGTCCGCTTCTGCCGGTGAGGTGGCTCGCCCTACACTGCGCGTTCGAGGGTTGCTCGGGCGGGCCGAGCCCGATCCTCATCACACGAGGACGAGCCGTGTCAGATTTTAGGGAAGCATTTGTCGGGATCGATGTCGCAAAGCTTAGGAACGCCATCGCGATTGCGGATGCCGGCCGGGAGGGAGAAGTTCGCTTTATCGGCTAGGTCGACGCCTCTGATGAGAGCATGCGCCGAGTTATCCAGCGGATCGCCAACAGGTTCGATCGCGTCCATTTCTGCTACGAGGCTGGCCCGACCGGCTATAGTCGCTATCGGCTGATCCGTTCGCTGGGTCACGAATGCACCGTAGTTGCGCCGTCGCTGATTCCAAGGAAGCCTGGCGATCGGGTGAAGACGAACCGCCGGGATGCGCTTTCATTGGCAAGGCTGCTGCGCGCCGGCGAACTGACGGCGGTATGCGTCCCCGATGAAGACCACGAAGCCATGCGCGATCTCGTTCGCGAGCGGGCGGCCGCGGTCGAGACGCTGCGGGTCCATCGCCAACAGGTGGGCGCCTTCATGCTCAAGCACGGACGTATCTTTCCGCGCAAAAAGGGCTGGACTATGCGCTATCTCTGCTGGCTGCGGGCGCAGCAGTTCCATCATCCCGCACATCAGATCGCGCTCCAGGAGATGGTCGAGGCGGTTCGCATCTCGGAAGAGCGGGCCGAGCGGCTTGAGCGTGTGATCGAGGAGTTCGTTCCAGCCTGGTCGCTGGCGCCGATCGTGCGGGCGCTGCAGACATTACGTGGTGTGGATCTGATCGTTGCCGTGACGTTTGCTACCGAGATTGGCGACGTGCGCCGTTTCGAAAGCCCGCGCCAGCTCATGCTATCTTGGCCTTGTTCCTGGTGAGCGGTCGACCGGAGAGACAGTCAGACGGGGCGGTATCACCAAGGCAAGGAATGGCCGCGTTCGTCATATGCTGGTCGAGAGCGCATGGACCTATAGGCATGCACCGAAAGTAGGCGCGAAGAAGCTGTATCGACTGGAGCAGGCGCCGCCAGGGGTGAGAGAGATCGCCTGGAAGGCGCAGGCCCGACTGACGGCCCGCTATCGAATGTTGAGCGCGGACGAGGCAAGAAGACGACAGTGGTCTGCACGGCGATAGCCCGCGAACTGGTCGGCTTCATGTGGGCTGTTGCCAGGGAGGCGCACGCAACCTGATCTAGTCGCTGCACGCGACACACATCCTCGCTCATGGGCGGGGGCGGGACCACGGCAGGGAATGCCCGTCAGACGCTTTGTGGCCGGCAAATCGACCGACGCCCGCAGAAGATAGGAACAGCCCCGGACGCACAATCGGGAATGCGGTAACCAATCCGCGCATCAGAGCTTGATCACCGACGTCCTTCAGTTCCGCCTCCACCCATGCGCGATCATCAGAATGAACAGCCGACCTCTCGATCGGCCGGGTCCTCACGTTCCAAACCTTGACAGCGGCGGCACCTTTCGCGCGTGGATGTAAGGGACGATGTTCGAGGCCTTTGAGTTGGGTGAGGCAGCGATATCGGAATCCATGTTCGTGCCGGCGGTGGTGACGGCAGCGCCTCCGAAGCCTGCGGCGAAGCATCGGCCACATGGCTGGCGACACGCTGGTGATCGTGGAAGATCTCGACCACTCGATGCGTGAGCCGCACCTCGACGGTGCGCCCGATCAGCCGGTGCGGCACCGATTAGAAGGTCTTGTCGACCTCGACGTGGTAGTCAGGATGGACCTTCGCCGACTTCCACTCGGCGTATTCGAACGGTGCCGCCGGCAGCGGCTTCAAGGCAGCCCGCTCGATCTCCTCGAACAGTTCGCGGCGGCTTTGGCCGACATGGCGCATCGGCCGGTTGTTCAGCTCCTCGAGCAGTTCGGCGATCGTCGCGTTGAGCTCGGCGATCGAGAAGAAGGATCGATTCCTCAGCCGCGCCATAATCCAGCGCTCGACAATCAGCACCGCGCCTTCGACCTTGGCCTTGTCGCGCGGCTTGCGGCTGCGGGTCGGCAGGATGGTGGTGTCGTAATGCTCGGCCATCGCCGCAAAGGTCGCGTTGAGCGTCGGCCCGAACCACAGCGCCTTGACGACACCGGCCTTCAGGTTGTCGCACACGATCGCTCTGGTGACGCCGCCGAAGAAGGCGAGCGCCCGCACCTGGCCCTCGATCCAGTCCGGCAGCTTCTGGCTGGAGCTGGCAAAGGCGAAGGTCAGATTGGAGGCGCCCAGCACCGCCACAAAAATCTGCGCCGGGTAAATGACGCCAGTCGCCGGATCGATCACCGGCACCGTCTGCCCGGCATAGTCCGTCTGCATCACCGCGCCCGCCGCATGCCGATTGCGGAATGTCGCGCTCGTCCGGCGTTCGAAAGCGGCGAAGTGCTCGCAGAACCAGGTGTAGCCGTAGCCGTCGGGATGGAGGCGCGATACTTCCTGCCACAACAGCGTCAGCGTCACCCCCTTGCGCTTCAGCTCCCTGGCGATCAGCGCAAAGTCCGGTTCGCTTGCGGCGGACGACCGGCACGGCCAAACAGCAGCCGCTCAAGCATCGCGTCGTCGTGGCCCGGCGGCAGTGGCCAGCATGACAGCCCGGCCTCCAGCCCGTAGCAAATAGGTCGATACTGTCGTCTTGCTGATCTTGAGCCGTTCCGACACCTCACGCACCGAAAGACCCTGCTCATGGGTCAGGCGCAAGATCGCTTGGATATCCCTCACCTCGTTCGTCTCGCTTGCTTCCATCTCGGCATGGCCCCTCTCAACATCATCGTCAGAGGCCAAACTGCCAGAACGGCGCAGCCAAGAACCGACCACTAAATCCGCTCCCGAAACTGTCCGGGATTTAGCGGAATCGCTGCCGCGAATTACCGAAATCACTGTCCGGGATTTAGCGAAAAGGGTGTCCGGGAATTACCGAAACACGCACCATCCGTCCCATTGCGAAGACTGATTCATTATGCACCCCCTTTTTAAATGGCGGGAAACAGCGATTTCTGATTATCGTCGTTGATGATACGCGGAGATTTGCGCGCCAAATCGGCCTTGATCCGTTCATCTTCAAGGTCGCTGGCGCGGATCTGGTAGGGCGCGCCGCGCATGACCTGCTCAGCTGGCAATATGCCGTCCCTGACGAACCGGCGGATTTGACGTGCGACACGCCAAGCTTCGCGGCCGCGTCCGACATGGTGAGCCACTCGCCGTTCTTGTCGGAAGAGCGATAGCCGCTGATCTTGTGCACCGTGCGCAGCGATTGGACGCGTCGCGCCGTTCAGGTCTTTCCCTGACCCGTCTTCATGCCCATGCGGTTGAGCGTGGCGGCGATTTCGGCATCCGACCACCGGGTTGCCATGGATCGCATGACCGCCAGAGCCTCCTCAGGCGTACTCTGGCCACTCTCCGGATTTGGGCTTGCGAACCCTTACCTGGGAATGCTGGCCCCCATGCCAATGGATGGTCAGGATCACATCGCGCGCGTCGTCATCGACGTCCGCCACAATGTCCTTGATGAGCGCGCGCAGCAGTTGCTGACGGCAGCGCATATCGACACCCGGCGCATTCCAGGCGGCTTCGAGATCTGGGCGAGGCCGGTGAAGTCAGGGTTCGCGTCGACAGGCTCCATACGCTGGACTTCGCTCAGCCGGGCCTCACAGGTCTCCACGCGCCTGAGCGTAGCTTCCCAGTTCCTCTCGAGCTGGGCCGCTATAAGCCGGTTCTCCGGGTCGCAGGCGGCATAGCGGCGCTCGGCGAGCGATGCCTCATAGCGTGCCTGCTGCAGGTCCATCTCGATCATCTGCCGCCGCCTGGCTTCGCTCTCCAGCTGCATCTGTGTCAGCCTCCAACGCCCCCTCGATCGCCATCGGCGCAACCGCCTCCAAGGCTTCGCGGGCCACCACCGCGTCGGTGCGAAAGCCGTTGAACGACATGCGCCGCGCCTGCGCCATCATGGTGTTGCCCCGCTCGCAACGATAGACCGGGTAGCCTTGGCCACGTCCGGCATACGTGACAACCAGTCTTCGTCCGCATCGACCACAGGAGAGAAGACCCGGGAGCAACGCGCGACCACCGCGGCCCGACTTGACGCCGCCGGCTTTGCCATAGGCGTTGGCGGCGAGAAGTTCCTGGTTCCGTTCGTACTCGCTCCATCCAATATAGCCTTCGTGATGCTCCTTGAGCACCACCGCCCAATCGCTGGCCGGCTTGTAATGACCATAACTCTTGCGGACGCGGCCATCTACGATCTCGGTGCGCTTCTCGCTCTTACCATAGACATAAGCGCCGGCGTAGAACGGGTTCTCCAGGACGGAGATCACGTTGCGGTAGCGGATCGGAACCCAGGCGAAAGACACCATCTTCTTGCCGTCGGAGGGTCTCGGGAAATGCACGCCATCGTCAATCATCGAGGTCAGGACCTGGCGCGCACTGCCGAGTTCGCGGAAACGCGCGAATATCAGGCGACTGGTCTCCTGCAGGCGTATATCGGGATCGAACCCTAGACCGTAATCCCGGTGCTAGACGTAGCCGAAGGGCACAGATATGCGCAGTTCGCCGCGCTGTGCCTTGGCGCGGGCAGCTTCGTATATGCGAGCACGCAGCACCCCGAGTTCGAACTCGCTTATGCTCCCCTTCATGCCGAGCAGCAGGCGATCGTTCGGCAGCCCCGGATCGTAGACTCCGTCCAGATCGATCACCTTGCATCGACTTCGCCGCACAACTCGAGCAGCCGATGCCAGTCCGGTCCGTTGCGAGACAGGCGGGACGCTTCCAGGCAAAGCACGGCGCCCACATGACCGGTGCACAGATCGTCGACCAGGCGTTCGAAACCGGGACGTTCCACAGCTCCACTGGCGGTGCGTCCCAAGTCCTCGTCGATCACCTCAACCTTGCGGAATCCCCAGCGCCGCGCGACGTCGACCAGCTCATATTGCCGACGCTGGCTCTCAAGATTGGGCTGCACTTGCGCCTGAGTGGACTGACCTACATAGACGACGGCCTTGCGCTTGAGGATGGTGGCCGGAATCAGATTACTGCTCGTCACCGCGGCTCTCCTCCGTCACGATGCCGGCGGCGGCCATCAGCAGATTGGCGAGCCGGGCGATCACGATCGTTCGTTGCGCTGCGCTCAGCCCGACCAGCTTGTGCGAGTCGAGCGGCATGCTGAGCTGACGAACGATCACGAGTGTCGGTGGCGGCAAGGTTCTCATTTTGCGTCTCCCCGATGATGAAACCATCCGGAGAGCCTCGCCGGAAACGGCGCAGGATCGAGAGCTTTGTTCAGTTCAAGCAATGCAAGCGACGCGCGCGGGGATCCCAGATGCATTGCTGCGCACGCCACGGGATCTATCATCCAGGCCGGAGCGGTAATGACATGCCCAGGCACGATGACGAGATGAATGATCCGACCGTTGGCGCGTTCTTCGCTGTTCTCGCAGCGAAGCCGGCGTCCGAAATACGGATGCCAGCGATAATGGACTTCGACCTCCTGCCCAATATGGGCAGAATGAACCCGAGATTGCGCTGAACCGCAAGAATGCGCTCTTCGCCGGCTCCGACGGCGGCGCCGAGCATTGGGCAACGATCGCTTCGCTGATCGAGACATGCAAGCTCAACGGCGTCGAGCCTCACACCTACCTCGCTGACGTGATCGCCCGGATCGTCGCCGGCCATCCACGAAGCCAGATCGACGATCTGCTGCCTTGGGCCTACAGACCTATGCCGCTCAAGGCCGTGGCCTGAGAACAGCGGTTACACATGATCCGCCTCCCCGGCAACATCGGTCGTCTGGCGCGGCATGACCCGCTTGCACGACATCGCCTTCGGCATCTCCATTGGATATGGGGAGTATTGCTCCGGCACTGACACTCACACGAAAGAAGATGGACCGGACAATCGAGAATGTTACCTAAGTTGGCCTCCCCAGAGCCCATGTGCTATTTTCGAATGACGGATGATAAAGCAAACGCTGTAAGGGTATCTCGTACTCCTGGCAATTCGGAGATCTGCTGCCAGATTTGCCGAATACGGTCAGCCTCAACAGACTCGACCCGCACCAAAAGATCGAAGTCCCCGGTCATCACGTCACACGAAACAACCTCCGGAATACGCCGCAATGCGTGTATGACATCGCCACCCCTCATCCGATCATGTCTGTAAACAAACATCATTGCAGTCGTGAGAGCCTCACTGCTCAAACCTTTACCGGACACGATCGTGTAGCCCTTGATGAAGCCCTCCCGTTCAAGCCGTTCGATGCGGACACGAACGGCGTTTCGCGACAAGTTGACTTTGCTGGACAATTCAGCATGCGATATGCGTGCGTTGTTCTTCAATTCGTTCAGGATTTGTTCGTCCGTTCGGTCAAGCAGGTATTTCATGGGGGGCCGAGCCAACCAGTTCTGATTGCGTTATCCTGATAGCCGATCGATATGCGTTTACGGCAATATCGGGGAGATGCACGTTATCTCCTTTTCTCCCATAGCGCCTAGCCGTCGCCGCCATGACAAAGGCAGGTAGCGCATCTCGCTCAGCGCTCGACAAACTTCTAACACTCTGGTATCCGCCCAGGAGTGCTTGAGCCCTGCCGTTGTCCAGGTCTCCATTCGACATAATTGTCCAGTCGACAAGCACATCTGCAACTTCCGAAATGAGCGCATCATCATGGCGAAGTCGAAAAATTGATGATACCGCTGACCTTGTCGTCGAGAAAGAAAACGTTCGGATGAACCAGGGCTCCGTGAACCGGTCCTGTCGGCAGCTCAAAGGGCGATTTATTCGGTTTCGGCTGCAAGATGGAGTGAATCCTTGCCATGGTCCTCCCTAGGCTATGACACTTACGTATCCCGGGATCGGACGTCGACGACCCAGGCACGAAGCTTACGAGCGCCACGAGTTTGCCAGCTGCTCGAGAAGTGGCGTTTCCTTGCAGGCTTCGAATTGGCTTCGGGCACGGGACTCCGTTTTTGTGGAGCCTCTCCATGGTTTCAAATGCTCGCTCCAAATCAGACGGTTCAGCGCCGTTTTCGAACAAAGTGACAATAAGCTCATCGTCTTTTGATCTGAAAAGATACGTTGTCTCTCTGTCTCCATCAGCGATGCCGATGCCAGATAACAGCGATGCGATTCCGTAAGCCGACGTAATAGCGTCACGGTCCTCGTCGGCGAGCTCGGTGAATACAGCCATTCCTGTTGCCGGCCGATCCTAAGACTTAATCGGTGATTAGGAAAGGCTATCAGCGCTTCCAAATATCTGATCGATCTGGATGTTAGATAAAATACCCTCGTCTTCAACAACCTGTCGTCGTCGCTTCTTCTCCATCAGAGCTCCTTCGTTATCGACGACGCTGCGATCTGGTACATTGTAAGCAATTATTGGAACTTTACTGACAGCGTCAATCGCTTGAAATGCTGGTAGATCCCCTCTTGCGTGTGCTTGTTGTAATAGGGAGAGACAATGAGCAGTCCGTCGGCGCCGGCGTCTTGAGCATGACGCACAGAGTCAAGAGCTTCTTCTGTGCTATTGAAGTCGGCCCCTGCCATGATCGGTACACGACCGGCGGCCGTGTCTATGGTGATTTCCACCACCCTCTTGTGTTCGGCATGGGTAAGTGTTGGACTTTCTCCGGTCGTGCCACATGGTACCAGACCGGATGACCCTTCAGCGATTTGCCACTCAATGAAGTCGCCCAATGCGACCTCATCGACGTGGCCGTCGTTGAACGATGTAACAAGTGCCGTGATAGAACCTTTGACCATCTACACCTTCTCTCGGTCAACAATTGCAATCGGGTGTTAGCTGCAAGACACCAGCTATCGTTTCAACCTGTTTATGCAAACGACCTTGGGCTGGGTCATTTCCTCATAGGCGAACCGAACGCCTTCTCGTCCCATGCTGCCATATTTGAAGCCGCCGAAGGGCATCGCGTCGAAACGATAGTCCGAGGAGTCGTTGATCATCACGCCAGCTGCATCAATTCCGCTGGCTGCATCGAGGGCGTGTGCCAGATCGTTCGTAAATATCCCTGCATGGAGACTATACTCGGGCTCGTTAGCCATTGCGATGGCATCCGTCAGCTCACCAAAAGGTTGCAGGATGACAATCGGTGCAAACACTTCTTCAGACCAGACAGCACACTGCGCGGGGACATTCTCCAGGACGGTAGGCGAGTAAAGATTCCCGTGCCGGTGATGACCACAGAGCAAAGTGGCTCCCGCCGAGATTGCTTGATCGACCGTTGCAGTAGCTCTCAAGATCGCTCTTTCCGAGATCATCGGGCCGATGTCGGTCGTTTCATTCAGGGGATTTCCGGCCTTTAATCTTGTGGTGGCGTCGACAAAGGTTGACCTAAACCGTTCGTAGATGGCGCTCTGTATGAGAATTCTCTGCGTGCCTATGCAGTTTTGGCCAGCTGCCCAATAGGCCCCGGAAACGCAAGCATCGACGGCGGCATCGAAATCACTATTTTCCATTACGATGACGGGAGCGTTGCCGCCCAGATCCATTGCAAGCTTCTTGATGCCTGCTGTCTTTGCAATAGCCTCGCCGGTGTTGAACCCGCCTGTGAAAGATACCATGCGCACGTCGCGCGCAGAAACCAGCGCCTTCCCGAGCTCGGGACCACCGATGGCAACGGTCACGATCTCCTCAGGCAAGCCGCTTGTGATCAGGGTGTCGACCAGCTCGAGTGCGGAAAGTGGCGTGAGCTCTGACGGCTTCAAGAGCACAGCATTGCCGCCGGCGATGGCCGGGCCAAGTTTGTGGGCCACGAGGTTCAGCGGATCGTTGTAGGGAGTAATCGCGGCGACAATTCCCAAAGGCTCCCGGGTATACCAGCCCTGGCGCGATTCCGACCCTAGGTAGGAATCGAACGGTATTACCTCGCCCGAATTTCGTTTTGCTTCATCTGCCGAAAGTTTGAGAGTGTTGACGCACCGAGTTGCCTCCTTGCGCGCCTGCACGATCGTTTTCCCCGCTTCGTTAACGATGAGCAGCGAGAATTCTTCCAGGTTGGCCTCGATTGCCTCAGCAGCCCTTTCCAAGATAGCAGAGCGCTTATGTCGCGGCAGGGTTCTTGCAATCTGGGCTCCCTGCTTTGCCCGTTGCAGAAGTGCGCCCACACCAGCAGCACTGGTCTCGCGCACTCTTCCGACAACGGTCCCATCGAAAGGACTTCTCACGATGATGTCTTGAGTCGAGGGCATTTCGCTCAGGGCAGCGCCGCGCATTATGCAGCCTCCTTTGCATCTTTCGACGGCTGAGCAGTGTGGATGGCAACAATATCGGACAGAACGACGTATGCAGTCTCGACCCTTCCAGCACCTGGTCCTGTTATCGTCACGGATCCAAGCAGCGCAGTGTTGAGCGAAACTGCGTTCGTTGCGCCACCAACTCCTGCAAGCGGGTGCTCCTGGGCTAGCCTCTTTGGAGCAACACTGCCAACTACAATCCCATCTTGGCCACGCGCCGCGGATCCGATGAGCTTCCACCGGCAATTCTCTTTGGCGGCCGCTTCAATGTCGTGAGGAGACAATCGCGAGATCCCTTCGCAGCTGACATCCTCGGGCTTGAGGTCTGCCCCCAGCAACTCATTTGCAAGGATCACGACTTTGAGTCGAACGTCATGGCCCTCAACATCCGCTGTCGGATCGGCTTCGGCATATCCAAGGGCCTGGGCTTCCTTGACGGCAGAGGAGAAGTCCAGCCCCTCCTCCATGCGTCCCAACACGAAATTCGAGGTGCCGTTGAGAATGCCCTCAAAGCCCTTTAGTTCGGCCCCGACAAGTGTTTTGGCGGCCAGTCGTATTACCGGAGTTCCGCTCATGACCGCGCCCTCAAACTCGAAGCGCACTCCGCGAGATTTGGCCAATGTCTTGAGCTCCTGGGCGGCAAGAGCTACCGGACCCTTGTTGGTGGTGACGACATGTTTCCCCGCTTGAAGCGCCCAACGGCAATGGCTGACAGCCGGCTCCCCGTCATTCGGGTTGGTGAACGTCGCTTCGACCACAATGTCTGCTGGCGCCAGCTTGATGACAGTTTCATTGTCAGCCTCAGAATTGCCGCCGGAAAGCTGCCCAAATCCACCTTTGGTGAAATTGGCCTCATTGAGCATCCGCGGATCAAGCCCGTTGGGTGATATCACCGAGCCCAGGTAGAGATCACTGACAGCGACGATATTTAAACGGAAGCCAAGCTGGCGATCCCACTGCGGATTTTTTGTCGCGATAAGCCCTGCCAAGGCCCGGTTCACGCCGCCAAAGCCAATAAGAGCAATTTTGTAAACCGTCATGACGATCCTACAAGCAATTTGGGTGTTGCTATGATGGAGTGACGAACAGAGGACGTGAACGTAGCAGACAGATCAAACCGCTAGGCACTTTGCCCATTCTGATGCCATTTTGTCGGTCGCCGAAAAACGACAAGTAGCCGTTCGATGCCATCGTGCGAGCCGCTTGCGCACTACGCCGTCCTGTTCTTGACAGGTGTAGTTCGTGGTCGCTCAGCCGCGGCGAAGCGGGCGTCCTGCCTTTGTCGCTCGTATGCTGAGTGAACTCGGAAATCGGGCAGGGTAGGTCGGATCGCTAGTCTCGGTGAAAAGGAAGCCCTCGATCGAGCCACCGCATGTTGATTTGACTTTGTTTCCCTGGGCAAGGGCTTCAGCGGCTTCTTTGAGGCGATAGCTGCGTCCATCGAACTCAAGCAGATGGCAATGATGCATCAGCTGATCGAGTATCGTCGTGCTCATGGTGTTGCCTCGCAGATAAGTCCCCAGTCCTGCACGACCCGATTGGAAGTGACGATAACGCCGCGTCGCAGTTTGTTGCGCCATAGTTTGTAGCGCTGATGGATCAGGGTTTGCAGCCATGCGCCGGCGTCTTCGGAGATGGCGCGTGCGAGGAACAGATCGCCCAGCACGAGGAGATCGCAGTCGATGATTGTTCGCATTCGGGCCTCGCTTTGCGCGGGGGCGTTCAGAGCGTGGCGGTGGAAGACGTCATCGGTCTCGAGATACTGGACCTGTGGCTGTGCAGGATCGCCTGATAGGCAATCGCCTTGGCGATGTGGGATTTCCCGGTCTCGAGGAAGAGTTGGTTTGCGCCCTGCGCCTGCAGCACGCGCGTCTGCAGCGTGTCGCGGACGCCCGACAGGCGCAGCTGTCGCAGGCAGCGTTCAGTTTCGGGTGTGGTCATCATGGGGTTGGGTCTCCAGTTTGAGGTGAGAAGGCGCAGCGGGAGCGCTAGTGGCGCCGAAGCTGATCGCGGCGCGCAGCCCCACTTGAGCCAGTAGGCGCCGGCATGCAGGAACAGCCGGAACTGGTTGGCCTTCGCTCTTGTGCAGGAGGTCCGGTCGGCGGCGAGATGCGTCTTCCAAGACTTGATGAGGTTCTGGGCAGCGCCGCGCCGGCAGTAAACATCCTCGTAGAGCGCCTTGGCCTTGCCACTTGCAAGGTTGGTTACGATGAAGCGGGTATCGGCACTTTGGGCGGCGGCCTCGACCCGCGCTATGATGCGCTCGACGCGGCTCCAACTGGCGGCGCCGTCGACGAACTCCTTGAACCTGCGGACCTTGCCCGTCTTCGCCGACGCTTCAAAGCGCGCCGCCATGCTGGTCTCCTACGGACCACTTCTCGGTGGATGGCACACTGATCGAGGCGTGGGCATTGATGAAGAGCGTCAAACCGAAGGACGGCTCGGGCGAGCCGCCGGCAGAAGGGACGGGCGAAACGCGGAAGCGGACTTCCATGGCCACAGGCGCTCGAACGACACACATGCCTCAACCACCGATCCAGATGCCCGGCTCTATCGCATGGGCAAAGGTAAGGAGGCCAAGCTGTGCTTTATGGGACATGGCTTGATGGAGAACCGCCACGGCCTGCTGGTCGACGCCTGCCTGACACTGGCCGACGGACATGCTGAGCGGATGGCCGCACTGCACATGATCGAACCTCGATCGGAGCGGCCACAGGCGATCACGATCGGCGCCGACAAGGCCTACGACGCGGAACGCGTCTGACAGGTCTGGCGGATGGCGAGATCCCTTCGCGCCCTCAAGGGCTTCCTCGATGTCCGATATGGCCCGCGATGGCTCAGCCTGCGCGGAATTCTAGTGGGAGGGACATGATGAGAACGACCCAGCCTGTGGCCGCGGCTGGGTTGTCTTTGGCCCTGCAGGCCGCCTCGTCGGCCACTTCTACATCCACAATGCCGACGATTCAGACTTCGTTTGCGAAAGAGCCTGACTTCTTTAGTCCCATAGGTCGAGGTCGCGCGAGACGAACTCGGTGTCCTTCTCGTGTCTCAGAATCGGGGTGCACTACAACTCTAGCCCTTTGCGAGGAGAGCAAAGGTGCCTTGGCAGAGTGCAACCGTATGGACGAGCGTCTCAAATTCGTTGCTAGGCTCGTCTTCGGATAACCGGCCTGCGGACAGACCTGCTGCAGGGCTCGGACCACGTCCTCGGCTCGGTAACTGAACCGAGGATCGAGCACGGCCACGTGGCGTGAGAACGTGTCCACGACCGTCAGCACGGGGATCTTCTTACCTGTCGCGTGCTGATCGTGGACGAAGTCCATCGCCCAAACGTCGTTCGGGCCGACGGCTTCCTGGCGGTCGTCCCGGAGCTTCGCTTTCACACGTCGCTTCGGCGTCTTGTTCCTGAGTTGCAGGCGTAGGTCCCTGCAAATGCGATAGGTTCGCTTCATGTTGATGTCCCACCCCTCGCGCGGTGAGCATCACGTGCACGCGTCGGTATCCATAGCGCACCCGCGTCTGGCAGATGTCCTTGATCCGAGCCTCGATGCCGGCCTGATCGCGGCGGCGGGACTTGTAGTGGTAGCTCGACCTGTCGAACTCGAGAACGCGGCGTGCCCGCCGGATCGACACGCCCCACTCACCACGCGTTTGCGCCACCAGCTCGCGTTGCGACCAGGCCTCACAGTTTTAGGCGGATCACGTCATGCAGCACCTCCTTGTCCAAGGAGAGATCGGCCACCAGCTTCCTGAGCTTGCCGTTCTCGTCCTCAAGCTGCTTCAGCCGCTTCATCTCCGTCGGCAACAGTCCGTCGTATTTCTTTTTCCAGTTGAGGTAGGTCGCCTGGCTGATCCCCGCCCGACGACTGATCTCCGCGACCGGAATCCCGTCCGCGCCCTGCTTCAGATGACCTGCCACGGGTAATTTCCTCCATCTGAGATTAGAGTCCGGCCTCGATTGAAGGAGGGGCTGATGAAGAGAAGGCGGTTTACGGAAGAGATGGGGTATTCGGTTCAGCTCGCTGAACGCCTGGCCCCTTTTCGGATCATGACGTTTGTCTGATGCTCAGAGCCGACCTGGCAAGAGGAGATCGGCATGAGCGTTTATGCAGGACTGGATACTTCACTCGACGCTGTAGCTATTTGCGTTATCGCCGAGACCGGCGAGATGCTGTGCCGGCTGCACTTCAGCGATGGCGGGACGATCTAGTTCGCGTTGGCTTGGAAGCCGGTGCGACATCGGAGTGGATCGGCGGACACTTGGTCGACGAGGGCTTCCCTGTCGTGTGTCTCGAGAGTCGACATGTCAAAGCGGCTCTGGGCGCGATGACGGTGAAGACGGACCGGAATGACGCGCAGGGGATTGCACAGATTGTTCGCACAGGTTGGTTCAAGGCAGTTAATTTGAAGTCCGCTGCCGGCCAGAGGCTGCGCACGCTCACCGCCGCGCGCAAGGCTGCCGTCAGGGCGGTCACTGCCAACGAGCAGGTCATCCGAGGCTTGTTGCGTCCCCTGGGGCTAAAGATTGGCGCCGTCACGCGCGTTCGTTTCGAGGCAAGGGTTCGACAGCCGGTCGGAGCGGATCGGCTGTTGCTGGGTATCTTTGAACCGCTCTTGCGGATGCACAGGTGTCTGCGCGAGAACCTGGCGGATCTGCACCGGCTCGTCCTGAGAGCGGTTCGAGTGGATCCCATCTGCCGTCGCCTCATGACCATGCCTGGCATAGGACCCGTCACCGCGCTCACCTACAGGGCAACGATCGATGATCCCAAGCGCTTCCGCCGATCCAGGTCGGTCGGTGCGTATCTCGGCCTCACACCGCGAAGATACCAGTCTGGAGAAGTCGACAGGGTCGGTCGCATCACCAAAGTGGGTGACAGTGAGACGCGAACGGCCTTTTTCGAGGCGGCCAACGTCATCCTGCGCCCGACGACCCGATGGTCGAGCATGAAGGCTTGGGCAATGAAGATTGCCAATCGACAGGGTGCCCGACGCGCGAAGGTCGCCCTGGCTGACGAATGGCAGTCACCCTTCACCGCATGTGGGTTGACGAACAGGATTTCCGTTGGTCAGCAGCTTAGGCTGAGCTGTCCACGGAATAGCGAGCGCTCGATGCAGGGCGCGGTCCGGACGAGTTCGCATGATCTGTCGTTGCCGCTTCCCGAGCACGCCGAAGAGCTTTGAACCGATCGGACCCACGGACCATAATGCCGGCGGCTGCGTGCCGACCGCGAACAGAAGCAAAGAACCTGCATCGAACGTCACGCCTTGACTGGAGGACACCGAATACAGACGCAGATCATCGCGGTTCTGCGTGAGCATGAGGCGGGAGCAAAGGCGGGCGACCTGGCGCGCAAGCATGGGATCTCCGAGGCGACGCTGTATAACTGAAGTATGGCGGGATGGACGTCTGCGATGCCAAACGGCTGAAAGCCTTGGAAGACGAGACGCGAAGCTGAAGAAGCTGCTCGCCGGCCAGATGCTCGAAGCGTCGGCACTGCGCGAGCTTCTTTCAAAAAATGGTAGGGCCCGCCGCCAAGCGCGAAGCCGTCGCGCATCTGCAGGCGTCATGGGCGTGTCGGAGCGTCGGCCTGTTCCTTCGTCGGTGCCGATCGCAAGATGGTCCGCTATCGGTCCCCGCGTCCGCCGGAGACGGAGCTGCGCACAACGTTACGCGACCTCGCCAACGAGCGCCGCCGCTTCGGCTATCGACGCCTGTTCATTCTGCTCCAGCGAGAGGGCGAGCATCAGGGGTCAATCGCATCTACCGGCTCTACCGCGAGGAGGGACTGACGGTGCGCAAGCGCCGGGCACGGTGACGAGCGGTCGGCACGCGGGCGCCGATCCTGGTTGAGGAAGCCGAACGCGCGCTGGTCGCTGGACTTCGTCCATGACCAGTTCGCCTGTGGGCGGCGGTTCCGGGTCTGCGACTACGTCACTACGCCGGTGAATCCGCGAAGCGCTTGCCCGTAGTCATCAGCGCCCAGACGATCCGGGCCATCTTGTTTGCCAAGGCCACCGCAACGACGTTGTACGGCTTTTTCGCCAGAAGCTCGGCAGCCCAGCGAGTGGGTGCCGCTTTGGCCTTACGACAGAAGCGAAGCACGGCATGGGCTCCCACAACAAGAAGGCGACGGATGTAGGGATCGCCTTGCTTGCTGATCAGCCCGAGCCGATCCTTCCCTCCGGATGAGTTCTGTCGCGGCACCAGGCCAAGCCAAGCCGCGAGTTGCCGGCCGGATTTGAACAGGGAAGCATCTGTCACGGTCGCAACGATTGCGCTGGCGGTGATCGGACCGATGCCGGGGATCGTTTCGAGGCGACGGCTCAACTCGTGCGAACGATGCCAGATGTGAATCTGTCGGTCCAGCTCACCGACCTTCTCGTGCACCTCACGCAATTGCTGTACCAAAAAAAGGAGGGCCGATCGGGCAAGCGGGGGAATGAGGTCGTGCCCCTCGTCCTCAACCAACGCAACGAGCATGCTCAGCCCTGTAGCACCCTGACGAGTGATGATGCCCAACTCCGCCAAGTGGCCGCGCAAGGCGTTCACCAGCATTGTCCGCTGCCGGATCAAAAGCTCGCGGACGCGATGCAGCATCAACACGCTCTGCTGCTCCTCGCTCTTTGTCGGAACAAAGCGCATCGTCGGTCGCGTGACCGCCTCGCAGATTGCCTCGGCATCCGAAGCATCATTCTTGTGCCGCTTCACGTATGGCTTGACGTATGACGCAGGCATCAGGCGAACCTCATGCCCCAGAGCCGTGAGGACACGAGCCCAGTGATGGCTCGTTGCGCAGGCTTCGATGCCGATCAAGCACGCCGGCAAGGACGTAAAGAATGCGACTACATCGTCGCGACGCAACTTCCGGCGGACAACCACTGCGCCCTGCGCGTCAACGCCGTGCACCTGAAACACGTGCTTGGCGACATCCAGACCGATTGTGCTAACCTTCTCCATGGACGGCTCTCCCTCATGTGACTTTCGACAGCCACACTTTGGCACATTGCGATGCCGGGAGCGGAGGCCGTCCACCTCATCAGGTCACAGAATGAACGCCTTCTGCGCGTCCGAAAATTTCGATGTCTTCATCGTATTCCGCTCCTCCCAACCAGGGGATGTTGCCGCGGAGAATTCCACTTTCGAACCATTCTGTTTTCAGGGACCAGAGCAGCAGGTCATTCAGAATCAACCACAGCTGCTACAGTTTCTAAAATGCGCCATTTTCATCTTTCCATCCATCTAACCGCAAAAGTTTATGTTAATTGCCTATTTGCTGCAAAGGCGGGGTAAAAAATGCGGCAAGGGCGCACAATGCGGAATTAAGATGAGTGACTAGACACGACGCAAAGGAGGCGCAATATGACCATCGGTGGAAGTTCCCCGTCTGAGCGAAACAGAGGTCACAATGCAAAATTCGGTCTGGAGACCCTAGCGCTCCACGCGGGCTTGAACACTGACCCAGATACGAGGGCCATTGGGCCCAACATTTCGATGTCGGTAAACCATTTAGTGGTTCCTGGGGAAGGGAACTTTTCGGCTAGCGCAAATAACGATTTAACGGCGCTACCTTACTTGTATTCTCGGTGGACGAACCCTACGGTAAGGCAGCTTGAGAAACGGGTCGCAGCGCTCGAAGGAACCGATGATTCTGTCGCCACTGCAACTGGGATCGCAGCGATTGCAGCAACCTACTTCGCGTTGCTGAGCAGCGGTGATCATATTATCATCAGCGATGTCTCCTATCCGGGAGCTAACGAACTGGCGCAACGTCAACTGCCCAGGTTCGGAGTAGAAACTACACCTGTCAATCTTTCAAGGATTGAAGACCTTAAGGCTGCCATACGCCCAAATACAAAGATAATTTTGGCTGAAGTTCCCTGTAATCCTATACTACGCCTAACCGACCTTGCGGCGGTCTCAGAGGTAGCACGGAACCACGGTATCATGTTAGTGGTAGATTCTACTATAGCCACACCTGTCGCAACACGACCTATTTCGTTTGGCGCCGATCTGGTTATCCACTCACTCACCAAGTATATGAATGGCCACGGCGATGCACTCGGAGGTATAGTATCTGGGCGTAAGGATTTGGTCGAAAAGATCCGCAAAAGCGGCGGCGTCTATTTGGGAGCTACACTTTCCGCGCAAAATGCTTGGCTTATATTGCGCGGTATTGATACTCTTTTTCCGCGTGTAACTATGATGTCTAACACGGCGCTCCGAGTCGCGGAGTTTCTGTCAGAGCATCAAAAGGTTATTGCCGTCACCTACCCGGGACTGGAGTCTCATCCGCAGCACGAGCTCGCAAAGCGGCAAATGGACGTGTTTGGCGGAATGATCTCCTTTCAGACAGCGGATCTCACAAATACGTGCATCCAGCTGTCGAAGCGACTACAGGTGATACACTACTCTGTTTCCCTCGGACATCAGCGCAGCATTATTTGCTCGTTGGCCACAGATGAGCTCAATGAAACGACTTGGCAAATGCACGGTGCGGAATTGGAAGAATACAGGAAGTGGGCGGGGGACGGAGTGTTTAGACTTTCTATTGGTCTGGAAACGCCAGAGGATATTATAGCTGATCTCGATCAAGCTCTGTCCCCATAAGAAGATTTGATGCCCGGTGCCACTTCAGATTGAAGCTTTAAGGCCGTAGAATACTCTGGAGCCTACAAATGACTTGCAGCAGCTCCGATTGTTACGGAAGGCCAACACATGTAAGCTGTTGACGTGGGAGACTACACTTTAACGCTAGCAGGCTGAAGGCACTCGCCAGCGGACCGCAGCGGTGATTCATGTGTGGATGCCCCCGGTTTTGCAAGTTGGTTTCGAAGCGCAGAGCATGCGATCGAGTGCGGTCATGTGTCAGGCCTCACAACTGCGGCTCGTTGACATGGCCGCGGGCAGGTATGGAGATGCGCGGATCAGGTTTCAAATCACTGTGGGCGAGCTCATGGCTCCGTGAATCACACTGGCTTTCCTGATCCCGATCTGATCGATCATTTGCCCTTACCGTTCGCGACCTCCTCGCAACACCGATGGACGATTGGCCCGATCAGGCTGCCACCACCGGATTCCAATAATTCTCCTTCTTCGTGAGCATGGCCCATACAGCTCGTGCCATCTTGTTAGCCAGCGCGATGGCGACCACCAGGCGAGGCTTGCGACCGATCATGCCGGCCAGCCACGATCCCTTCGGCGCGCCGCGGCGGGCGGTCCATCGCACCACGGCCCTGGCGCCGACGATCAGCAGTCTGCGGATGTCGCGCTGACCCATTTCGAGGTCTTGCCAAGGATCTGCTTGCCGCCGGTTGACTTCTGCAGAGGCACAAGCCCGAGCCAGGCGGAGAAGTCGCGACTGCGTCGAAAGCTTTCCATCGGCGGGCAAACGCTTCGACGGCCAAGGCCGTGACCGGCCCGATCCCCGGCATAGTCTGCAGCCGCTTCGTCACCTCACCCCCTGCCGCTTCCGCACGGAGTTTCTTCTCAAGATCGGCGATCTCTTCAGTGTAGACGGCAATTTGATCGAGATAGGTCCGCCCGATCCGCGGACCATCGGCGGCAGTCCCGTCTCCAACTCATCGATCGCATCATTCAACTTCTCGAGATGGACGGGACCCTTCGCCACCACGATGCCGAATTCGGCCAGATGACGCGTAGCGCATTGATCAACTGCGTGCGTTGGCGCACCAGCAGGTCGCGTGCGCGGAAGATCATCGCCCGGGCCTGCTGCTCCTCGCTCTTCACGGCAACAAAGCGCATGGTCGGGCGCGATGCAGCTTCCGCAATGGCTTCGGCATCCGCCGCGTCATTCTTGTGTCGCTTCACGAAGGCTTCACGTAAATTGGCGGGATCAGCCGGACGGTGTGCCCCAGCTTCATGGTCTCGCGTCCCCAGTAATGCGACGTCACGCAAGCTTCCATAGCCACGAGGCAGGCCGGCTGCCGGCTCAGGAACGCCAGAGACTGCGACCGCGACTGCTTCTTGCGAAAGACAACCGACCCCTCAGCCGCGGCGCCATGAATCTGAAAAGCCTGCTTTTCCAGGTCAACGGCGATAATGCTAACTTCCTTCATGGATGCCCTCTCCTTGTTGGATGATTCCGACATCACCAATTTGGCACATTGCGATGCCGTCGGGTGGGGGCATCCACTCCATCACTGGTACCGAAGGGGTCGGAGGTGACGAGTGCGCGGCGGCGACGATCGCACTGGCGAACTGTTCAGCTATGTCGACCTTGAGGCGCGGCTGCGGCGCAATCATCCGTTGCGGGCGATCCGGTTAATCGTGAGCGAAGCGCTTCGGCACTAGAGCGGGATTCGCGGTGCTGTATTCGCCGATCGGACGGCCATCGCGATCCCGCCGGAGAAGCTGCTGCGGGCGATGCCATTACAGGCGTTCTATTCGATCCGCTCGGAGCGGCTGTTGATGGAGCTGCTGGAATACGACCTTCTGTTCCGCTGGTTCGTCGGGATTGGCGTTGACGATGCGGCCTGAGATCATTCTGTGTTCTCCAATAACCGCGACCGGTTGCTGGAGGGCGACATCGTCGGGCGAGCCGCCGGCTCAAGGCGGCGGGCGCAACGCCGAAGCGGATTTCCATGGCCAGAAGCGGTCGAACGGTACACATGGCTCGACCACCGATCCTGATGCCAGGCTCTTCGCAAAGGTAAAGGCAAGGAGGCCAAGCTGTGCTTCATGGGACATCTCCGTGTCGCGCGGTGGTGAATGGCGTGTACCGGGACTTCTTCTCTGAAAAGGACTGGCCATCTACGTGCGTCAGCCGGCGAACAGTTCCTTGTAGCCAGTCGTCATCATCCAGTTCGCGCGGTCTATATGGCTGCGGATAGCCTTACGGGCCCGGACCGGTTCAAGGACGGGGTCGATGCCGAGAATCAGTTCGGCCATTTCCTCTACGCTCGCATTGTCGGCGCAGGCGTCGAGGATGCGCAGGTAGATGGTGGAATGCTGCCTGTCGTAGCTCGTGATGCTGTCTGACCAAGGGACTTCGTCGAGCAGTGTTGAGCTTTGAGTCCTATCTGTTCCCGTTGTTCGATTCATGTCTGCCGCGAACCTCGCATCTTGATCGCTGGATCCAAGGCAGAATATCCCAAAATGGGATAATCCGAAACGGGGATTAGTCGCTGAGCCGGTCTCTACCTGACCGGTTCACCTAAATGCCCAAATCTCTTCGATCTCCCCGCCACCAGCGGTTTCTGGCCCAGTTGATCTCACTGCGCAAGATCAAAGGGCTGACGCAGGCGCAGGTGGCTGAGAAGCTTGGTCGTCCGCAATCCTTCGTGGCGAAATATGAGGGTGGAGAGCGGCGTCTCGATATCATTGAGTTTCTCGACGTAACTGCGGCCCTCGACGCTGATCCGTGTGAGATTCTGTTGAGCCTGCGGACGTAGTGGGCGCCCGCGCCCATCAGCGATGACACCTACCTGAGTGACGCGAGACGAGCGATTACCAAGGTTGGATCATAGCTCAAGAGTGCAGCTGGTAGGTCCCTCTGTAGCGCTCATCCGCAGGGACGATGAAT
The DNA here is from genome assembly GCF_004791545.1 of Mesorhizobium sp. M4B.F.Ca.ET.214.01.1.1. NCBI lineage: Bacteria > Pseudomonadati > Pseudomonadota > Alphaproteobacteria > Hyphomicrobiales > Phyllobacteriaceae > Mesorhizobium > Mesorhizobium sp. M4B.F.Ca.ET.214.01.1.1. Next base: position 99,085 of record NZ_SRUX01000006.1, read on the forward strand.
GACGTTTCCGCCGATGCCGTGGCCGGCAAACCGGCTCGATTGCGGCAAGATCTAGGGCGTGTCCTCAGTTGAGGAGGAAAGTTATGGCGACGAGTTGGACGGCGGCAAGGAAATTGCGCGCGGTCTTGTCACAGCGTGTGGCGATGGCGCGGAAGTGTTTGAGTTTGTTGAACAACGGCTCGACGAGATTGCGCTCGCGGTAGAGTGCGAAATCGGTCTGGCGCGGGATGAGGCGGTTGGCCTTGGGTGGGATGACCGGGGTGATTCGGCGGTCCTTGAGGGTCTGGATGAGGGCGTCGGCGTCGTAGGCCTCGTCCGCAAGAAGGGCTTGTGGGTTGACTTGGTCGAGCAGCGGCCCAGCTTGGCCAAGATCGGAGGCTTGGCGGGGTCAAAGAGAAGCCGAGGGGGTTGCCCAAGGCGTCGACCACGGCGTGGATCTTGGTGGTCAGTCCGCCTCGGGAGCGTCCGATGGCTTGGTTTTCGCCGCTTTTTTGGGCGCCGGCGCTGTGTTGGTGCGCCCGCACGATGGTTGCGTCCAGCCACATGTACTCGTTGTCGTGATCACTGGCCAAAGTCTTGAAGATACGGTCAAAAACGCCACTCTTGGCCCACCGGTCAAAGCGTTGCCAGACAATCTTCCAGTCCCCGAAACGCGGTGGCAGGTCGCGCCTGGGAATACCCGCCCGGTAGCGGTAGAGCACCGCTTCGACAAACAGCCGGTTGTCCTGCGCCGTTCCGCCCACATGGCCCTCACGGGCGGGCAGGAAATCCTTGACCCGATCCCACTGGTCGTCACGAAGTCCGTATCGCCGCATCGGCCGGTTCCCCAAATCAAACCGACCACCTATGATTCACTCAAACACTGATTTGGGAATCCCCTAACTGAAGACACGCTCTAGCGACATTCCAGGCGGAGCGATCACTAACGGCCCGTCAGTCATCGCTCGACAGCGCGGTGGTAGTGAACCCCGCGCGTCAGCTGCAATCGCCTCTCTGAATGGTAAACTTGGGAACCTCCACTTACCGGTCACAATGCCGAAGTCGGATGGCAGATATCGCTACGTGACGACTTTTTTACCAAGTTCGAGCCAGATCTTGCTCGCCGGGCGTCAGGACAAGGTAATGCCGAGCTCCAGCAGCATCTCCTTGACAAGGCGCAGGTTGATGGGGAGCGGTAGGTGGCGCAATGCTTTCGGTCGTTGGGCAAGACCAGCCCGGGGACCCCGCGGCCGGGCTACACTCAACCAGTGTTCCGCAAGGTCTCCCTTGCTGCCGCAAGCTGCCCGTTGAGTCACGCTTCGGCATGCTGCGCATCCACAATTATGCCGACCGCCTGCGTCATCACGCTTGTCTGCTGCGAATCCACGCGCGGAGAAGGCAAGTTGAAGGCCCAGGACCACAAGGATTGCGACGGTTATGCGCAAGTTGGTCGGACGGAATGTGCAGAGGATCAGGCAAAGGAAGCGTCTGACGCAGGAGCAGCTTGCGGAGATTTCCGGGTTCGGTCAGCAGTACATCAGCGGCTTGGAGAAAGGCCGAAGAAATCCGACAATTATCACGATCTATGAACTGGCATTGGTCCCTCGGCGTCAGCCACATGGATCTGGTTCGGCCCGACAAACAGGCCTGATACACCAGCCCTCCAAGTGGCTGGCGGCCTGATGGCGCGCGCCGGGGGCTCGTGAACCCAACCCGCTTTTCTTAGGGCCCCCGGCAGCCCCTGCCATTTGGCTCGCCCTCGCGCGGGCGCACCCTATTGGACAGTCGGCCGCTGCGGTTTTTGTCAGCCTTTCCTGGGGCGTGGGGGTTGGTCGGCATCCCATTTTAGGCCCGCCGCGGCCTCCCGCAACCTTCGCTCTCGCTTCAGCTCCTTCTCTTCGTTACGGTCCTTCGGATGCGGCCCGCCGCTTTCAGCGGGGCTAATCGCATTCTGCCGCCCACCCCACGGGGACAGGCACGCGAGACTAGTATGGAGCGTTGCGGCTAGCGCACGAACAGCAAAGGAACGGAAAAACAGGCAACTGTCGCAGCATGGCTGAACCAGCCATCGTGTCGGCATCTAGGAGCCGCGTGTTCGCCTTGCGCTGACACGAAGCTCAGACATGACGTCCGGGAGACGATGCTGGCAAATAGTCTGGCTGAAGCATTCCACCCACAATACCAAAGCCCGTCCCGATCCAAAGCGCTTCTAAGCGCTCCATCTCAGGCGCAAGGCCGGTCGGCCAGTGCACCTTCTTGGTCCGCCGGAAGAGAACCCCGCCCGACATAGCTTCATGAGGTCTTGCGCTGCAGTGTCGACCGTAAAAAAGGGCGCGCGAGGCGCCCTTCATTTTAAACCGGCAGTCGGGAAGCAGACTTCACTCTGATATTCAAAAGCGGTAGGTGACACCTGCGCCTATCAGCCAGGGATCGAGCTCCGCCTTCCCCGTCAGCTTCGCGCCGGCCACCGTGACGTCGAAGTCCGGCTTCAGGAAAAGCTTCTTCACGTCGAAGTTGACGCCCCAGTGCTCGTCCACCATGTAGTCGAAACCGACCTGCAGCGCCGTGCCGAACGTATTCTTCACCTTGAGAGCGTCGGCGCTGCCGGTGTCCTGGTTATAGAAAACCGTGTAGTTCACGCCGGCGCCGACATAGGGCTTGAACGCGCCGAAATCGGTAAAATGGTACCGCAACGTGAGCGTCGGCGGCAGCAGCCAAACTTTGCCGATGCTGCCCAACCCACCGATCGTCCCTTGGCCCGCGATGTTGGCATAGGTGGTACCGAGTATGAGTTCGGCGGCGATGTTGTCGGTGAAGAAATACGAGATATCGAGTTCCGGCGTCACCGTGTTCGAATAGGAAAGACCGGAGCCGGGAAGCGTATCAACGTAGCCCAGATCTTTCGTAACGACGCCCAACCCCCGCAGGCGGACCTGCCAAGGGCTTGGCGCTTCGGTGACCGAGGCTCCCGTCTCCGCCAGGACGGTCTCTGTTTGCGCAGGCTCCGCGGCGACGGCCTGCTGTCCCACGATGATCAGGGCCACCGCCGCTGCTATTGCCCGCGCTACGCCCATTCGCGTTCTCGCCATGATATTCACTCCTTGATGTTCAGAAAGGATGCACTGCACTATTTCGTCTCCTGCTCGAATGAATTGTTGATGGAGCTCAAACGCTCCTCTTGCGTTGCAACGCGTTCCGCCATCTCCGGAAGGTGATCGTTGAAGCCGATTGCGCTGCGGAGAAAATTGGTGCCTAGACTGATGAATGCGGCTTGCTCCCGATTGTCCTTGCCGTAGCCGTGCCCGCCTGCGCTGGCCTCGTAGAAGTAAGCGGGATAGCCAAGAGCCTGCAGTTTTGCGGCCATCTTGCGCGCATGGCCCGGATGGACGCGGTCGTCGCGTTTCGTGGTGGCGATCAGGATAGGCGGATAGGGCTGTCCCGGCGCCGCGGCGTGATAGGCGGAGATTTCCTTCAGGAAAGCCCAATCGTGAGCCTTGTCCGGATCGCCATATTCGTCGATCCAGCTCGCGCCCGCCAAGAGCTTGGTGTAGCGACGCATGTCGATAAGCGGAACTGTGCAGAACAGAGCCCCGAAATGCTCAGGATAGCGGGTCAGCATGTTTGCGATCAGCAGGCCGCCATTTGAGCCGCCCTCAGCGGCAATCCGCCTCGGCAGGGTGATGCCCCTTCGCACGAGGTCGGCGGCAACGGCGGCGAAATCGTCATGGGCGAGACGCTTGCCCTCCCTGCGCCCGGCATCGTGCCAGCGGGTGCCGAACTCGCCGCCGCCGCGGATGTTCGCCTCCACACACGTGCCGCCGCGCTCGAGCCACAGCTTGCCCAGCGGGGAGTTGTAGTAGGGCAGGAGTGATGTGCCGAACCCGCCATAAGCGGAAAGGTGAACCGGAGCATCTCCGTTCCCGTTCGCCGGACCAACCTGCGTGTAGGGGATCAGCTCATGATCGATAGAGACTGCCTCGTGGCGCGTGACCACCAGTCCGGATGCATCGAAATTCTCCGGGCTGCGCTTCAGGATTGCTGAAGCGCTGAGAGACGGCGCGGCATTGAGATCGAATAGCAAGAGCTGCGGCGGCGTGATCGGATCCTGAGCACAGACCAGGACCTCTCCATTGGTCTCGTGAACTGCCGCATCGAATGACCAGACGTGGACAGTCCCTTCGGCGGGCAGGGTGTCCAGGACTCGGCGCGTCCATTCCTGGTGGCCGGGAGTGAACATCTCGAAACGCGGTACGAGATTGACGAGGTAAGAGATAATGAGCTTCTCGTCATTCCAGAAGAATGACTGCAGAGAGCGCCTTTCCCCTGGTTGAAACAGGGTCTCAAAACGGCGTCCGCCTGCGAGGAAAGAGGAAAGCGAGATGACGATCAGCGCGTCGGCGGGATGGGTGGTGCCTCCCACCGTCCAGGGCTTGCGCGGCCTTACCGCCAGCCAGTCGCCGAAGACCCGCCACGACGCGTCGCGAGGAAGATCGATCTGCGTCCTCGGCCCGCTCCTGTCGCCGATCCAACTGATCTTCTCGTAGAAGGCCCGTTTCTCAATGAACCAAAGGCGCTCGCTGCGGCCGGTGCGGTCCGAATGACCAGACACCTCGAGGCTCTCGAACCCGGCCTCGAAGATTACCGGCGTGGTGAGGGGATCCGCGTCACGCTTCCACAGTCGCACGGTGCGCGCATAGCCGGAGCGGGTGGCCATGCCATTACCAAGCGCACTGGAAAGCAGAAGCGTGTCAGGGTCCAGCCAACTAACGTACCCTTTGGCCTCGGGGAGATTGAAACCGTCGGCGACAAAGCTCAGAGAGATCAGGTCGAATTCGCGATGCACGACCGCGTCGCTGCCGCCGCGCGACAGGCGCAGAACGGCTCTTTCCCGTCTCTCCGGCTCGACGGACGCGCCGTCCCAGATCCAATCCTCTCCGTCGCTAGCCGCTAGAGCATCTAGATCGAGCAGTAGCTCCCATTGGGGATCCGCCTTCATGTAGGCGGCAAGGGTGGTCCGGCGCCACAGTCCGCGTGGATTTCCGGCATCTCGCCAATAATTGTAGAGGTACTGACCACGGCGCGCGATCAGGGGAAGGTTGTCGCGATTGTCGAAAATGGCTGTCAGAGCCGCCCGGTCGCGCTCGAACTGCGTTCCACCGAAGTGCTTCAGGGTCTTTGCCGACTGGCCGGCGGCCCAGGCAAGTGCCCGCTCGCCCTCTACATCTTCAAGCCAGAGATAGGGATCGTCGTCGGGAGCATCCAGCGTTGGACGGACATCAAATGCGTTCATGTCCGGACAGCCTTCAGAAAGAAGGGATAGAGGCTTCCGTCGGCTCGGGAACGCTCAGTGTTGGTAGCGGCGCCCACATGTTCGAAAAGCGTGATCATTGATGAGTTCTTCCAGTCGGTGCGGCATCGCAGGGCTTTTGCGCATAGGATCGCAACCGTCGTGCCAACTGGGAAAATCGTTTCGGAACAATGCGATCGCTCTGGAAGCGTTGTGTCACATGTCCGACATCGTCGAGAATCCGACAACGAGTGCTCCTCCTAATCACCGGATCAACCTCCGGCGCCAGTCGGTGACACCGTGCAGAACTCGAGCAGTGAAGCTCATTGGTGAACTTGGTTGACGCCCAACATCTTCGCTCTGGAGCGCTTCACGCACACGGATTCATGGCAGACACCATGAGGCGATCGATGCGGTTAGCGACCAAGCTGGCTGCGCCTGTGGGTTTCAGCCGCCAGCTGGAAGCAGCGGAGTTCTGAGGAGAAGGATGGGGCACCGCTTGGGCGACCTGATGGTTGCCCAAGCCCTGCCGCAATCTGGCCTGCACCGTCCCCTTGATTGCATTCCTTGAAGTCTGTCGATCAAGCCAGGAAGCTGCATTCGGGCGAACGCATGGGGCTGGTCCCCATGGCAACTTGGGCTGATGTGGGGCCGTCCGATATGCGATACGAGGGTCTAGGATAGGGGGAGCTCGGGCTCGGCGTAGTATCTCAGCGAGACGGCTAATGGTCGACGATGTCTTCCTGACGCCACGCATTGGTATGCCGCAGCAACAGGGGCAGTGCGGGCGCAAGTCTGGTTGTGAAATCGGCTGCTACAGGGGCAAGCCGCGCTCCATCTCCATACCGTCCGCAAAGAAAGCGCGGCGCGAGCATCACCAAAGAGAAGCGCCTCGCCCGTTCGTTTGCGGTCCACTGACCAGTCGGCTTCACCTGTACAACTATACAGGCTGGCATAGCGTGAAACTTGGCCTCCAATGGCGGAAATTTCCCCCAGGAGACCTCAGATGACTAAGCTTATAGCGCCCGGGCTACGACAACCTGCCCACAACCAGCGTCGAAGCCACCGCCACGCCACTGAGTCTTCAGGGAACGTCCTGAACGGAACCCAGGAGCCGGTCACTCCTATCAAAGCGACTCCCTTCGCGTGCTCAGGCCGCGCTTGCTGTCGCTGCGCGGGATCGACAGCCTGGTCTCTATTTACGCGCGCCTTCTGCCCTGGACAGTGCCAACGACACATGCTTCGACGAAATGGCGTCATCGAGGTCTGGTGGCTTCGGCGCCGGTGCTTTGCCAAATGGCATGATGTTTCGACGTCCGTGGGGGCGGGCAAGGGGGCACAGTCGTGCCTGCAGTTCTCGTGACTGGCGCGGTCGAGGCTGATTGGCGGGATGAAAGATCATACGACTACACCACTGGTATGACGCCGCGCGAAAGGGCATGGGAGTTTTTGCGCCGCAAGCCAGCCTTCCAGCGTGATGTGACCGCTGCATGCCAGCAGGCCAATAGCTGGTCTTACCGACCCTTGCTTGACGTGGTCGCGTCGGCCGGCGACCTGTTACGCTGGGGTGTTCTGTTCGCCGAGTCTTATGGGCGAAATTCGATCGTTTTCTGGTCTCCGCTCTGGTGCGTCCATGTGTTGCCAGTCATTGCAGAACATCTGCCAGCATCGTCGGAGACAACGCCGTACGAACTCTTGGCATTGCCATGTCGTGCGACGGTCCTGCTGGCGCCCGGCAAGGGCCAACATGTTCTTCTTCGCAATGCCGAGCATACGCTCCAGCTCGCCGTCTCTGGCGCGGATATCTTGCACCCTGTCTGTCTCCGAACCGAGGCGATCTGGCCCGCGAAGCTTTTGAGGCACCGCCTAAGGGCGCTCGAGTGGCTCAATGCTCTAAGTGTGGGTCAACGTCTGCCTGCCCGCTTGTTTCCGCGGGAAAAACGCGGTCCCCGTCTAAACTTCGTTCTTCGTGCGCTCGACGGATCGCTTGCCGGGGCCTCACATCGCGAGCTCGCCGAAGCGCTGATTGGTCAACGCCGCGTCGATGACGAATGAAGGGATCCTCGCGACCATCTGCGCGACCGCATTCACCGCGCCGTCTCTCGTGGCCGCGCCCTTATGAATGGCGGATACAGAGATTTCCTTCTTTGCAAAGTAACAGTCCGCCCTGTGCGTCAGCCGTCGAACAGTTCGGAACTAGTACTTGGTCGCATCAGCTCGCCAGGTCGACACGGCTGCGAAGCGTCCTGCGGGTGCGCTCTGGTTCAGGCGTCGGTCGATGCCGACGCACGTTCGGCATTGTCCGATAGCCGACAATGTCGAGTACGCAACGTAAGGGAAGCTGACTGTCGGGCGTTTTAAATGCTTTTTGCCTTGGCACGGTACATGCACGCTTCCGAAAAATGAGCGGACTGAGTGGTTCCCACTGTGCGAGAATCATTGACTTACGCCACCTCCCAAGGCGTACCCGGCCCGGCAGCGAGCTCAGTCTCCTGCCGGGCATGCCTTTTCGGAAGCACTCCCGTTCAGAACTTCAGACTGAGCGGGCAATGTCAGGCTGAAGAGGATTGCGTCGATGGTATATGAAGGCCGTTTCGAGGGCTCTCCGATGGCACCTGGCCGCAGCGCGAAGGGGGAGCGTTCCTGTGCGGAGCCGCCCGTCGGCTCCAATCGAGAGGCTGTATTCGGAGGTCGCTTGAGTGCCCGATCTGCGAACCATGGCCGCTGAAAAAAGCGCGGCCGCTTCGCCGCGACCGGTCCAGCGCTCGCAAGAATCCAGCACCAAAAGGCTTTGCGTCCGATCACCCTAACCCTTGATGGAGTATGCGAACTCCATACGTGCGCACCTTCGAAAAGGGAAACCGCGAGCTCTACGGGGGATCGAGCGCATGGGTTGCGGCTTGCCAAACAGGTCATCAGAGCCCTCGACCAGAAACCGCTTGAGCCGATCGTCGCAGCGATGCTGGCGGATGGTCACAAGGCTGCGCTTTCGGCAATGGCCGTGTTGGACCCTGAAGGCGTTCAGCCGCGACCCGATCGGGGCGCTCCGGTTGCAGGATTTTATCGCCTCCGGGCCGCCCAGCCCGCAAATTTGGCACGCCTTACACCTACGTCACGACCAAGACCTTCCTGTTGCACTTCGGCCTCGACACACCTGCGGGATTTGCCCGATTTCGAGGCGCTTGAGGTTGCCGCGCTGCTCAGCAAGGAGAAGCTGCTGGCGGGCGATATTCCCGTCGGGCTGGTGAGTGGTGGAGGAGGTGAGGAGCGACACTCCATCGCCAGGACGGGGATAGCGCAGCAGATACATGGAAGTAATCGCTTGATATGAGCGGTTGAGAGTCGAATCAGCGAACTATTCAATCACTATCGATAAGGGGGGATTATCGATAGTTAGCTTTGCCGCGGAAGATATCGCCTGTGACGGAAGTTAATGCCCAGATAGATTCCGTTTCGCGAATCGGATACAAAGGAATCAATGGCTTATGAATTCGCCGATCTGCCCCTGAAGACCCTGATCGGGCCGCTCGCCCGCGCCGAAGACCTTGTCGGTTTTACTTCCCGATTTCAATTGAAGCGCTAAGGTGAAAATCCTGCTCTCCCGGAGCACCATGAGGCAGCCCCGACCGGGGGAGGGGAGAGCGCTTTCAGAGCCCTGACGCCTTGGTGAGGTTGGATTTCGGCCGAGGCATGGCCGAGTTGCTTCTGGACGTAGCGCTCCTCGATGTCGGCCCAAGAGGCAAGGCCGGCGCGCAGCGAGTGCCCTGAGAACAGCAGCGCGCGCTCCCCTTCCGGAAGATCGGAGCGGACCCCGGCGGCGAGCGCGTCTGCCTGACCGGGCGAGCGACGTGCTTGTCGCAGAGCCGCTCGACATCGACGGTCTTTTGAAGATGCGCCCGAAGAGCGGTCCTCTCGCGATGCCGCCGAAGCGGATTCAGCGCAGTCCGAATTCATGATGGCTGGTGGATCTGGGAGCCCGCGTACCGGCCGCCGTTTCCATTGGTGCAGCCAGTCGTGCGGGCCAAGCGGTGGCTCATTCGTCGCCTGCGAGACCGTCGAAGGCCTCGATCAGCGCATCGACGATCGCCTGGCCGAGCGCCTGTGCTGTCTCACCGATTTGGGCTTCGTTTCCATTGCGGGCCGCGGTGGCGAGTTCCGAACCCTGATCCATCAGGATCGCATTGGACCTATCGATCGCCCATTGCGCGAAATCGTTGCGGCTGTCGATGATCCTGGTTTCCATGGATGCGCGCTCCCGCGTTTACGATTTGTTGGCCAATTCGGGCTAGGGTCAGGGCGCGCGATGGGTATTGCGTTCGCGCCACAAACTCCTCGATTCTTGCAGCATCAGGCCTCGCCGGCAAGCCGCTCCGCCTCGCGTAGGTAGGGAGCCTGAGGCCGTGCCCTGTCGTCCTAGGACGAGCTTCCGACAAGCAGACTCCCGCTGCTACGCACTGAGTAGCGGCAGGGCAGGGGACTTATGGTTCCTACAGCCCGCTCGCCTTGGTGAGATTGGTCCGGAACCGATCGCGCTGGCGCTGATATTTGCGGGTCATCTCGGCCGAGGCGTGGCCGAGCTGCTTCTGTACGTAGCGTTCCTCGATGTCCGCGGAGGAGGCAAGGCCGGCGCGCAGCGAATGCCCTGAGAACAGCAGCGCACGCTCCGCTTCCGGAAGATCGGAGCGGACGCCGGCGGCGAGCGCCGTCTGCTTGACCAGGCGGGCGACATGCTTGTCGGAAAGGCGTTCGACGTCGACGGTCTTGTTGTCTTTGAAGATGCGCCGGAACAGCGGACCGCGCGCGATCCTTCCGAGCCTGATCCAGGTTTCCAGCGCGACAACCGGGCAAGAAAAATCGCTGGAGCCGCGGCCGACCTCGACCTCACGCCAACCGGTCTTGCCGCGCAGCGTCACCAGCACGCCCTTGTCGGCAAAAATCTCGATCCAGCCGGCGCCGTCGCTCTTGTGGTCGCGCACGACGTCGAGGCCGACGATTTCCGAGCGCCGCAACCCGCCGGCAAAGCCTAGGAGCAAAATAGCGCGGTCGCGCAGCCCGCGCAGATCGTGCCCGAGCGTCGCGATCATTGCCTTGATGTCATCGCCGAGGACGGCCTCCTTCTGCCGCGGCGGCTTTGCGTGTTTTCTGCGGATACCGGCGAGCACGGTGGCAATATGGCGATCGGCACGGTCGAGAGAAAATCCGCGCTGGGTAAAATTCCAGGCCAGGCCGGAGAGGCGCCGCTCGATCGTTGCGACCGAAAGGGCGGGAATGCCGCGTTTCGGCTCGCCGGCGGCGGTGCCTGAGGCACAGGCGCTGATATAGAGGCCGATTGTTTGTACCTCTGGGGGCAAGGGCTCAAAACCGTTGCGGCGACACCAGGACGAATAATGCGAAAAGTCCTTGGTGTAGGCGTCTCGCGTGTTTTCGGAGCTGGCGGCCTTGGCGTAGTCTTTTGCCGTCTCGACGAGCGCTTCGAGATGCGCCGGCGACCGCGATGGGCGTCCCATCTCCATGACTAGATCGACGATGTCGGGCAGACCTGCGAATTCGCCGGGCGGGCCGTTGTCGCGACGCCGGGCGGCTTGCGGGTCTTGATGGGACTCCGCGCCATCTGGTTTCAGTAGCTTGTCCATGGCTCAATTGTGCGATTGAATCAGAAGAGTCGAGTCGGCGCCAGCTTGCAGCCAAACAGCGAGGCTGTCCATTGCATCGGCATCTCACGCACCCGCAGGCTTAGGCCCATATCCGTACACGCCAGCGCGACAGCGACCTGCCCGAAGGGAACCTCGGTGATCAAGAAAGCGATCAAGAAATCAACGCAAATCGCCGCTGATCCCTATCGCAAGGCCAGGTTTCGTGAGATGGCCCGCGACATCGTGGCCAAGGACCGCCATGACCGGAAATACGGCATGGCCGTCGACACGGCGGGCGCCATCGCCCGGGCGCTGGAAAAGGCCTATCGCCAAGGCTTTGAGGACAACCGGTGGGCCGGCCGTCGCAAAGCCAAGAGCCGGCGGCGCAGGACGGTCCGCTCGATTGGGCGCTCATCCCGCCGCGTCCGCGAAACGCCTTCTGGAGCATCTGTCTGTTCACCTTGGGGCATGGCGAGTCGCCATCGGAAATGGGCTATCTCGCGGCGGCCACGACCGAGCGCGGAACGCCGGGATGGCGCCTTGTCGTGCCCGGGCTTTCCTACCATGACAAGTCGATCGGCGAAAAGACCATCATTGCGCTCGTCCGTCTGGGCTTGATCGAGCCGGCGCTGGATGAGCCCCACTGTCTGGTCGTTTCAACGCGCGGCGCGCAAACGTGGTGGCTGTTCCACGCGCGCGGTGGCCGATATCCCGAGGATCTGACTGACGTGTAGACCCTCTAGCGGTACGGGACCGGCTGTCGGCCAACCGGTGTTCGGCGGCGGCACCACAGCGTTTGCAATCCATAGCACCTGGTGCTATACAAAACCATGACGCAGCGGACGTTCAAGCCGGCCTGGTTCGCCAAGGCGGCGCGCAAGGCGCGAATCAGCGACGTGGCACTGTGCAAGGCGATTGCGCAGGTGGCGTTGGGACAAGCCGAAGATCTTGGCGGTGGCGTGTTCAAGAAGCGTCTGAACGACAACCGGCACCGATCGATCATCCTGGCCAAATCCGGTCGGTTCTGGGTCTACGAGTATCTGTTCGCCAAGCAGGACAGGGCCAACATTGATGACGACGAACTCGCCCAGTTCCGCAGCCTGGCCAAGGCTTATGCTGGGCTGACGGAGATTTTTTGGAGATATGCACATGAGCAGGGCTAGAAAATACAAGTCCGACGCCTTCGAGGCGATCCACAGCTCGGCGAGCGCGCTCTACAAGGTCGGGGCGATCGACAAGGCGACGATGCGCAGCTTCGACGAGAGCTGCCTGACGGTGCCGCCGGCGATCGAGCCCGACGCGATCAAGGCGCTGCGGGAGAAGAACCATGTCAGCCAGCCGGTGTTTGCGCGCTATCTGAACACATCCGAATCGACGGTGCAAAAGTGGGAGACTGGCGCCAAGCGGCCGAGTGGCATGGCGCTGAAGCTGCTGTTTGTGGTCGACAAGCACGGGCTGCAGGTGCTGCGCTAGCGGCGCTTCGGTTACGTCCGATAAGGCAAGCTTACCGGACATAAAACGACGTCGACAGGCGCGGCGGTTTTTTGCTGGAATGTTTGCATAAAGCGCCGCGCTGATTCATGCTGCGGGGAATGATTCTCCGCCCCAGACCGTCTCCCTTCCTCCATGCTCAGCTGCTCGGCTCCGAGCCGGTCGCGCATGCGGCGCCGGTGCCGTCCTGGCTGCGCAAGGCGATTGAGGCCGCGCAAACCGTTGAAGATGCTGCGATTGCGGCCGGTGCTGCGATCAGCGCGCTGGATGCCGTGGTGCGCCGGCAGGAGCGGTGGGCGGGTGCCTGGCGGCAGCGCCTGGCGCTCGCAGCCGCCGCGGCGACCGCGCGGCAGGCGGGGCGAACCGAGGACGAGGCGGCGCTGCGCGACACCGTGCTGCTCACCCGCCCGGGCGATGATGTCGGGCCCGCCGGCCGGACGTTTTTGGCCTGGCGCCGCCTGGCGGCGCGCCCTCCGGAACATCTGCTGACGGAGGCAGGCCTCACCGCCGTGCACGAGGAACTTGGCCATGCCGGCGACGACGAAGCCGTCACCGATCTGGTTGACGAGATCGGCCAGCTGTCTGCGGCAGAGGGAGTTGTCGAGATGCTGGCCGGTGCTTTCGCGAGCGCCGGGCGCCATGGCTTCGGACGCTATTCGGGTTCGTGGCTCGCCGACGCCATGCTCGCGCAAAGATTGGGATGGCCGCATGCGGTGCCGCTTCTGGGAGCGCAGCCTGCATCGGGCGGAAGCACGCGTGGCGTGCGAGTGAGAACAACCAGTTTGACGGAGAGGGATCAGGCGCCAGGCGGGGAGAGGGTGCAGGGCCTGCTCGTGGCTCAGGCGCGCGCAGCGCTGCGGGCGATCGACCTCTCGACCGAGCTCGGCCGCCGCGCCGAGCGGCTGCTCGCCGTCGCGCCGAAGCTGCGCGCGAAGGGTGCGAACCGTGTCGTCGAAAAGCTGCTGTCCGACGATGCGCTCGTGGCGTCGCAAGAAATCGCCGGGATGAGCGACCGCGGCCTGCGGCGCCTGTTCGACCGACTGGTCGATCTCGGCGCCGTGCGCGAGCTGTCCGGCCGCACCACGTTCCGCATCTACGGGCTTTAGGAAATGGCTGAAGCGGACCGCAAGAGGCGAGGGCAGGGCCGGTCAGATGACCATCGATCAGGCGACCGCCTGTTCGATCGCGATCTCGACCACCTGCCGGCGGAGGTTCGCTGGCGGGAGTGGATGAACCGCGTCGAAGCGACGATCTTCGCGGCCAGCGAGCCGGTGACACGTGACACCCTGGCGCGTATCGTCGGCAAGAGCTGCAATATCGATCTCATCATCGATGATATCCGCGAGGAACTGCGCGGTCGGCCCTATGATCTGGTGGCGGTCGCCGGTGGCTGGAAGCATCTGACGCGGCCGGCCTATGCCGACGCCATCCGCACGGCCGTCGGCGCCAGCGAGCGGACGCTAGACCTTTCGCAGTCGGAGGTACTCGTGCTGTTGACGATCGCCTACTTCCAGCCGATCACCCGTGCCGAACTGTCCTCCTTCTTCGGCAAGGAAATCGGCCGCGACCTGATCGGCAATTTGCGCGGCTTCGGCCTGATCGCCTCAGGCCCACGCAGCCCGACCCCAGGCGCGCCCTACACCTATGTCACGACCAAGGCGTTCCTGCTGCAGTTCGGGTTCGACACGCTGCGCGATCTTCCCGACATCGAAAAGCTCGAGGACGCAGGCCTGCTGTCGAAGGAGAAGCTGCTGGCGGGCGACATCACGCCGGGGTTTTCCAGTGACCGGGAAGAAGATGCGGGCGTTGCCGGTGATGAATAGCATGCTGCTCACCATGGATGGGTGGTTCGCGGGCAGCAATCCTATCCGCGTGGGACCGCAAGAACACGGTGACGCTTCGTTTTGATCGCATCGTCAGTGGCGCGCGAATAGGCCTCGAGCAGAGCAGCAAGGTCGGCGCCGGTCGGGGGTGACCGCACAGACATCGGCGATCCTTGATGCTTGTCCATGAAATCCGAGAAGTGCGGAATCAACCGGTCATGGCCGCCTGCAGCCAGGACGAGCCGACGCCGCCGGGCGACAGCATCGTCCTCATCTGTCATCAACCAGCTGACAGGCTTGTCCGCGAGCCATTCGAAGCAGCGGATGCGCGAGGACGTGGACAGGTTCGTGAGCGTCTTCCCCAATGAGACGCCTGCAACGACAGGCGCGCCCAGCAGGCGCGAAGTCAGGTCGCCGATCATCATCGATCCCTTGGCCATCTCCACCTTGCAGATATCGTCGATCGATCGTTCCAGCCGTCGTGCCGCCGCCTTGACGAAGACCTTCGATGCCGTGCGCAGATCGAAGGCGCATCGGGCGCAGAAGTGCTGCGGCATCAGTTCGGTCTGGTCGAAGGATGCAACGCCGCTTCGACAGGCGGGACATCGATCCCGAAGACCGCGACCATGCACGAAGCACGAGATGCGCGTCGCCAGCCGCCAGGGACGGCGAAAATACGGCACTGCGTCGCCGGCAAGGCACTGGGGACAATACTGCATCCAGGTCGAACGGTTCCGGCGGACGTTCTCGCGCAACGGCAGCAGGAGCGGCGTCAACGCTGGACCAGTCATCGCCATCGCCGATATCGTTTCGTGTGGAACGTCCGTCCGATCGGTCCGCAGGGTGGCGACCTCGCGTGGAAGCCGGAGATCGAGGCGCGGCGACCACATTCCGTCGCCCAACTCGAGGACGCTGGCGAATGGCCGCGGCGCGATACCGTTGGCGATGGCAAGGCGGTGGAGCCAGCTCGACAATAGCTCATCCGGCTGCGGGTCAATGGAACGGGCCACCGATCCCGAACGACGTCCCCGTATCGCTCACGGATCTCGATGGCGAAGCGCGCTCCGCTCACAGCAGGCGGTCACGCACCGGCGCCCGGCGGCGCTTCGAGACGGGGATGTAGCGCAGCGCCTCGATGCCCGTTGTCGTTATCCGCTCCGCGCCAGATCTTGCCGCCGCCACGGCCGCCGCAGAGACGATCGCCACGATCTCGCCGATCAGGCCCTCGGAGATCTGGAAGATCATCCGCGCCATCGGTTCATCCGAGAGATCGGAAGCGCGGGCGAGCGGCATGGAGGCTTCGAGGCTGTCGAGCAGCGCGAGAAACTCCTCGCCATATCGCCATCGCGGCACCGCATGCAGGTCGAATCGGGTCGCCATTTCGGCGGTCTGGTTGATGAAGTCGTACACGGCGACCTCACCGATCAGAATCGGTGAAATGTCGAACTGGCGGCCGATCCTTCTGAGGAAGGCAAGAACCGCCTCGACGTCCCGCGTTCGGCCCCGCAGCGCATTGTGGAATTCGCCGAAGATCAGCATCCTGGGCTTCACGCTGTCGAACAGGCGATCGATTTGCTCGGCTTTGCGGTCGACACCACGACCCATGCCGGTTGGCGCTCGCAATGCCTCGAGGATGCTTCCATAGAAATGGGCGAGGCCCGCACCCTCACGCGTCTGGACCACCCACACCCGCTGCTGCTCGGCGGTTCTCAGATGTTCGACAGCAAACCGTTCGGCGATCATCGTCTTGCCGTTGGCATAGGGTCCGACGAGCATCAGGCCTCGGGTCCGCAACGCCGGCGGCCGGGACAGCAACACGGCAAGGCGTTCATGCGCTTGGACTGCCACCTGATGTCCTATCCATCGCGGCGCCTGGATATAGGCGATCCGCTCTTCCATGCTGCGGTCAAGAACCGGGCGAACGTGGTCGAGCAGATGGTCCACCACGTCACCAATCCTCGACCGGCAGACGGCGTTTCTGGCGGATCGGATGCTCGGCAGGCGCTGGCGTCGCCGGACGCATCGCATCATAGGGTTTGGGCGCTTCGGCCGCGTGTGCTCGACGGACGGCATCGCGCACGTCCGCCTTTGAAGGCTTCTGCCCACCCGCTATTTCCGCGATCCGGCGGCGAAGCGTCACCTTCTCTACATCCGATCGGGCGTTTGCGGCACGTCGATGAGCACGGTCACCTTCGTGCTCCCATAGCGTCGTCGGTGTGGTGATCCCGTCTCTTCTCGCCACCGGCCGGAACTCCCGTCTGTCGGGATCCCGGATGTAGATGTGGCTGATGTCGCGAGGGTCGCATCGCACCTCGAGCCGGCCGAGCCGGTCCCGCTGCGGGACGAGGCTGCCCAGCCACGGTGAAAAATAGTCCAACGCGAACATGCTGACACCCTGCGGCGAGATGCGCCTCTCCGTCCCAGGCATGAATGCCAGCAAGACCCGTATAGGATCATCGTCGAAGCGGGGCAAATCGTGCGCCAGCCGGTTCCATTGTGTCGCCGGCACCTTCAACGTCCTCGCGTTTTGCTGAAGGTTATGGTCGATCACCGCGAGCACGACGCATCGCTCCAGATCGGCGAAGCAGAGACGGGCTCGGCGCTCTGCGGGATATTCGTCGCGGTCCGCCACGGATCTGCCGGTAGAGCCGGGCTGCGTCGCAAGAACGGCCTTTCGACCACGCCGCCCTGGTGGACGCGGCGGCGATTCCGGTAGTGAATCCGAATGCCGTAGTCCTCGCACCCGCGCTGGAAGGCATTCCCTTTGAACTCCTTGGCTGAGTCGGTGACGAGCGACCGTGGTCGACCGAACATCGGCCATCCATGCTCGATGCCGCGCGCGGCTAACCATGCCTCCCTTGGACACATGGCGTGCGCCAGGCAGAGCGCGACCGACAGCGCCGACGGCTTCTCGAGGGTGAGGCAGAAGCCAAGAATGCAGCGGGTGGCCACGTCGGTGACGATCGTGAGATATGCCCGGCCGA